>PKYI01000057.1 GCA_003133645.1 Acidobacteriota bacterium | reverse complement strand
CGCTCGATGACCAAGTACTGGGGTCTGGCGGGCCTGCGTCTGGGCTACGCCGTCGCCGATGTCTCGCTGGCAGCGCCTCTGCGCGCCGCCGCGCCGCCCTGGAATGTCAACGCCTGTGCGCAGGCGGCCGGGGTGGTCGCCCTCGCTGACCTCGACCATCACGCGCGGGCCGTCGAGCTGCTGCGCCGGGAACGCGACAGGCTCGTCACGGAGCTGCGCGCCCGCGGGTGGACGGTGGAGCCGACGGCTGCGGGCTTCTTTCTCATCCACGCCGGCGATGCCGCCGCCGCGCGGAAGGCGCTGCTGAGCCGCGGCTGCCTGGTGCGCGACTGCGCTTCGTTCGGCTTGCCCCAGTACGTGCGCGTGAGCCCGCGCCACGCGCCCCAGAACGCGCGACTGCTGAAGGCGTTCACCGCCCTGACGCCGCCGGAGGCGGCGCGGTGAGCGCGGCGAACGCCGGCCCGGCCGTGACCGTGCCTCGCCTGGTCGTCGGGGCGCCGCGCAGCGGCGAGGGCAAGACGACGGTGGCGCTCGGCCTCATGGCGGCGCTGCGGCAGCGCGGCCTGCGCGTGCAAGGCTACAAGGTCGGTCCGGACTATCTCGACACTGGCTACCAGCGCTACGCGGCCGGGGTCCGGGGCCGCAACCTCGATCTGTTCATGATGGGCGACGGCGCAGTGACTGCCGCGCTAGCCGGATGCGGCTTCGACGTAGCTGTGATCGAGGGAGTCATGGGGCTCTTCGACGGCCACCGCGACGGGGTCACGCCGACCAGCACCGCCGACGTGGCCAAACGCGTCGGCGCGCCGGTCGTCCTGGTGATCGACGCCGCCCACCTGGCCGCCAGCGCCGGCGCGCTCGCGCTCGGCTTCCGCACTTACGACCCGGCGGTCGAAGTCGCGGGCGTGATCCTCAACCGCTGGAAGCCGCGACGTGCCCGAAGCTCGGTCGCCGCGGCGCTCGCGCGGGCCGGCGTCGAGGTGCTCGGCTACCTGCCGCCGGCGGAGGGCCTGACGCTGCCGTCCCGGCACCTAGGTCTCGTGGTCGCCGACGAGCTCGGCGCCGAGGTCGGCGCGGTCATGGACCGCCTCGGCGAGCACGTCGAGGAGCACCTCGACGTCGCGCGTCTGCTCGAGATCGCGGGCGACGCGCCCGACGTGACAGCGCCGACGGCAGATGCCGCCGGTTTGCCCGCCCCACCGGTCCCCGGTTCAGACCGAGGTCCCAACGGGACGCTGCGCATCGCGGTCGCCTGGGACGCCGCCTTCGCCTTCTACTACGCCGACAACCTGGAGCTGCTACGCGCGTACGGCGCCGAGCTCGTGCTGTTCAGCCCGCTGGACGCCGCCGAGCTGCCTGCCTGCGACGGGCTCTACCTGGGCGGCGGCTACCCAGAGCTTCACGCCGCGGAGCTGTCGGCCAATGTGTCGTTGCGCCGTCAGCTGTCGGCCGCCTTGGCACGCGGACTGCCGGCCTACGCCGAGTGCGGCGGCCTGCTCTATCTGTGCGAGTCGCTGGTCGACCTCGACGGCCGTTCGTGGCCGCTCGTCGGCGCGCTGCCGGGGCGAGCGATCATGCACGACCGCTTGCAGGGCATGGGCTATCGCGAGGCTCGCTGCTTCAGCGACTCGCTACTTGGAACGATTGGCACAATCGTGCGTGGGCACGAGTTCCACTACTCCACCTGCGAGCTCGACAACGCACGCCACGCCGCCTACCTGGTCGACGGATCGCCGGAGGGCTACGCCGCCGGCGACCTCGTCGCCTCGTACATCCACGTGCATTTCGCCGGGTATCCGGCGCTGCTTGAGCACTGGCTCGGGCGCTGCCGAGCCTTCCACCGCTCTCCTCATCCCGGAGGTGCAGACTGATGAGCGCAGCCCTCGTCCTTCTCGGTCACGGCAGCCGCAACCCAGTGGCCACGGAGCAGTTCCACGAGCTCGTCGCACAGCTGCAGGCGCGGCGCAATGAACCTGTGTACGCCGCTTTCATGGAGCTCGCCGAACCCTCGCTCGGTGCTGCCGTCGCAGCGGCCGTGGACCGGGGAGCTACAGAGATCACGGTGCAGCCCTGCTTCCTCTTCGACGGCAACCACATCCGTCGCGACGTCCCCGCGATGCTGGCCGGGCTCGTCGCTGGCAACGCGGCCGTGACCTTCCGCTTCGGCCGCCCGCTGGGCGCGGACCGCCGCGTCGTCGACATCCTCGCCGAGCACGCCGAGGAGGCCGCATGTCTGGACTGAAGCCGCACGAGATCGAGGTGCGCAGCATGGCGATCATCGATGCGCTACTGCCCGCCGGCGACTGGACGCCTAGCGAGCGCGCCGTGGTCAAGCGCCTGGTCCACACGAGCGGCGACCCGTCACTCGCGACGGCCGTGCGCTTTCAGCGTGACGCGGTGGAAGCTGGCGTCACGGCACTGCGCGCCGGCGCCTCGGTGTTCACCGACACGCAGATGGCACGCATCGGCGTGAACGCGGGGCGAGTCGGCGACCTCGGCGGCGCGGTCGAGTGCCTGATCGCGGACGACGCTGTGAGCGCCGAGGCAGCGCGCGCCGGTCGCACCCGCGCGGCCTGCGCCATGCGCACCTTCGGGCCGCGGCTCGAGGGCGCCGTCGTGGCCATCGGCAACGCGCCGACGGCCCTGCGTGAGGTGCTGGCGCTAGCGGCCGAGGGCGTGGCGCGTCCGGCGCTCGTGATCGGCGTGCCGGTCGGTTTCGTCGACGCGGCGGAGTCGAAAGACGCCCTCATGGCGTCGGACCTCGCCTTCATCGCCATCGAGGGCACGCGCGGCGGGAGCCCGCTGGCGGCCGCCGCTGTGAATGCCTTGCTCCGCGTGCTCACAGGAGAGGCCTGACGGTCGTGGGCGACGGGCTTCGCACCGGCCTCACGACAGGCACCTGCGCCGCCGCCGCGGCCAAGGCCGCGGTTCTGGCGCTGGCCGGCCAACTTTGCGACGCCGTCGAGGTGCAGCTGCCCGACGGCGCGCGCGCGACGCTCGCTGTCGCGCTCCTCGAACGCGACAGCGACGCGCGCGCTCGCGCGGGCGTGGTCAAGGACGCGGGCGACGATCCCGACGTCACCAACGGCATGAGCGTCGAGGTCGAGGTCGAGCGGCTGGCGGAGGTCCCGCCCGGCGAGCCGGCGATCGAGTTCGTGGCCGGCCCGGGCGTCGGCGCCGTCACCCGGGCCGGCCTCCAGCTCACGCCCGGCGAGCCGGCGATCAACCCGGTGCCTCGCGAGATGATCGCCACCGCAGTGCACTCCGTTCTGCCGGACGGCGCGCTGCGGATCACCGTGAGCATCCCCGGCGGCGAGGAGACGGCGAAGCGCACCTTCAACGGCCGGCTCGGCATCGAGGGAGGGCTCTCGGTCCTCGGGACGTCCGGGCGCGTCGTGCCCAAATCGGAAGACGCCTGGCTGCGCTCGCTGCTGCCGCAGGTCGACGTGGCGCTTGCCGACGGGCAGCGCACGGTGTACCTGACGCCGGGGCGCTTCGGCGAACGAGCCGCTCGCGAGCACTTCGGCGCCGCCGAGACGGCCATCGTGCAGTGCTCTAACTTCGTCGGCGATGTGCTCGACCGCTGCGCCGACGCCGGTGTGGAGCGCGTGATGCTTGTCGGCCACGTCGGCAAGCTGGTCAAGGTCGCGGCCGGCGTGTGGAACACGCACAGCCGTTATGCGGACGCGCGCCTCGAGACTCTGGCGGCGCTGGCGGCCGCCGCAGGCGCGCCGCCTTCACTCGTCGTCAGGCTTCTGGAGCTGCCGACGGTCGAGGCGGCCATGACGCTGCTCTCCGAGGCAGGGATGAGCGCTGTCTGGGACGATGTCGCCGAGCGCGCGGCAAAACGCGCCGGCGAACGGGTCGCTCGTCGCAGCGCCGGCGCTGCCGTGACGCGCTGCGAATGCGCCGTCGTCGGGTACGACGGCCAGATCCTCGGCCGCTCGGCGGCGCTGCGCGCCATTGCTGCGGCCGACCAGATCGCTGCGGCGCTGGCTCGGCCGGCCCGGGCGCCGCGCCTTGAGCTCACCGTCGTCGGCACGGGCCCCGGAGCGGAGGAGTGGCTCACGCCGGTCGCCTGGCGGGCCATCCGCGGCGCCGAGGTCGTGGTTGGCGGGCGCCGGCAGCTGGAGCGCTTCGCACCCGCCGGCGTCCGCCGCGTCATCGTCGGCGCCGACATGGCCGAGGTCGCAGAGCGGCTGCGAGAGGCGACCGGCGCGCGCGTCGTCGTGCTGGCCAGCGGCGACCCCGGCTTCTTCGGCATCCCCACTGCTTTGCGACGCCTGTTGCCCGATGCGGAGATCGTCACCATTCCCGGGATCAGCTCTGCGCAGCTCGCCGCCGCGCGTCTCGGCCGTCCTTGGCACGACCTCTGGTTCGCCAGCGCGCACGGGCTCGACGTCGACGGGGTCGTGGCCGCCGTCGCGGCGCACCCGCGGGTGCTGGCGCTCACCGACTCGAGGCGCAGCCCGCAGGCCCTGGCTGCCGCGCTCGCCGCGACAGGCATCGACGCGGCCGTGACCGTGCTCGAGCGTCTCGGTGAGGCGGATGAGCGGATCACGAGCGGCGACGTCGCCGCCGTCGCGGCCGGCGAGTTCGACGGCCTGTCGGTCGTCTTCATCGAACGAGAGGAGCTCGCATGAGCACACGCGATGCCGCCAGCGGCCGCCTCCGCGGCTTCATGCCGCCCGGGCTTCCCGACGAGCTGTTCGCGCGCGGCGACGCGCCGATGACCAAGGCGGAGGTGCGCGCACTGACGATGTCCGCGGCTCGCCTGCGGCCGGGCGACCGCGTCCTCGACGTCGGCGCCGGGACCGGCAGTCTGAGCGTCGAGTCCGCCCTGCTGTGCGTCGAGGGCGAGGTTGTCGCACTCGAGCGTGACGCAGCCGCCCTCGCGCTGGTCCGAGAAAACGTCGAGCGCTTCGGCCTGACCAACGTGACCGTGGAGGTCGGCGTGGCACCGGGCGCGCTCGCCGCTCTCGGGACCTTTGACCGCGTCCTAGTCGGCGGCAGTGGTGGTCACCTGAGCGGCATTCTCGAGGCCCTGCCGGCGCTGCTGCGCAGCGGCGGCCGCGTCGTCTGCAACACCACCTGCCTCGAGACGACGGCGAACGTGGCGGCGGCGCTGCGCCGGCCGCCTTGGAGCGGATTCGCCTGCAGCCAGATCAGCATCGCACGCGGCGTGCCGGCCGGGCCTCTTTTGCGCTTCGAGGCGCTGAATCCTGTGTGGGTGACGAGCGCCGACCTCCAACGTGCGACGTGAGCGCCATGATCCTCGGCATCGGCGTGGGACCCGGCGACCCCGGCCTACTCACCGTGCGCGCCGTGGAGGCGCTGCAGGGCGCCGGCGCCGTCCTGGCTCCGGCGCCTCGCCGCGGCGGGGAGAGCCTCGCGCTCAGCATCGCCCGGCCGCACCTGCCCGAAGGCTGCGACGTCCACACGGCCCATTTTCCGATGACCGAGGACCGAGAGCGGCTCGCGGCCGCCTGGGACGAGGCGGCGACGACTCTGCTGCGTCTCGCCGCCGGCGGCGCGCCCGCGGCCTTCATCACGCTGGGCGACGCGATGTTCTACAGCACCTGGAGCTACGTGCTCAGGGCACTGCGCCGCGCCGCTCCAGAGGCGGACATCGAGACGATTCCCGGCGTGACCGCGATGGCGGCCTGTGCGGCGGCGGCCGGCCGGCCTCTGGCGGAGGGCCGCGAGCCGCTGCTTGTATGGCCCGACGAACCGCCGGTCGACGTGGCCGGCCTACTTCAACTGGCGCCGAACCTCGTGTTCATGAAGGCCGATCGGCACCTCGAGGCACTTGCCTACGTGGCAGAGCGCGCCGGCGCCGTGGCCGTCGCCGTGCGACGGGCCTCACAAGCGGGCGTGCGCACGACCACCGACCTGCGGGCTTGGTCGGGCGACCGCGACTACTTCACGACCGTTTTGATGCACCGGGCCGGAGAAGGAGCGCCTGACGGCGCGCTCCCGCCGGCCCTGCCCCACGAGGAGGTCACCTCATGATCTGGTTCGTCGGCGCGGGACCGGGCGACCCCGAACTGATCACCGTCAAGGGTCGCCGCCTGCTCGAAGAGGCCGACGTGGTGGTCTACGCGGGCTCACTCGTCCCCAAGGCCGTGCTCGGCTGGACGCGCGAGGGCTGCGTGCTCCACGACAGCGCCTCGCTGACCCTCGGCGAGCAGATCGACCTGATGGCACGAGCGCACGCGGCCGGCGAGAAGGTCGTGCGCCTGCACACCGGCGACCCGAGCCTGTACGGCGCGATCGGCGAGCAGATGCGCGCTCTCGACGCGCGCAGCATCGAGTACGCGGTCGTGCCGGGCGTGAGCTCGTTCGTGGCCGCCGCCGCGGCGCTTGCGGTCGAGCTCACCGCGCCCGGCGTCTCGCAGACCGTCATCATCACGCGTCAGCCCGGGCGTACCCCGGTGCCGGCGGGGCAGGAGGTCGCGTCCCTCGCCGCGCACGGTGCGACCATGGCCATCTTCCTCTCGGCCGGCGACCTCGAGGGGACGGTCGCGGCGCTGCGTGAGCACTATCCCGCGGAGACCGCCGCGGCGATCGTGCAGCGGGCGTCGTGGCCCGAGCAGGTCGTGGTGCGCGCGACGCTGGCGACCATCGCCGCGCAGGCTGCCGCCGCCGTGGTCGACCGGACGGCAATGATTCTGGTCGGCGACGCGCTCCGCAACGAAGGCGACGCGTCGCTGCTCTACGACGCCGGCTTCAGCCATGGGCACCGGCGGGCCGAGCAGCAGGGCGGGGCCGTCTCCGGCCCCGCCGCCGACGCGCCCGATGGCCCGGCCCCCGAGGACCACTGACATGATCGAGGTCGCCCGCCGCGGCGCGATCGCGCTGATCGCCGTGTCGGAGGAGGGAGCGCGGCTTGGGCTCGGCCTGCAAGGGCGTTTCGCCGAGCCCGGCCGTGTCACGCTCTGGGCGGCCCGACAGTACATCCCCGAGGTCCGCGTGCATGGAGACGCCCTGCGAGACTTCGTCGCTGAGCTCTGGCGCGACCACGCCGCGATCGTCGGCGTGATGGCCAGCGGCATCGTGGTGCGGGCGATCGCCCCGAGCCTGGTGAACAAGTACGAGGACCCGGCCATCGTGGCCGTCGACGACGCCGGGCGCTACGTCATCAGCCTGCTCTCGGGCCACGAGGGCGGCGCCAACCGGTTGGCCGAGCAGATCGCCGCCGAGACGCACGGGCAGGCGATCGTCACGACGGGCAGCGAAGCGCGCCGCCGCCTCGTCGTGGGCGTGGGCGCGCGCAAGGGCGTAAGCGAAGCCCAGGTACTGGCGGCAGTGGGCGAAGCCCTTGCCGCTGCCGGTCGCGGTCGCGATGATGTGCGGGCGATCGCCACCATCGATTTGAAGAGCGAAGAAGCCGGCATCCTCGCCGCTGCGGCGACGCTTCGGGTGCCGGTGCAGATCATCGACCGGGAGCGCATCCGCGTCTTGCAGGATGTGCTGCGTGAGCCGGGATTTGTGGAAGAGATCACAGGAGTGGCCGCGGTATGCGAACCAGCAGCGATGCTGGCCGGCGCCCAGACCGAGCTCCTCGCGCCGCGGACGGTGCGCGACGGAGTGACGGTGGCGCTGGCCCAGGATATCTGTGGCTTGTCGGCCTGGGACCGGGCGGGCGAGAACACCTGACGGCGGCGGCGGCGGCGGCGCTGGCCGCCGCCGAGGTCGTGGTCGGCTACAAACCGTACCTCGAGCTGGTCGCCGACCTTGTGGTCGGCAAGCGCACGCTCGCCAGCGGGATGCGGCATGAGGCGATGCGGGCACAGGCGGCCGTCGCTGAGGCGACGGCCGGGTCCCGCGTCGCCGTCATCAGCACCGGCGACGCTGGCGTGTACGGCATGGCCGGGCTCGTGCTCGAGCTGCTGCCGGTCGGCTCGCCGGTGATCGTCGAAGTCGTGCCCGGCGTGACCGCGGCGAGTGCCGCGGCAGCCTGCCTCGGCGCCCCGCTCATGAACGACTTCGCCGTCGTGAGCCTGAGCGACCTGCTCACGCCGCTCGAGGTGATCGAGCGGCGCCTGACGGCCGCCGCCGACGGAGACTTCGTCATCGCGCTCTACAACCCGCGCAGCACGAAGCGCCACGAGCCGCTGCGGCGCGCGCTTGGCATCCTGCGCGAGCGGCGCGCGCCTGGCACGCCGGTCGGCCTGGTGCGCAACGCGCTCCGCGACGGGCAGGAGGCGCACGTGACCACGCTGGGTGAGCTCCGCGAGGAGGAGGTCGACATGCTGACCATCCTCATTGTCGGCAATAGCGCGACGCTTGTGCGCGACGGGCGCATGGTGACCCCCCGGGGGTACCGCACATGATCCTGGTGCTCGGAGGGACGAGCGACGCGCGGGCGCTGGTCGAGGAGATGCGGGCCGCTGGCTACGAGGTGCTGCTCAGCACCGTGACTGAGTACGGCGCCCGGCTCGCTGCCGAGGCGGGCGCCGCCGCGCGCAGCGGAGCGCTCGACGA
>PKYI01000043.1 GCA_003133645.1 Acidobacteriota bacterium | reverse complement strand
CGCCGGCCGACGCCGCCGAGAGCAGGGTCAACAGTGCCGGAACGATAGCGGTCGATCTCGATCGTGAGCTCATGGCCCCTCCTTCGCGAGATAGACGGCCACCCGCGCGGGGTCCTCCGCGCGAGTGCCCGAATGCTCCATGACCGCGAGGCGCATCAGTCGGCGAGGTACGCTTCCTCACCGTGCTCCGCAGCGTCGAGGCCCATCTCCTCCTCGTGAAGTCCGACCCGAACCGGGGTGATCTTATTGATCGCCGCCAGGGCGACGTAGGAGAACAAAAAGGCATAGGCACTGCAGGCCACACCGGCGGCCAACTGCTTGACGAAGAACGCGGAGTTGCCGTAGAAAAGGCCATTGGCACCGTTGGCGTTGATCGTGGTGGTCGCGAAGAGTCCCAGCATCACGATCCCGAGGAAGCCTCCGACGCCGTGGACGCCCCACACGTCGAGCGCGTCGTCCCAATGCAACCTATTCTTCAGGTTGACCGCGTAGTAGCACACGATCCCGGAAACGATGCCGATCAGCGCCGCCACCTGCAGCGTGACATAGCCCGCGCACGGCGTCACCGTGGCGAGGCCGGCGATCGACCCGGTAAGCAGGCCGAGGAACTTCGGCTTCTTCTCGAAGATCCACGCCATTACCAGCCATGTGACGGCGGCGAACGAGGCCGCGGTGTCGGTATTCAGGAACGCCTGCGAGGTGACCGCATCGACCCTCAGCTCGCTGCCGGCGTTGAACCCGTACCAGCCGAACCACAGCAGCCCTGTTCCGAGGGCGACGAGCGGAATGCTGTGCGGGCCCTTTTCGACAACCCTGCGGCGACCGATGAAGAGGACGGAAGCCAGCGCCGCCATGCCGGCGATCGCATGCACGACGATGCCGCCCGCGAAGTCGAGGACCCCCCAGCGCTGGAGGATCCCACCACCCCAGATCATATGGACCATCGGGAAGTAGACGAAGAGCAGCCAGACGGTGAGGAACGTCATGTACGGTACGAACCTCACGCGGTTGGTGAAAGCCCCGGTGATGAGCGCCGGCGTGATGATCGCGAACATCATCTGGTAGGCTGCGAACACGAACAACGGGATGTTGTTACCCGGCAGCACGTCGGTCGCGGAAACTCCCAGCATGAAGGCATGGTTGAGATTGCCGATGACGCCGCCGACATCGCCCGAAAAGCACATGGAGTAACCGCAGATGAACCAGATCACCGATGTCCACCCCATCGAAAGGAAGCTCTGGATCATGATGGCCAGGACGTTCTTGCGGCCCACGAGCCCGCCGTAGAAGAACGCCAGACCGGGGGTCATGAGCATGACGAGGCTGGAAGCGACCAGCATGAATCCCGTGTTTCCGGTATCGAAGGCCATCCGCCCTCCTTCTGGGCCGCCTGCCGGCAGCCCGGCACACCGGATGCAGCCTACGCAACACGCTGTCATCGCAAAATCGGGGGATACCCTGGAGACGGGTTCGAAAGGCCCGGAATCTGGGTGCGCTTTCCCTGGGGGGCCAGTCACGACCGACGCAACGCAGAGTGCTCCGACCCGCCTTCGCCGGCGCAACGAGCCGACTAGAGCTCGGTGAGCCCCTCGCGGACGGCGTACTTGGTGAGCTCGGCGACGCTGTGCAGATCAAGCTTCTCCATGATCTGCTGGCGATAGGTTTCGACGGTCTTGACACTGACGGCGAGATGCGCCGCGATCGCTTTTGTGGGTTTGCCCTCGGCCATCAACTGGAGCACTTCCCGCTCCCGGGGGGTGAGCACCGAGAACACGGCGTTGTCGTCGCACCCGGACTGAGCCACGTAGTCGCGGACGACCATCTCGGTGATCGCCGGCGAGAGAAACGCCCCTCGCGCCATGACGACCTCGATGGCGCGGGCCAGTTCGTCGAACGCGGAGTCCTTCAGGAGGTATCCCGAGGCGCCGGCCTTCAACGTCTCGATCACGAAGCGGCGGTCCGAGTGCATCGAGAGTGCCAGCACCCTGATGTCCGGCCGCTCGGCGAGGATCCTGCGCGTGGCCTCGATGCCATTGAGGCCGGGCATCGAGATGTCGACGATGACGATGTCCGGCGACAGCTCCCTCGCGAGACGGACGGCCGACTCCCCATCCGAGGCCTCGCCGACGACGTTGAAGTCCGTCCGCTTCTCGAGGAGGTGGCGCAGCCCCTCCCGGACGATGCGGTGGTCGTCAGCGATGACGATGCGAACCGGCATGCGCAGGCTCCCTCGGTAGTTGCACTCTGAGCGGCAGCTCCAGCCTGAAATCGACGCCGCACCCGGGGCTCGAGTCGAAATCGACCTGGCCGCCCAGATACTCGCACCTCTCGCGGACGTTGAACAGACCGAACGCGTCGGTCCGCGTGCCCAGACCCTCCACGGTCGTGGGGTCGAAGCCGACCCCGTCGTCGCGGTACCGCACGAGCAGCCGGCCATCGTTCGAGCCGATAGCCATCGTGACCCGCCGTGCGCCCGAATGCTTGATGGTGTTGACGAGGAACTCCCGCAACGCCTTGAACACAGTGATCTGAACGACCTCGTCCGCCCTCTCGCCGCCATCGGTCGCGGAGACCTCGATGGCAAGGCCCTGCTTCCTCGTGAACTGGTCTCCGAGCCATCGGATGCCCGGGACCAGTCCCAGCTCGTAGAGCACAGGCGGGCTGATCTCGACCGTCAGGCTTCGGGTCGTCCTGATGGTCTGGTCGAGCAGCGTGCGCATTTCCTCGAGTGTCGGCTCGTAACCGGCAAACGCAGCGCTACGCTGGATCTCCACGACCTTCATCTTGAGCGTCGTGAGTGCCTGGCCGATATGGTCGTGGAGGTCCGAGGCGATCGCGCGCCTCTCGGCCTCCTCGGCGAGCGACAGCTCTGCCGCCAGCGAGCGCAGGCGTTCGCGGTAGAAGTCGATGCGTTCCTGTTTGCGCTTCCGCTCGGCGACCTCATCCTGCAGCTCCCGGTTCACCGAGACCAACTCTGCAGTGCGTTCCTCGACGCGCCGCTCGAGCCCGGCGTGGGCGTCTCGCAGCGCACGTTGGGTTTCCCTGCGCTCCACGAAGGACCGCAGCATCTCGGCAAGCGAAGTGATCAGGTTCCTCTCTTCGGCGAGGAACGGACCCTCGGCTGCCTCGGGCGCGCGGTCGGCGTAGAAGACGTCGATGCGGCCGGCCTTGCCGGCGGCGGTCCGGAACTCCGCCGACTGACGCCATTGCGAGACGGCGAATGACGCCGAGCGCACCTCGTCGTCGTCAAACACGATCCTGGCGCACGCGATCTCCGGGTACTGCCACGCCGGAGGGATCAAGGCCACGACCCCTGCCAGCAGCTCGCCGACCGGCCGCGAGTCGTCCTGCAGGATCCGGGCCGTACGGTGCAGCGCCGTCAGTTCCTTCACCCGCTCCCGCAGGTCATGAAGGACCCTGGCGCCTGCGCGGCGCCCGGCTACCCGGTCGTCGATGGGTGGCATTGAAACCGTTTGGTCGCGCCCATGAAGCCACAGGGCGACCTGCGCCATCATAGCGCTCGGCACAACGCCAATCCGGCGATGGCATGCCGGTGGGCGCGGATCAGGTCGCGTGATCCGGCGCGCTGGGAGCCGGTTGCGAATGCGAGCGGCAGAGGACGGTTGCGCTGGCCTGGGGGTGTTTTGTCCTCCTGGACCGACGCTGGGCGCAACCTGGCTGCCGCCCGCGGGGACCGAGCTATGCGCCTATGCTAGACTGCGTCGCAATCAGGAGGTGAAGCATGTCCAAGGTACTGTATGTGGCCGCAACCCTGTTGGCGGTTTCGCCCGGACTCGCCTTGGCGCAATCGCCCGGAGGCCCGCCGAAGCCCGGCCCCGAGCAACAGCGACTCGGGTACTTCGTCGGGACGTGGCACGGCGAGGCGGAGATCAAGCCGAACCCGTTCATGCCCGCCGGCAAGGTCGCAAGCGACGATGTCTGCTCGTGGTTCGAGGGCGGCTACGCCGTCGTCTGCAACTCCTCGGGCACCAGCCCGATGGGACCGACCAAGGGGATCGGCATCATGGGCTACAGCACCGACGAGAAGGCGTACACCTATTACGCCGTCGACAACAACCCGATGGCTATGGCCTCGGTGCCTCGCGGCGCCCTCAAGGAAGGCGCATGGGTCTTCTCGGACGAGTCGAGGATGGGCGGCCAGATGGTGAAGTCCCGCTACGTCATTCACGAGACGTCGCCGACCGCCTACACGTTCAAGTGGGAGATGGTCGGCAAGGACGGCGCCTGGCACACGATCGTGGAGGGGACGTCGACGAAGAATTAGGCCGGCACCTGCCTCGTCCCGGCAGCGGTCCCCGACGGCTGCGACTGTCCCGGGTGGCGGTGGCCCGCTTCCCGGGGTCGCGCCGGGCGGCCGGCTCGACGACGTCCGCCGGCCCTTGCGAGTGCTCTTCCGGCGCGGGACCCAGACCTTGGGGCCTAGAAGGAGAGCACGCCGTCCTGCCGCGCGGTGCGGCCGGATTCCAGGGTGAGGAGCGCACGCTTGCGCTCGAGCCCACCGGCGTAGCCGGTCAGCTGGCCGTCGCTGCCGACGACGCGATGGCACGGCACGATGATCGAGATCGGGTTGCGCCCGGTCGCGGCGCCGGCGGCTCGCACGGCGCGGCCGTTGCCGGCGCGGGCCGCCAGTGTGCCGTAGCTGAGCGTTTCGCCGTATGGAATTCCTCGGATCTGCTCCCACACGGCCAGTTGGAACGGCGTCCCGCACAACGCGATCGGAACGTCGAACTCCCGGCGCCGGCCACCCGCGTACTCATGGAGCTGGCGCCCGACGGCCGCGGCCAGCGCCATATTCGTTGCGCGCCGCCACTCCGTCGCGGGCATCGGCGCATGCCGGGCGCCGGAGAAGTAGAGCCCGGTCAACCGGTCGCCGTCGGTCAAGAGCAAAAGAGGGCCCCAGGAGCTGGCGATTTCCGTGTAGAACGTCATGGTGTCTCCTCCAGTGAGCGCCAGAGATGCATCACGGCGTACGCGCGCCACGGCCGCCACGCCTCGCCGGCGTTCAGGACATCAGCGGGAGTGGCCGCGCGCAGCGCTTTGCGGACGCCGAGATCCGTGTGTGGAAACGCGTCGGGCCACGACAGGGCCCGCATCGCGATGTACTGCGCCGTCCACTCGCCGATCCCGGGGGTCCGCCGCAGTGCCGCAAGTGTGCCTTCGATATTCGCAGCAGGCTCCAGCCGCAACCTGCCCGCGACCAACTCCGTCGCGAGCGCGATGATCGACCTGGCTCTCGCCCCGACGATCCCCAGCTCGGCGATGGCCGAGACATCGAGCCGCGCGACGGCCTCAGGAGTGGGGAAGACGACGTCGAGGCCGGGGAACGGTGTGACGGCGGGCTCGCCGAAGGCGCGGGCAAACCTACCGGCCAACGTGCGGGCGCCCTTGACCGTGATTTGTTGGCCGAGAACGGCGCGGACCGCGAGTTCGAAGCCATCGAAGGCGCCAGGAACGCGAAGGCCGGGACTCGCCCCAGCCAGGCGGCCAAGTGCGCCGGCGATCTCCGCCGGGTGGCAGGAGAGGTCGAAGAGCCGCCGGACTCGCGCGAGAACCTGGGGAAGCGCTTTCAGGAGCGCGCCGTCGACCGTCACGGCCAGTGCCGCCCACGCGGGCGCCGGGCGGACCTCGACCCAGCCTCGCAATTCCTTCTCCTGCCTCGTCACGCGCACGGTCCGGCGGTACGCGCCATCCCGGATCTGCTCTACACCTTCAACGGCCCGCGGTCCGAGGAACGCGGTCAACGCGTCCCAATCGAACGGCGGCCGGTACGCGAGCTGAAGCGTCAAACCGTCCGCTCCTCCGTTCTCTCCAGCCTCCCTCCGAAACGCGGTCGGGTTGAGGCGATAGCGGGCGCGGAAGAGCGCATTGAACCGCCGCAAGCTGCCGAACCCGCTCGCCATGGCAACCTCGAGCACCGGCAACGCCGTATCGGTGAGCAGCCCTTTAGCCATCAAGAGGCGCTGTGTCTGGGCGTATTGAACGGGAGAGACGCCGTACTCGCTCTGGAACACGCGCCGCACGTGCCGGCCCGTGACGCCGAGGCGCGTTGCGAGTTCATCGACGCGAGCGTCGTTGAGCAGACCGGTCTCGATGAGATCGGCCGCGGCGTGAGCGATGCGGGCGCGGGCATCGACGCTCGCGTTTCCGGGCGCGAGTTCGGGACGGCACCGCAAACACGGGCGATGACCGGCCGCTTCGGCCGCCGCGGCGCTTGGAAAGAACTGGCAGTTTTCACGGTTAGGCGTGCGGGCCGGGCACACGGGCCGGCAATAGATCCCGGTTGAGGAAACGCCGACGAAGAAGCGCCCGTCGAACCGTGGGTCGCGGGCCCGGAGCGCCTGGTAGCGGGGATCGGGTTCGGCTCTCACTTGGACATTATCGATCCGTCCTTCGAGGGATGCTCGCCGTTTTCGGACATCATCGTGCAAGACCCAACTGGTCGCCCGTGAGGATCCGAGATCGTCCCCGCGGCAGCAAGAAATGTCATCTCGCGATCAGGTACCTCCGGAATAAACGGCGGTGGTCAGCGGGCGACCGCCAGGGCGACGGCCAGCACCGCGTTCGTGGCCAGGTTCCAGCCGACGTTCGCGGCGAGCGCCGGAGTCGGTACGGCTTCCTCGGGCGCGTCAAGCGCCCAGCGCAGCGGCGCGAAAAGCAGGAGCGAGGGTGCGACCGCAATCAGAGCGGCGGTCGGCAACACACGGACGGCGACCGCGACGCCAAGGGCCGCCGGCGTCGCGAGCGCAGCGACCGCGTAGACGACGGCCGCACCCTTCCGTCCAAGGAGCAGGACGAGGTTGCGCCGGCCGCCCCCGCGGTCCGCTTCCTCGTCCGGAAACTCGTTGAGAAGCAGGAGGTTGAACGTCATGAAAAAGGCCGGCACGGCGGCCGCGACGGCCGCGGCCCGGGGCGTGCCGCCCTGAACGAGGGCACTGCCCCACACCGGCAGCGCCCCGAGTCCGAGCCCGGCGAACACTTCGCCCACCCCGGCGCGCGCAAAGAAATCGGTGTAGAAGAGGATCGCGACGGCGCCGAGCGCCATGACGGGGACCAGCAGCCATCCGACGCGGGTGGCCAGCCAGATGCCGGTGACGAGTGCCACGGCGCAAGCTCCAAGCCCGAACGCGGTTGCGGTCCGCGCGGACATGGCGTGTCCGGGGAGGGTTCCGCTGCCGCCCGAGAACGGCGTCCGGGCGGTGTGGAGATCGATCCCGGTCCGCATGTCCGACACCTCGTTCAGGACGTTGACGCCGACGTGGGCCGCGACCAGGCCAATCAGGGCGAGGAGGGTGCGGGACCAACTGAACTCGCCGCCGTACGCCGCCGCGGCAGCGCCCGCGGCGACCAGAGTGACCGGCAGGAGCAGGAACGGCGCCCGTGCCACGCTGAGGTAGGACCCGAGGTTCGCCATCGCCGCGTGATTCTAGCGCGCGCTCGGTCCGCCGGCCCGAGTCGCCAGCGGCGGCCTGCGGTCGAACCAAGGCCGAGCCTGCTCCAACTGGGCGGCGAGCCGGAAGAGCAGCCCTTCCTCGCCGTAACGCGCGGCGAACTGCACGCCGATCGGGAGGCCAGCGGCATTCCACGCCAACGGCACGGACATCGCGGGCTGACCGGTCTGGTTGAACAGCATGGTGTTGGCAGTGGTCTCAAAGGCCTCCGCCGCCATCTGCTCGAGAGCCCGGGTGAGCACCCTGTGCGAGGGGATCGCCCCGAGCACATGCATCGCGAGGCGCTGGCCGCCGGTCGGGGCGAGCTCTCCGATCCGGACCGGGGGGTACGCCATGGTCGGCGTGAGGAGAATGTCGTAGTGCTCGAAGAAAGTCGCCACCGAGCGCCGGACGAGGTGGAGGTGGTCGAGGGCGGCCTGGTACTCGCTGGCCGGCATATTGCGGCCGATCGCGCCGAGGAACCAGGTCTCCATCTCGAAGGCGGCACGGGTCGGCCGCCGTCCTGTGAGTTCGCCGCAAAGGTCGATCGCCCGCGCCGTGTTGACGGCGACCACCGCGAGATAGGCGCGGCGCACGGCGGCCTTCCCAAATTCGGGCGCCGCCTCGCTGACGCTGTGGCCGAGCGCCTCGCACAGACGTGCCGCGTCCTCCACGGCGGCGCGGCAGTCGGGGTGGGTGCGCTCGCCGAACAGAGATTCGGCCGTGAAGGCGATCCGGCAGCGGCCCGGCTCCGCGCCGATCTCGGCGAGGAAGGGCCGTGGCGGCGGGGGCGCGAAGTAGGGCGCCCCGAGGTCGGGGCCGCAGGTGGCGTCGAGAAGCGCGGCAGAGTCGCGCACCGACCTTGTGAGCCCGTGCTCCTGGACCATCCCGCACCAGCTCTCGCCGAAGTCCGGGCCGAGAGGGTTGCGGCCCCGGCTGGGTTTGAGTCCGAACACGCCGCAACACGAGGCCGGGATGCGGATCGAGCCGCCGCCGTCGCCGCCGTGGGCGGTCGGGACCATCCCGGCGGCCACCGCGGCCGCGGCGCCGCCGCTCGACCCGCCGGAAGTGTGCTCGAGGTGCCACGGGTTGCGGGTGGGCCCGTGCAGCAGCGGCTCGGTGACGCCGAGAATTCCGAGTTCGGGGGTGTTGGTCTTGCCGAGGATGACGAGGCCCGCCCGCCGGTGGCGGGCGACGAGCTCGCTGTCGTGGTCGGGGACGTAGTCGGCGAGAAGGCGGCAGGAGGAGGTGAGGGGCTCGCCTGCGCACGCCGCCATGAGGTCCTTCAGCAGGAAGGGAACGCCGGAGAACGGGCCGTCGGGGAGGGGACCGGAGGCCGTCCGGCGCGCCTGCTCGAACATCGTGTGAATGACCGCGTTGACGGCGGGGTTGCGCGCCTCGATGCGCGCGATCGCCGCCTCGATCACCTCGCTCGCGCGCACCTCGCGCCCCCTGACGAGGTCGGCCAGGCCGAGGCCGTCGTACGACTCGTATTCGGGCAGAGGGTCCACGCACGCTCCGTTGCCGGCAGCCTAGCAGCAGACCGCCCGCCCGCAAAACGGCCGCCGGGCCGGAACGCCGCGCGCGCCCGCCGCGCGAGGTCGACAAGATCCCAGTACGGCGGACGGTATCCGTGCACCCGCTCGAACTCCGAGGCAAGCAACACCACACGCTGTTTGATCGCCGCATGCATCCGACTGAACTGGCGGTTTCGCAACGCGCCGGCGGCCGAGAGTCCCTCGGGGACCGGACCGACCAGCCCGACAGCGTTCAGCAGCGAGCTGTACGCCTTTACGGCGCGGGCGAGGGGCAGCAGAAGCCAGGGGTATCCCAACGCATCGCCTTGCTCGGCCCCTTCGAGCATCGCGTCCACGACCGCGTTGTCGATGTGATCCGAATACAGCGTCTGCAAATCGCGCCACTCCGCGACCACGGTCAGCTGGGGGTCGTACTCCAGATCGGAGGGCTCTTGCGTCTCGAAGTGGCGCACGCCGAACCTGGACAGCCATCCGACAAGCCCGGGAGAGGAGATGCGAGAGAGGCCCATCCACAACGTGACCCCGAACGGCTCGTACGCAGCCGAAACCACCTCGGAACAGAAGAGCTTTGAGTGGTCGGCGAAGTCCATCGCGAAGTCGTACGGGATGTGGCGGCGCCTTGTCTCCGCGAGGGCCGCGACGGCGGCTCGGTGTGGCAGCATCGGATCGGCCATCATTTTGGGGAGATCGGACCGCAGGCGCAGCACCATCACGCGGAGCTTCACGTCCTTGAGGTAGCTGGGGAGTGAGGAGACCGCGACGCCCCGCTCGATGTGGGCTTCGATGACGGAGGCCTCGTGCGAGCGCTCGTCGACGTGGACGAGCGCGACGTGCGAGAAGTTGCCCGGGAAGTCGTTGCCGCGCGCGATGAGCGCCGAGGTCGGCACGCCCCCCCGCGAGACGAGGATGTCGCCGCTGTGCACCGTCACCCCCAGCACTTCGGCCGACGGGGTGACCGACGGCTCGTCGTCGCCGGGGACGAGAGGCGGGAAGAAGCCGGGCGGAGCTTGCAGGACGGCTTCCTCCAGCGCAGACCGGCCGCCGTAGAGGAGTCGGTACATCCTGGTCCGTGTCGCCGCAAGGCGCATGTCCCAGTGGCGGGACTGCCGCTTCACCGCCGAGCGCATCCTGGTGACGAGGCGGACGTACTCCGGAATCGTCTCCGGGCACGCGGCAACGATCGGGCCGAGTTCGAACGTGGTCCGCTCGATCTCGTCAAAGACGACGGACTCAGGTCCGACCCTCCCCGCTGCCGCGCCGGCGACGAAACCGCGGGCGTGACCGAGCATCGCCTCCGCGCGGGGTCTGGAACCGGCGCAGCCGGTCTCGCGGGCGCGTTGGAAGGCAACCTCGAGCGCCTGCCACCGCTGGTCCTGGTTCCAGATGAACGGTCGCCCGCCGGCACCGGCCGGTGGGGCCGGCTCAGGCCACGGCACGAACATGAGAGCGCCGGCCGCGCACGCCATGGCGGCGGCGAACCGTCTCAGCCGCCGGCGCCCCGCGCCGTTGGCCGCCTCGCCCCTGCGAGCGGAAGATCGTCCCCTCATCGATGTTCAGCCGGTATCGTAGCTCACCCGAAGCAGAACCCCGCGACCACGGCATCGCCTCCGCCCGCCTGAGGGCGTGCGGGTGCGGGCTGTACGCCCCCGTGGCGTCCAACGACGCCGAGGACGACCGCGCCAAGAACCGCCGGGTTGAACTGGTCAAGCAGTTGCGGCCGCGGCGGTCTCGGTTGACCGCCGCGGCGGTTGTGATTGGCTTGCCGCTCGGTGATGCTAGGGCCGGCCGGGGTTGGACTGCCTCCACTGCTGGAACTGTGCACGCAACTGGTTGAACTGCGTGAGCTGGCTCGGCGTGAGAACGGCGAGGACGTTCGCTCGCGTCTGGAAGCCGCTGAGAACGAGCTGCTGCATCAGGGGCGTCTGCTGGGCGATGTAGGCGTTGACCGCGGTCGCGTCAAACTGCGGCGGATTGTACGACGCCTGGAACGCCTGCTGGTTGGCCTTGAGCTGCGTGCGGGTCGGCTGGTTGGCGGTCTTCGCTGCAGAGAGGATGCCCTTGATCTGTGTGACCTGGTTGCTGCTGAGGCCGAGCTTGTTCGCGAGGCGTAGGACCTCGCCGCCACCCATTCCGAAGCGGCCGCCTTCCATGCCGGACCCCATGCCGTGCTCGAAGCGACCGGCGGCCCAAATCGCCGTGGGCACGAGAAGGGCCACAGTTGCGAGCGTTGCCATAACGACCTTGCGAGTCTTCATGATTGTCTCCCTTTCCCGGCGGCGCCATCGGGGTACCGCCTCTGTCCCTAGAGACGGCGCGAACGCTGCGAACGTTACATTCACGCAACTCCGACCCAGCACGGTGCTGCGCGCGGATGCCAGACGGCGTACGGATACCTATCTGTCGCTATTCGAGCGCTTCATTCGAGCGGGCCGGTGGCAACGCTCGGGCGTGCAGCTCGTAGACAGCGTAGCCATCCGCGCCACCCAGGCGCCGATACGGCCCAGTTGTGGCAAGCCAGGCGACCAGCTTGCCCTCGCGGGAATCCTGCGGCGGCAACTGGCCGTCCTTCAAACAAACCCAGACGAGTGTCGGCGTCTCAGGCCGCAGGCGTGGGCCAAACTCCTCCCTGGAGATCTGCAAGCCAGCGTGCGGCAGGTAGTAGTGCACCAAGATCGAGTTGGGAGATGGGAGGAGCAAGGCAAAGGCAGGCTCGCCGAAGCGGGCTGCCAGCCTTGTCATCTCTCGCAACCCGTCCTTGGTGGGCGCAGCTGCTTGCCATGCCGCGCCTGTCGCCATGAGAGCGGTGATGGCCGCGATTAGGACCGTTCGCAGGGGCGGCCGCACGTTCCCCAGCATCACGACGAGCGCCACAACGCCCGGGGCCAGACAGAACAAGCTGAAGCGGGGAGGGAAATACACGGGCTGCCAGAGGGAGCTGATCACCGCGGCTATGAGCGCCGGACCGAGGGTGAGCCAGAGCATGAGGGTGAGCCCCTCGTTTGGGTGGCGAACCGGCGATCCAGCAGGAGCAGGCGCCGTCGAGAGCGCTGCCACGAGAGCCACCGCGAGGAGGCCGCCCGTCACCACCGGGAACCAGTACGCCGCGGTCCCTGGCGCACGTGCGAACCCGATGAAGAACTCGTGGTTGAGGTATGCAAAAACGTCGAACACGTGCGGTTTCGGTATCCAGCCGACCTGCGTAACAACGCTGGAGAGGCTGGGCCGGAAGCGAAGGACGAAGATCGCCCATGGAACGAACGAAGCAAACGCCGCAGCGGCGGCTGCAAGCAAATAGGCCGCGTCGCGCCAACGCCGGCGAACCGAGAAGAGCAGGAGAACCGCCAGAACCTGGGAGCCCAGCAGGATCGAGGCCAGGTAGTGAGTGTAGAGCAACAGGATGGCGAGGAGGCCGTACGCCGCCGCCAGGCGCCGCGGTGGACTGGTTACGTCCTCGCGTTGCAGCCAGCGCCATAAGACGCAAGCTGCCATCGTCGCCAGGCACGCAGCCTGCGCATACATTCGCGCATCCCGCGCGTGCCAGATATCCAGCGGGTTCACGGCCAACATGAGGCCGGCAGCCAGGGCCATCCAGCCGTCTCCGGTCACGTCGCGGACGAGCCACACGGCACAGAGCAGGGACACGAAGCTGAAGGCGGCGCTGTAGCCTCGCAGGGCCTCTTCCGATGTGCCGACCACGGTTCCCCAGAGGTGCA
Organism: Acidobacteriota bacterium; assembly: GCA_003133645.1. Classification (GTDB taxonomy): domain Bacteria; phylum Acidobacteriota; class Thermoanaerobaculia; order Thermoanaerobaculales; family Thermoanaerobaculaceae; genus RBG-13-68-16. The sequence continues at coordinate 14,652 of PKYI01000043.1, read as the reverse complement.
GCAGGATCCCGTAAAGTGGCGGGTGGACGTCAGCAGCGTAGGTGCGAACAACACTCGAGAGCGTGCCCGCATTGAAGTCGTGCGTGCACACCTCGTCCAGCCAAAATGGCTCGGCATCCAGGCCGACGAGCCGAATTCCGAGCGCCACCGATGCCACGAGTGTGAGTGCGGCAACCCACAAGACCTTCTTCCTCTGCACCAAGCGGCTTTCCTTTTGCCCCCAAAGGCCAATCGATGTCGCTCACTCGATTCGTTCGAGTGCAGAGCGAGGAATTGCACGACCCCGCTTCGCCGCGCCAGAGTGCTCTTCTGCGTTGGCTACTATACGCGGTCCGGTCTCGGCCGACCGCCGTGCTATCCTTGATCGAATCGATCGCGCATTCGAGGTGGCAGCTCGAGGGTTACGTGCCGTGCCGTCATTGTTGTCCTGATCCGTGGCCACCCGATTCCCCAGGCCGACGGCCGGCGACTTCTGGCAGGAGGCAGCGATGGAAAGACCTTGGGTCAAGTTCTACGACGCCGGCGTTCGTCCCACCCTCGAGTACCCCGCCGTACCGATGCACCACTTTCTCGAGGAGAGTGCATCCAAGCACCCCGACTGGCCGGCCACGATCTTCGGCGCCGTGGTGCACCAGCTCGGCGGGCGGTTGCTCGACGCGAAGCTCTCGTACCGGGAGTTGGACGAGCAGGTGAACCGGCTGGCGAACGCGCTGACCGCGATGGGCGTGAGGAAGGGCGACCGCGTGGCGCTGTATCTGCCGAACTGCCCGCAGTTCGTCATCGGCTTCTTCGCGATCCTGAAGATCGGCGCCATCGTCGCGCCGAACAACCCGCTGTACGTGCCGCGGGAGCTGGAGTTTCAATTGAGTGACGCGGGTGCGGAGACGATCATCTGCCTCTCGCGCTTCTACCCGAATGTCCGGAAGGTCCGCGCGAGCACGAAGCTGAAGAACGTCATCGTAACGAACGTCAAGGAGTACTTCCCGCCGGTCCTGAAGGCGCTCTTCACACTTGCCGTCGAGAAAAAGGAGGGCCACCGTGTCGCGCTCGATCCGGGCGATCGCTGGCTGCAGGACGTGCTCGCCTCGGCGCCGGCGACCAAGCCCGTCGTCGATGTGCGCCCCGAAGACACGGCGGTGCTGCTCTATACCGGCGGCACCACCGGCGTGCCGAAGGCCGCGGAGATCACGCACAGAAACCTGGTCGCCAACGCGCTGATGGCCCGCGAGTGGATGGCCCAGGCGATCGATCCGGGAAAGCAGCAAAGGATTCTGACCGCGTTGCCGTTGTTCCACACGTACGCGATGACGACGTGTCTGAACCTGGGGATGATCATGGGCGCGGCGCTGGTCCTCATCCCCAATCCGCGCGAGTTGGAGCACGTCTTGAAAGCCATCACCCGCCACCAGCCGGCGTTCTTCCCCGGCGTGCCGACGCTGTACGTAGCGATCAACAACTACCCCGACCTCGCCAACTACAGCCTCGACTCACTCAAGGCGTGCATCAGCGGGGCGGCGGGGTTGCCGGTGGAGGTCCAAAAGACGTTCCAGGACCTCACCGGCGCGCGCCTGGTCGAGGGGTATGGCCTGAGCGAAGCAACCCCAGTCGTGAGTTCCAACCCGATTTACGGCGACAACCGGATCGGTACGATCGGCGTGCCGTGGCCCGATACCGAGTGCCGCATCGTGGATCTCGATACCGGCACGGCCGATCTGCCTCCGGGCGAAGCAGGCGAGCTGATCGTCCGCGGGCCGCAGGTGATGAAGGGGTACTGGAACAAGCCGGAGGAGACGCGACTGGCCCTGCGCGACGGATGGCTGTACACCGGCGACATCGCCAGCCGTGACGCGGACGGCTACATCCAGATCGTCGATCGCAAGAAGGACATGATCATCGTCGGCGGGTTCAACGTCTACCCGCGCGAGGTGGAAGAGGTGCTTTTCCAGCATCCGAAGGTCCTGGAAGCGGCCGTCGCGGGCGTGCCGGACCCGAGGAGCATCGAGCGCGTCAAGGCGTACATCGTGCTCAAGCCGGGACAGACGGCGACGGCCGAGGAACTCATCGAGTTCTGCCGGGAGCGGTTGACCGGGTACAAGCGCCCATCGATCGTCGAGTTCCGCGACTCGCTGCCAAAGACGATGGTCGGCAAGGTCCTGCGGCGGCAGTTGGTGGCGGAGGACGCAGGCAAGGCCGCGACGGAAGCGGCGCCGGTGCACGCGGGGGCATCAGCATAGCTGAAGCGGTGGGCACGATCCTCCTCTGACGCCAAGGCGCTGCCCGAAGGCCCGCGATAGGGACAGGTATCCCTGCCAGCGGGTGACGGGTACGGGCGAGTCCTCGCTCGCCCGCACCCGTCACCCAATTACTGCTGGAGAACCGGGACGGTGACGCCCGTCCCGAAGTGATTGGCAATGACCGCGATCGGCGGGACGTTGAGGGTGAAGATGCCGTAGTAGACGTTCCGGATCTCGTTGCCCTGCACGACCGTCCCCACAAGCGGTGCCGCGCTCGCCAGGAAGATGCCGGTCGTCTGGTTGTCCGTGACTGGGGAAAAGTCGAAGTCCCCGTCGAGGTTGTCGTTGCTAAACCGGTTCCAGGCGATCACATTGCCGTTGAGGTCCTGGAAGGGCGCATGACTATGCAGGGTAAAGCCCGCCAGGCCGTTACCCGATGCCTCGTTCTCGACGACCTGGTTGTTGTAGACGGCGGTTCCCGGAGGCCCGCCCGCGATGAGGATTCCGGCGCCCTCGCCGGCGACCCCGTTACGGTCGGCCCGGTTGTGGCTGACGATGTTGCCGTAGATCCCTGCGACCACCGGTTGGGGAACGCCGCCCGGGGCTCCCCCTGGGTTGTGGCCGGCGATCGTGATGCCGCAGTCGTACTTGTTGTCCACCACGATGTTGCCGTCGATGATATTGAACGCCGTGGGGCCGGACTCGTCGGTCAGAAGGATCCCTCCTGCGTTGTTCCCGACCCAGTTGCGCTCCACCCTGGAGTTCATGACCGACCAAAGGTGAATGCCCTCGCCACAGTCGCCTGGGACCAGTCCAACGGCGAGGCATTCGCCCGTCTGCTGCGCGTGCGGAAGGAAGATCCCCTGGTCATTGCCCTCGGCGACGTTGTCGCTGATCGTCACCCCGTGGGTCTGCTGGACCAGGATCCCTTCGAACGTTGCGTTCTTGACCGTGAATCCCGTGACCGTCGCGCCGGCCGCTCCATCCCCACTGATAACGATTCCGTTGTTCATCCCGCTGGCGTCAATCGTGGGCCTACCGGCGCCCCTGAGCGTGAGGCCGACCGCGATGGCGACATCCTCGTGATACGTGCCCCTCCCGACCACCACCATGTCGCCGTTACCCGCCATCGACACGGCATGGCCAATCGTCGCACACGGTGCCGATTCGGTGCAGGGGTTGCCATCGGAGCCCCTGGGCGAGACGAAGAACCTGTGCCCATTATCGTCGTCCGCCATCCCGATGGCGGGCGTCAGCGCGAGAAGCAGCGCGCACGCGAGCAGCAGCGCGAACGCAGGCCGCCCGAGAAACCGTAATGAATCCCGCATCTCCACCAAGGCGATCCCCCTTCGTCAGTGTCCGGCTCCTGAGCCCCGACCCTTTCGGTGCGCCAGTCCCGGACTTTGTCTTGCGTCGATCCACGGATAACCAGGACGGGTTGTCAGCCGGCAAAATTCCCGCGAAGTCGTGAGCCGCGAGTTGCCGGTTCGGTCGAGGGCTACTCGACGGGGCGGCCGTCCAGCTTGTAGACCCTCCCACCCTTCATCACGAAGCTGACGTTCTGCAGCGCTGTGACATCGGCCAGCGGATCGCCATGCACGGCAATGATGTCGGCATAGGCTCCCACGGCGATGACGCCGAGGTTGCCTTGCTGCCGCAGCAACTCGGCGGCGTGGGTCGTCGCGGCCTGGATCGTGAACAGCGGCGGCATGCCGGCCTGCACCATCAGCGCAAACTCGCGGGCGTTCTCGCCGTGCGGGTACACGCCCGCGTCGGTGCCGAACGCGATCTTGACCCCCGCTCGGTAGACCCGCCCTGCCGTAGCGAGGATCTTAGGTCCGATCGCCGCCGCCTTGGCCGCCACCTGCGGCGGATAGTACCCGGGTACCGAAGCCTTCTCGGCGACGAACTGGCCGGCGATGATGGTGGGTACGAACCACGTGCCGTGCGCCTTCATCAGCGCGATGTCGGCGTCGTCGGCGAACGTCCCGTGCTCGATCGAGTCGACGCCGCCGACGACCGCGCGGCGGATGGCCTCCGCGCCGTGCGCGTGCGCGGCGACGGTGAAGCCGTAATCGTGCGCGGCGGCCACGACCGCTTCGATCTCGGCCACGGTCAACTGAGGGTTGTCGCCGCTTCTGCTCTCGTCGAGGACCCCGCCGGAGGGCATGGTCTTGATCAGGTCGGCGCCGTCCTTGTAGTGCTGGCGAACCGCCTTCCAGGAGTCCTCGGGGCCGTTGATGATGCCGATTACGGGGGCGGGGTCGCCGGCGAGGTCCAAGCGGTACCCGTTCGTCGGGTCGGCATGGCCGCCGGTCGAGCCGATCGCCTGGCCGGCGGTGAAGATGCGCGGCCCGGGCACGATGCCGGCGTTGATGGCGTTGCGCAGCGCGATCGACTCGTCGTCGCGGTCGCCAAGGTTGCGGACGGTAGTGAAGCCGGCGAGCAGCGTCCGGCGCGCGTAGACCGTTGAGCGGATCGCGTAGTCGGCAGGGTTCAAGCGGAACTGTTCGGTGTACGAGGTGGGACCGAACTGCATCGTGAGGTGCGTGTGCGCGTCGATCAGGCCGGGAAGGCAGGTCATGCCCCCCAGCTCCACGTACTGGAACGAGGCCCCCCGCGCCTTCGCGGCGCCCTCGATGGCCGCGCGGTCCTCCCCGGATCGGATCTCCCTGACGCGGTCGCCCTCGACGATAATCGTGCTCTCACCGCGCATCACGCCGGCGGCCGTATCGAGCAGGCTCCCGCAGTGCACGGCGGTCTCGGCCGGCGGACCGCCCTGCGGGGTCTCGGCTGCGGTCAGTGGCAGCGCGAACGCGAAAAGCAAGACGGCGGCGACGCGCGACGGCATACGGTTGCGCATGCGATGCTCCCTTCCTCTGACTGGTGTCCAACACCGATTTGTCGAGCGATCTTCCACCCCGCACCGCCTAGAGAGGTGATCCAGGAGCCGGTCTCCAAGGCGGCGATGCGTTGCGATGCGGCCGGGCAGCGACCGTTCGGCATGATGGCCTCTCGGCAGAGACGCGCTTGTCGACTTGGCCCGACCTTGACCCAACGGCGGGCCCGACGATCCCGCCGAGCTCGGACAGATGACGTACCCTGTGCCGGTTGATCTCAAAAACGGAACAATGGGGTACCCGGTACCGGATTATTTCACGATCCAGAGCTGGGTCTGCGGCGGGGCGAGGAACCGCGCGCCCTCGGGGGTCACGACCACGTCCTCCTCGATGCCGACGGCCCCGAAGCCCGGCACGTTCAGCGAGGGCTCGAGGGTGAAGACCTGGCTCTCGGCGGCCGGCATGAACGGCGTGTTCCGATAACGCGCCCACGCCGGTCCGAGGAGAGCGCCGCCGTCATGGACGTGGCGCCCGACCTGGTGGCCCAAGGCGTGCGGGTACTCGGGGAACCCCGCGACGGTGACCATGCCTCGGGCGATGGCATCCACATCCACGCCCTTGACGCCGGGGCGGAGGGCCCTCCGACACGCCTCATTGGCGTCGGCGATGACGGCGAACCCGCGCCTCGCCGCCTCGGGGGCCCCTTCCTCGCCGGGCTTCTCCACGTACCAGGTGCGCTGCATGTCGGAGGCATAGCCCCGGACGAACACCCCCATGTCCACGTGCACCAGATCTCCGGGTCGGAGGTCGTTGTTCGTGGCGTCGCCGTGGCCCATGCCCGCGCCCCGGTCGCCCGCGAAGACGAGGGTCTGGAAGCTGGGTTGGAGGCCGCGATGGGCCATGCGCTCGCCGATGAACTCGTAGACTTGCTTCTCCGTGAGGCCCGGCTTGAGGAAGGCATGGATCTCCTGGAAGAGCTCCACGGTATGGTCCACCGCTTCCTGTGTGGCCGCCAGTTCGAGAGGGCTCTTCTGCGTGATGAGCGCCAGGATGATGGGCTCCGCAGAGACGATCTCGACGCCGGGGAGGGCTTTCGTGAGCATGGATTCCAGCTGAAGGAAGCGCCCGTGGGGGATGCCGTCGGCGCTCGGATCGTTCAGGGAGAAGTTCACCGCGACCTTGCGCGGCTTCAGGGCACCCAGATATTCCATGAAGGGCGCCTTGAAGTCCTGGACGAACGTGGTGACTTCCTTGAAGAGGCCGGAATCCTCGAAGACTTGTTGATCAAGGCGGCCGCAGATGACCGAGGGCTTGCCCTCTGGTGTGATGAGGACGGCGCTTTCCCAAGTGAAGTTGCCTGGCGAGATGTAGGCGAAGGCCCGCTCGGCGCCTGCACTCGTCTCCTGGATGTAGGTGATCCAGAGATCGACGCCCAACTCTCGGACCTTCCCGACCGCCTGAGCGTGCTTCTGGGCGATGATGTCCTTCGAGGCCAGACCGCTACCTCCCATGGCTGCGCTCCTTTCGTGATGGGGCCGCCCCTGGCGGGCCACCCGCAATCAGTCTAACAGCGCCCAAGCCGACGAATGAGTCCGGGCAGGTCCGCCATCGGGTTAGCGGCCCGAGACTGGCGCCGGAGGCGGTCACATCGTGGGCGCAGCATCTCTGGGATCGCCCGGTACAATCGTACCGTGGCCGAGGGCGATCACGTCCGCCGCATCCTCCACTGCGACATGGATTGCTACTACGCCGCCGTGCACGTGCGCGACGACCCGTCGCTCGCCGGCAGGCCGGTGGTGGTGGGCGGCGACCCCGATGGGCGTGGGGTGGTGGCGTCGGCCAACTACGAGGCGCGGCGGTACGGCATCCACTCGGCAATGCCGGCATCGCGGGCGAAACGGCTCTGCCCCGATACCGTGTTCCTTGCCCCGGACTTCCCCAGCTACCGCCGGGAGTCGGAGAGAATCTTCGCGATCTACCGCGAGATCACGCCGCAGGTCGAAACCGTCTCGCTCGATGAGGCGTACCTCGACGTCACCGGCCACCTCGGGCCTTCGGGGACCGCTTCGGAGATCGCGAAGGAGATCCGGCGCCGCGTCCGGGAGGAGCGCAGGCTCACGGTGTCGGTCGGCGTCGGTCCAAACTGCCTTGTGGCCAAGATCGCATCGGACGCCTGCAAGCCGGACGGCCTCAAGGTCGTCCCCCCGGCGCGCGTGCGGTTGTTCCTGGATCCGCTTCCGGTGCGCCGGCTGCACGGGGTGGGGCCCGCGACCGAGCGCGCCCTCGCGGCCATGGGGGTGGCGACGGTCGCGGACCTGCGGGGGCGACCGCTTGCCGACCTGCTCGCGCGCTTTCGCAGCCATGGCCGCACCCTGCACGAGTACGCCAACGGCATCGACGAGCGGCCGGTGGAGCCGTACCACGAGCGGAAGAGCCTGGGCACCGAGAACACGTACCGCCGGGACCTGTCGCGAATCGAGGCGATGGATGAACAACTCGACGCCATGGCCCGGGAGGTGGCCGTCGGCCTCGTGCGGCGCGACATCGCGGCCTGCACGGTGACGCTCAAGGTTCGCTACCCGGACTTCACCACCGTCACGCGCTCGCGCACCTTCCCGGTGCCGACCACCAACGCCCGCCGGATCGGCTCGACCGCCAAGGACCTGCTCCGGCGGACCGAGGCCGCTCGAAGAAGGGTGCGCCTCCTGGGGGTTTCGGTGTCCACCCTGGTGCCGGCCGCGATCCGTCAGCTCGAACTGTTCGACGACGCGTAGCGTGGCCGGCTCGTATTTCGCTCAACATTGTTTGGCGCGAGGCACCCGCTGGCTGGTGCCGTCGCGGGCGGGTCGCACGTGTCCCATTCCGGGGAACCATCGACGAGATGAAATGCCTGGTACCAGGCCAGCGCGCATCACCACGACCGGGCCACCTGAAGCCCCACCGCCCCGGGCCCGACGGTGGGCACGACGACCCACCCCACGCGCGTGCCGGTACCGGGCTCGTGTCGACGGACCACCCACTCGCCGACCGCGCTCCCGATCAGGGCGCCCGCGACGACATCCGAGGCCCAGTGCTGATCGAGGTGGATGCGCTCCCAGCCGACGAGTCCCGCGACGCCCCACGCCGTTCCCTTGAGCCAGAAGCTCGAGGCGTGCGCGGCGACGACCGAGGCCACACTGAACGCCAGGGTCACGTCGCCGGAGGGGAACGACGCGCTCCCGGAGAACGGGCTGAAGGTCGCGTGGCCCGCTCCGTACGAGGGGCGCTGCCGCCCCACGATCTCCTTGATCACCGGGGTCACGAGGCCGGCCGCGATGATGCTGGCTTCGAGGCCGTCCTCGGCGGTCGAGACCAGGCTCGGCTTGCTCCACGCCTTCCCGGCCAGCCATGTCGCACCCAGGGTGGCGAACGCAGCCCAACTGCCGAACGGGCGGATCGACGTGGCGAAGTTGTCGGAGGAGGTGCTGCGGTGGTCCTGTGCCCACGTGCGTACCCGCGGGTCGAGCGTCGCGGTCGCCCCAACGGCCAGGGCGGCAAGACCGAGGTTCGTCCAGTCCCCGGAGTCCATGTGCGCCGGTTTCGAAATGAGCGCCCGCAGGTCCTCGATCAAACGCTTTCCGAAACCCTGTTGGGAAGGCCCTAGATCGCTGGATTGCGTGGCCGCAGGATCCGGCGCGGGCGGCTCAGCCGCAGCGGCGGAGGCCTGAGCCGCGGAGAGCGCCACCGCAACCGCGGCGGCCAGCGCTGTCAGGCGGCGCCACGGTGCCGACCTCATGGAGAAGAATCTCCTTCTCATCGATTTCGAGGGTGCACCCGCTCGACGATCGAGTCAAGGCCCTTGGGGATGACATCGTTGAGCGTCCTGTAGGAATCGAGGCTGGCGGGATGTCGTTCTACGTAGGACAGGTGGAGGCTATTCCGACGCCAAGGGTGATCGTTGCGTCATCTTTGCGTCATACAACCTCGTGTCATATAGTCCTGCGTGGTGTAAAGTGGTGAGCGCCGCGCCGCCCCCGGTTCCGAACGAGGCACGCCAAGGGAAGACAGAGTGCACGACCCGATGCTTTGTGGGCTGCTCTTTCGTGAGCTGGACCTCAGCGCGTGACACGAGACAAGTCTCCGGGTGCCGTTTGCCGTCGGAGCAGTCAGCTCCGCGAGTGGCGGCGCGAGCTGATCGTGTTGATCGCACTCGGTGCCGTGGTCACACTGCTCTTCGCCGCCACGTCCCTGGATTTCGCGGCTGCGAGGATGTTCTACCGCCAGGATGCGCTGAACCACTGGCCGCTTGCGAACCGACTGCCGTGGTCCGTGCTGTATCGCTCGGCGCCGTGGATCACCGCGTCGCTCGTGCTTGCCGGCTTCGCGGGACTCGTGGCCGGGTCCGCGCGCCGGCGGGAAGCGTGGCGTCGGTACGGCGTGTTCGTGCTGTTGAGTGTCGTCGTCGGGCCGGGGCTTATCATCAACGGCATCTTCAAGGATCACTGGGATCGCCCTCGGCCGCGCGATATCGTCGAGTTTGGCGGACAGTTGCATTACGTCCCGGTGCCGCTCCGAGGCGAGAGCGGCGCATCGTTCCCTTGCGGTCACTGTTCCGTCGGATTTCTCTACGGGCTCGGCTGGTGGATCTGGCGGCGCCGTCGCCCCGACTGGGCGGGGGTGTCGCTGGTCGGGGGGCTGACTGCGGGTGCCGCGTTGGGCCTCGGCCGCATGGCGGCCGGGGGGCACTTCCTATCGGATGTTGTGTGGTCGGCGCTCCTCGCGTTCTGGGTGGCGCACGCGCTTTACTACTACGTCCTGCGCATCCCGGCTCACGAAGCGCAGGAAAGCGGCGCCGCAGGCGCGCCGCCCCATAGTGCGCGCCTGCAGCGCGCAATGATGGTTTTGGCGGCCCTCGGCGGAACGGCGGTTCTGGTGGCGCTCTTCGTCGCCCCTCACGGCGCGCAACTGGCCGCCGAAATTCCGCTCTCCACTCTGCCGCGCGCACCCCGGATCTTCGAGGTTCTGGCGCAAACGGCTAACGTCGAGATCGTCCTCGTCGACTCGCCGGCGACCCGGGTTTCGGTCACAGGCGAGCTGCACGGTTTTGGCCTGCCGACCAGCCGCCTGGCGACGCGGGTGCGGTTCGATGCGGAACCGGTCCCGACACTGAGCTACCACATCGAGCAACGTGGCTGGTTCACGGACCTCGATGGATCGGCATTGATTCGCCTGCCGGCAGGGAAGCTGGAGAGGGTCATCGTAAGGATCGCTCGCGGCAACATCACGGTGACCGACACAACCCGCGCCGGCGTTCTCAGGAGTGGCACGTTGCAACTCGAGCTGCAAAGCAAGGCGGGGCGCGTGCAGACGGCGAGCGTACCGGCTCCTTGACCGCAGAGCGATACGGAGTTCCCATTCACCGACCTTGAGTGAAGGGCGGGTGAGAGTGGTTTGAAGGCTGTAGAGATAGCACGTACACGGGCTGCTCGGCCGGAAGATGAGGTTGACGGGGGACCTTCCCTTGGGGAGGTCGACGGGCCCGGGGTGACCGGCGCACACGTAGCGGAACTCGGCGGTCTGGCAATCCAGGCCCCCGTACACGCAAGTGAAGCACTGCCTGGCCTCAGGATCGAGCGGAAACCGGGTCGTGAGCTCGGCCGCGACCTCGGCCGGGGGGACCAGGAATAATGAAGCAGACTCCCCCGATTTGGAGGTGGACGCAATGGACTACGTGAACCTCGGCGCAACGGGCCTCAAGGTATCCCGCATCTGTCTGGGCTGCATGAGCTACGCGGTGAACAGGCGCACCTGGCACCTGGACGAGGCAGAGAGCCGCCCTTACATCCGGCGGGCGCTCGAGCTCGGCATCAATTTCTTCGATGTGGCGAACATGTATTCGCAAGGCGAGAGCGAAACGGTGGTTGGCCGCGCGCTCAAAGACTTCGCGAAGCGGGAGGATGTGGTGATCGCCACCAAGGTGTACTTCCCGATGCGCCCCGGCCCGACCGGCGGCGGCTTGTCGCGCAAGGCGATCATGACCGAGATCGACGCGAGCCTGAAGCGCCTCGGCACCGACCACGTGGACCTCTACCAAATCCACCGCTTGGACAAGGAGACGCCGATCGAGGAAACGCTGGAGGCGCTGCACGACGTGGTGAAGGCCGGCAAGGCCCGCTACATCGGGGCCTCCAGCATGTACGCCTGGCAGTTCTGCAAAGCGCTGGACCTCGCCGATCTCCACGGTTGGACGCGGTTCGTCTCCATGCAGCCCCATTACAACCTGCTCTACCGCGAGGAGGAGCGGGAGATGCTCGCGCTCTGCGCGGCGGAGGGCATCGGCGTGATCCCCTGGAGCCCGCTCGCACGCGGCCGCCTGGCGCGCGCCTGGAAGTCGCGCTCGGACACAACGCGCGCCGAGACCGACGCCTACGGCAAGCAGCTGTACGCCGCCACCGAGGACGCGGACCGCAAGGTGGTCGACCGGGTCGGCGAGATCGCCGCGGCGCGGGGGCTGCCTCGGGCCGAGGTGGCCTTGGCCTGGCTCTTGTCCAAGGCGGTGGTCACCGCCCCGATCGTGGGCGCCACCAAGCCGCAGCATCTGGAAGATGCGGTGGCGGCACTGGGCGTGAAGCTCACCGACGAGGAGATCGCGGCCCTGGAAGCGCCGTACGTGCCGCACCCCGTCGCCGGCATCTGAGGCCGGCGCGGCGGTCGGCCGATCTGATCCGGGCGGGAACAGATACGTGGCAGTTCTCCGGCGCCGGACCGACCCGCCCATGCGTTCAGCGCTTCAATCAAAGGGCCGTCTTGACTTCGCCGGACCCGGACCCATCCCCGGGCGCCAGGCGCCGGATTGGGTTGCCTGGCCTCCAACCGTTCTATCTCTTTTTTGCCGGCGGCAGGGCGCGCAGCGCCGCGAGCAGGTCGTCCGGCGACGGCCGTACCCGGAAGTCCACATCTTCACGCGCATAGCGCACCGTGCCCGAACGGTCGATGACGAACGTCGTGGGGTGCGCAATCTCCTGGCGCTCGTTGAGGATGCCGTACGCCTTGATCACCGACAGATCGGAGTCTGACAGCAACGGGAACGACAGCCCCGCGCGCGCCGCGTACCCCTTCAGGGTCGCGGCCGGGTCGTTGCTGACCGCCCAGACCTCGGCGTCGAGTGCGTCGAACGCCGGAATCCGGCTTTGCAGCTCACCGAGCTGCTTGCGGCAATATGGTCACCAGACGCCTCGAAAGAACACCAGCACCAGGTTCTTCTTACCGGCGACATCGGCGAGGGAGCGCGTGCCGCCGCTCGCCGACGGCAGAGTGAATGCCGGCGCGCGCTGGCCGACCGCCGGGACGCCCGCCGCCGCGATCGCGGCGAGGGCCAGCGCAGGCATACCAAGGTAGGCTCTCCGGTTCATACCACCCCCACTTGACGGTAACCGACGCGCCTCTGGCCCGCAACCCCTCGGCCGGAGAGGTTAGGCGCCAGGCATTCCATCCGACCAGTTGTGAGATCGCCCCTCCTTTGTTCACGGATCGCAGGGAGGAGCGGCGCGCCAGGGACCGGAGGCTCTTCGTCGCCGGCGGCATGGATCAACTGGGCTGCCGAGTCGAGGGGTGGGAGCGGCCGGTTGTCGATGAGGCGGTTGCGGGGGCTTCGCGGACACGGTCGAATGGGCCATGCGGGTGACGATGGACGAAATGAGATGCCTGGTATCCGACCTGTTCTCGAGGTTGCATCATGACCCGGCGTCCCGCTCAGCCCGTGGCACATCTGTACTATGAGCCAGTTTCGAGCCGCCCGGGGAACGTCTCGGGAGCCTGATGCAACCTGGAAAGGAAACTTCCTTGCCTCTTTGTGGATCGTGGGGGGTGCGACGGAGCACGGCGGCGCGGGTGAGCGGCTTCGAGGATACGTTGCTGGTGCTCAACACAGGGCAGCGCCGGTGCTACGCCGCCGACGGGCGGCCGATCTCGTGCCGTGGCAGCCGTCAGGACGGCGAGCTCAGGCCGGGCCTCGCGTGGCCGGCCGACCGCTTCCGGCCGAGCGGAGGCGTCGTCTTCGACCTGCTCACGGACTTGGAGTGGAGCCTGTGCGCGAACCCCGCGGAGTGGCCGATGCCGCACAACGAGGCGCTCGAGTATGTGGCGGAGCTCAACCGAGCCCGGTACCTCGGTCGCGACGACTGGCGCCTGCCGGGGCGCGCCGAGCTGCGCAGCCTGACGGGCTTCCAGACCCGCGATCCGGCGCTCCCGGCAGGGCACCCGTTCACGGACGTCTGCCTGAGCTGGTACTGGACCGCGACGGCGAGCGCGCGAAACCCGGACTACGCCTGGTACGTGCACATGGAAGGCGCCCGTACCTTTTTCGGCCATCGCAGCGAGGATCACCTTATGTGGCCCTGCCGAGGCCACAGCCGCGTCGTCCCGGTACACGGTTCGATCGGCGTCGACTCCGGGCGCCGCTTCGAGGTGCGTCGCAGAACGGTCCTCGATCGCGCCACCGGGCTGGAGTGGACGCGTGACGCGGATCTGGCGCGCGGACAGGTGAGCTGGGAGGAGGCTCTTTCGCTCGTGCGCGGCCTCGACCCCCGGGGCTCCTCGCCCGGTGCGGGATGGCGGGTGCCCACGATCAACGAGCTGGACTCGCTGGTGGACCTGGGCTTCTACGAGCCGGCCCTGCCGGCGAAGCATCCTTTCGAGAGAGTGGCCGACGCCTACTGGTCGTCGACGACCAGCGCCTACGAGCCGGACTGGGCGATGGCCCTCTACTTCGACCTGGGCCGCGTCGGCGTCGGGCAGAAGAATGGACGGTGGCTCTCGGTGTGGGCGGTACGATCCACATCGCCCCCTCGGTCTCGATGAACCGTGACTCTGGTCGCTCAACAAGGGGAGCGAGTTCGGCCAAACTGCCGACGTGGGTCGTTGTGAATGGGTGCCAGGTACGCATCTGGCGGAATTGAAGCAGCGGCGGCTGTTTCGGCTGGATTCGTACCCGGCACCCCATATCGATCAGGCAGGCCACTCGAGGTTTGTCAACTGTGCCGGACCCGGCACCTATCAACGAAACCAACAACCGGGTCTGGGTCTACTACGACCTGCCGGGAACGTGCCGGGAGACGTTCGCGCCCGCCGCTCGCTGGCCGTCGGAGTAGGTGGCGGCGTCATGTGTACCCGCGGGGTTCAGCCCACGGGGTGGGTGGTGGCCGTCTCGAAGACCGCAAGCTGAAGCCTGCGCCTACGTTGTGCGGGGTGACTCCGAGGTGGCCGCATCGCGGGATGGCGAGATGGTGTCAGGCACCGATTGGCCCGCCAAACAGGGCGACCGAACACGGCTCGGTCAGGTGCGTACCCGACGTCCGTCGCGCGAATCTCAGGGTTTCGCCGGCGTGGCGTTCGCGATGATCTTCTTCACCTGGGGGAAAACGTTGTTGGGAATCGGAACCGAAAGGTCGTACTGCGCGATCCTCCAGTTCGTGCCGTCGTAGATGACCACGCCGCTGCCACGGCCTGGGCCGAGGTTGGGCGTCGCCAGGTCTTCGTCGAACCAGGCGACCGATCCGTCCCTGGAGAAGCTCACCGCACGCCGAACCGACCGGAAGCTC
>PKYI01000164.1:3521-3784 GCA_003133645.1 Acidobacteriota bacterium | reverse complement strand
CAGGCGTCGGTGACCGCGGGCACGCTGCTCCACAAGACGAGGATCGACCTGCGCAAGTGGCCGCTGGCGATCTGGCTACTGGCCTCGATGAAGAAGCCGCCCTCAGCGGCCGAGCTCTCGCGCCAGCCAGGCGTGACGGGTAAGACCGCGTGGCTGCTGCGTCGCAAGATCACACACGCCATGCGTCGCGGCGAGCACGAGCTGCTGCTGCGCGGCGTGGTTGAGCTCGACGAGTCGCTGGTCGGCGGCTGCGCGCGCGGCAG
>PKYI01000164.1:0-3489 GCA_003133645.1 Acidobacteriota bacterium | reverse complement strand
CTGCCCGCGCCCAGATCCAGCTCAGCAGTACCGTCAAGACCGACGGCTGGCAGGCCTACCGGGCGCTCTCCGACGCCGGTTACCTACATGAGGCGCATGTACAAGCCACACCGCAGGCCGCCGCCGAGCTGTTGCCCTGGGTGCACATCGTGATCTCCAACTTCAAGCGCTGGCANNGCATCCTGAACCGCTGCATCCTGTACACGCCACCGACCACCTACTCCGAGCTGATCGCGGCCTGAGTTGAGGGGATGATCAGTGAAGACTTTTACTTGGTGGCGAAGGACGAGGCTCTCGACCTCGCGCTCACGCTGATCGCCTGCGGGCGCCAAACGAAAGACGGCGCGCACCATCATATAGAGGAGTGAGAAGAGCATCGCTGCATCCTGGAGAACCGCTGGTCAGATGGCTAATCGGGTTTTGGTACCCCTCAGGCTGGGTCGGCGGGCAGAGTGACGTTGCCGCATCTAACGCCGACCGACATCAGCGGCATCGCGCACGCTGTCCTGAGGGACGTGGTTGTCAGGCGCGAACCACTCCTCACCAGAACGATCGCGGCGGGTCGCCTTTTTGAGTTGGAGGCGGGAGCACGACGGCTGGGATGCAGGGCAGGCCGTCCCGAACAGCCGCGCAGTCAGCTCATGCCGACGCGGCAGACGCTTGGCGTATCCCAATGAGGGCGAATATGCCCGACAGAAGCAGCGGCAGCGCCGCCAGGGACCAGAGCGCAAGCATCAAGGAGCGGGTGAGCCAGGTCGGGTCGGCGAAGGATCTGCCTTCGACGACGCTGACGACGGCGGTCCGGGCCGGCCAGTATTCGTTTCTGAACGCGTGCCAGATCGTGTAGTCGCTGTCAGTCGCGATCGGATAGTCGATCCCCATCTCCCCCGCTGCCCGGAGAATGTTCTCGACACTCCCGCTCGAGCGCCGGCAGAAGACGCCCCGCACTCCAGCTGCACCCGCCACGCCCACGCACGACAATCGTGGGGCAGACATGAACGGTCCCGGCGCTTCGATCGTGCTGGAAGCGCTCAGGATCCGCCGAAATCACGCAGAGTCCGAGGTGCCGGCGTAAGCTGCAGGCGGCCGACGCTGCTCTTGCCGTCCGGATCGGAGTGCGGTTTGCTTGTCTCATCGCCCATGTTCCTGCCGCCGTCCTTCACACCACGTTGGTCTTCGC
The DNA here is from genome assembly GCA_003133645.1 of Acidobacteriota bacterium. Taxonomy (GTDB): domain Bacteria; phylum Acidobacteriota; class Thermoanaerobaculia; order Thermoanaerobaculales; family Thermoanaerobaculaceae; genus RBG-13-68-16. The sequence continues at coordinate 2,309 of PKYI01000164.1, read as the reverse complement.
CCGCCCAGAGCCCGCCGGGCGGGCTCTGGTTCGTGCTCGAGGGTGGGAAGCTCCTCACGTCCGCCGCGGCGGGCCAGGCGGACGCCCGCGCCGTCCCCGAAGGTGATGGGCCGCCGATCCCCGTCGACGGCGCGCGCTGCATCGGCCTTCTGGGCGAGGTCCCCTGCTGGGCGGCGGCACGAACAGGGGTCGAGGCGACGCCGCCTGGGTTCACGCTGGAGCCGCTGCGCAGGCTCTTCGACCGTTTGCCCGACGAACTCGTGGCGGTCGCCGGCCGCGCCGTCCAGGTTCTCGAGTTCGAGCGGACCCACCGCTACTGCGGCGCGTGCGCCACACCCACCGAAGAAAGCGACGGGGGACGGGCCCGCCGCTGCCCGGCCTGCGGCGAGGTCTACTACCCGCGGCTCGCGCCGGCCATGATGGTCCTGGTCATGCGACAGGGGCCCGGTGGGAGGGAGCTGCTGCTCGCCAGCGGGGCGCGCAGCGGAGGACCCACTCCTCCCATCTACAGCGCGCTCGCCGGCTTCGTGGAGCCCTCCGAGTCGCTTGAGGACTGCGTCCGGCGCGAGGTCGACGAGGAAGTAGGCTTGCGGGTCCGCGGCCTGCGCTACTTCGACAGCCAGTGCTGGCCCTTCCCGCACTCGCTCATGGTCGCCTTCACGGCCGAGTACGCAGGCGGCGAGATCCACTGCCAGGAGGGCGAGATCGTGGACGCGCAGTGGTTCCCGGTGGATCGCCTCCCGGCGCTGCCCCACCGGTTGTCGGTGGCGCGCCGGCTGATCGACCACGCGGTCGCCGAGACGGAGCGGTAGCTTGAACTGCGGACCCCGGCTTTCTGCTACTCGTCTCTGGCCCCGTCCCGACCGCCACCCCGGAGCCCGGGGATCAGCTGCGGCACCCGCCGCCGGTCAGGAATGCCCTCGCGGCCTAGCCAAAGGTGAACACGTACGCCTCGACGCCGGGAGCGAGGAACGTGATCTCGACCGTGCGGTCGGTGACAGGTCCGCGCTTGCGGATGAGCTGATAGAGGCGCTGTTGGGCCAGGACTCCGTTGCACAGGTGAGTCCGCGATTCCGTAGAGTGTCTGCGGTCGCAGCCCCATATGGAACCCGTAGGCGATCCCCTTTTGATAGACGAACTGCAAACGCTCGTAAGCGACCTTCTCATCGGCCGAGCGGACGTGCCTCACAGCCCGGCGGACCGGCCGACACGCCGGCTGTAGACAGGCAAAGAACGCGAGGGAGATCGTGAGGCTGAGAGGACGACGGAGCGACGAGGGGATCGTCACCCAGGCCTTTGACATCGGCGTCGTCCTTACGAAGCACGAGATTCTCAAGGCGGACTTGCTCGACGGCGCGCTCCCTGCAGGAGAGCATGCCGAGCAGCCGACGAAGCAACACGTAGAGGATTGAGGAGAGCACGGCCGCGATTCTGTCACGCATGGCTGGCTAGGCGCCAGCGGTGCCCAGGATCATGTTCCGGACGGGCACGATCGAGTATTTGTACCCCACGCGTCTGGCGGTCCCCAAGCAGGGGTCACTTCCGAGAGGGCGGCCCTTTTGTGAAGGTCGGCTTCTGAACCGCCCCGGGACGTTCCTCTGCTGCGTCAAGCACGGGGAATTTCGCAACGGGGTCGCCATCAGGGTTCAAGACAGGCAGACTCCCCGGCCAACGCGCCCCGCCTGCCGCAGTTTCCGCTATCCTTGGCGGCCGTGACTTGTCGCGACCCTCGAGAGGTTTTGTGCGGCTGCTGACCGAGCAGTTCGGCGCCGTTGGCTATAATGCGGCGCGCAGCGGGCTCATCGCCTTCACCCTCGGCCTGCTGCTGACCTTTATGGGCATCCACGTGAGCATGCGCCTCTTCCGCGCCCGGGCGCGCTGGTGGTTCAAGAGTAGCCTCAAGGTCGGCAACCTGCACATTCACCACATGGTGATCGGCATCATCGTCATGGTGCTGAGTGCCCTTGTCATGGAGGCGATGGGCCCGCCGCGCGGCGTCCCCGGTGTGATCGTCGCGTTTGCCTTCGGCGCCGGTGTCGCGCTCACCCTCGACGATTTCGGGCTGATCCTCCATCTCTAGGGCGTCCGCTGGCAGGTCACCCCAGGATGTAGGCCCGACCAGCGGTTCTCCACCGACGCGCGCGGCCCTAGTGCTGGTCGCATGACCCTGAGGGGTGCCAAAACGCCCATTCATCATGCCGCGACCGGATAGTACTCGTGGATCAGGCCGCCGAAGAGATCACGCCGCTTGATCTGTGGCACGATCGCCACCGGCTCAACGTGGCCCTGCTTCTCAGGTACTCGAAGCT
>PKYI01000040.1 GCA_003133645.1 Acidobacteriota bacterium | reverse complement strand
AAGCTCGGCCCCGAGGAAATCACCCGCGACATCCCGAACGTCGCGGAGAACGCCCTCAAGGACCTCGACGACGCCGGCATCGTGCGCGTCGGGGCCCACGTGCGCCCGGGCAGCATCCTGGTCGGCAAGGTCACCCCCAAGGGTGAGACCCAGCTGACGCCCGAGGAGAAGCTGCTGCGCGCGATCTTCGGCGAGAAGGCCGGCGACGTGCGGGACGCCTCGCTGAAGTGCCCGCCCGGCATTTCCGGCGTCATCGTGGACGTCAAGATCTTCGCCCGTCGCGGTACCGAGAAGGACGTGCGCGCCCAAGCGATCGAGGAAGAGGAGATTGCCCGCATCCGCAAGAACTCCGAAGACGAGCGCAGGATCGTCCTCGAGGAGCGCAACAAGAAGCTCGCCGAGCTGCTCGACGGCGCCAAGGTGACGGCCGACGTCGTGTCGGCGCGCACCGGCGACCTGGTGGCCAAGAAGAACGCCAAGCTGGCCGCCGAGGTGGTCACGGAACTGACGCGCGCCGAGATGCTGGCGTTGCCGCTCGCCGACGACACGGTGCGCGAGCGCGTCCGCATGCTTGCCAACCAGGCGGAGAGCCAGATCGAGGTCCTCGAGAAGCTCAACGACGAGAGGATCAAGCTCCTGACCGCGGGCGACGAGTTGCCCCCGGGCGTCATCAAGCAGGTCAAGGTCTACGTCGCCATGAAGCGCAAGCTCCAGGTCGGCGACAAGATGGCCGGGCGGCACGGCAACAAGGGCGTGATCTCGGTGGTACTCCCGGACGAGGAGATGCCGTTCCTCCAGGACGGGACCGCGGTCGAGGTCGTGCTCAACCCGCTCGGCGTCCCGAGCCGAATGAACGTCGGTCAGATCCTGGAGACGCACCTCGGGTGGGCCGGCAAGGCGCTCGGCCTGCACTTCGCGACCCCGGTGTTCGACGGCGCAACCGAAGGGGAGATCCGCGAGATGCTGTCGCGGGCCGGGATCCCGGAGGACGGCAAGACCGTCCTGCGCGACGGCGTGACCGGCGTGCCGTTCGAGCAGAGGGTCACGGTCGGCTACATCTACATGCTGAAGCTGTCCCACCTCGTGGACGACAAGATCCACGCGCGTTCGATCGGCCCGTACTCCCTGATCACGCAGCAGCCCCTCGGCGGCAAGGCCCAGTTCGGCGGCCAGCGCCTGGGCGAGATGGAAGTCTGGGCGCTCGAGGCATACGGCGCCGCGTACACGCTGCAGGAGCTGTTGACCGTCAAGTCCGACGACGTCGAGGGACGCTCGCGGGTGTACGAGGCGATCGTCAAGGGCAAGGTCCCCGAACAGCCGGGCCTGCCCGAGTCGTTCAATGTGCTCGTGCGGGAACTCCAGAGCCTCGGGCTCGACGTGGAGCTCGTCAAGCACGAGGGAGAGTGAGGGGGCTGGAATGAGCAGCATGCCAAGCGAACCCCGCAGCGATTTCCGCGGCGAGAGCCGTCCATTTTTCACCAAGCCGAAGGCGATCAACGACTTCGACGCGATACGGGTCTCCCTGGCTTCGCCCGAGAAGATCCGCTCGTGGTCTCACGGCGAGGTCACGAAGCCCGAGACGATCAACTACCGTACCTTCAAACCGGAGCGCGACGGGCTGTTCTGCGCTCGCATCTTCGGTCCCGTCACCGACTGGGAATGCCTGTGCGGCAAGTACAAGCGCATGAAGCACCGCGGCGTCGTGTGCGACAAGTGCGGCGTCGAGGTCACGCGCTCCAAGGTCCGGCGCGAGCGCATGGGCCACATCGAGCTCGCCGCCCCGGTGTCCCACGTCTGGTTCTTCAAGGGGTTGCCGAGCCGCATCGGTCAGCTGCTCGACATCACGATGCGCGAGCTCGAGCGGGTGCTCTACTTCGAGGCGTACGTCGTCATCGATCCGGGCGATACCACGCTCGAGGAGAAGCAGGTCCTCTCCGAGGAGCAGTACCGCGAGGGCCGGCAGGAGTACGGCGAGGGCTTCGTGGCCAAGATGGGCGCCGAGGCGATCCAGGAGCTCCTCCGCCGGATCGACCTCGACGAGATGGCCGGCGAGCTGCGCCTGTTGATGCGGACCGAGCCCTCGGTGGTCAAGCGCCAGAAGGCGGCCAAGCGCCTCCGGGTGGTGGAGTCGTTCCGCAAGTCGGGCAACCGCCCCGAGTGGATGATCCTCGAGGTGATCCCGGTGATCCCCCCGGAACTGCGGCCGCTCGTGCCGCTCGACGGCGGGCGGTTCGCGACCTCCGACCTCAACGACCTCTACCGCCGGGTGATCAACCGCAACAACCGGCTCAAGAAGCTCCTCGAGCTGCGGGCTCCCGAGGTCATCGTCCGCAACGAGAAGCGCATGCTCCAGGAGGCGGTGGACGCGCTCTTCGACAACGGCCGCCGCGGCCGCGTGATCAAGGGTTCCAACGGCCGCCCGCTCAAGTCGCTCTCCGATGCGCTCAAGGGCAAGCAGGGCCGGTTCCGCCAGAACCTGTTGGGCAAGCGCGTGGACTACTCCGGCCGCTCCGTGATCGTGGTCGGCCCCGAGCTCCAGCTTCACCAGTGCGGGCTCCCCAAGGAGATGGCGCTCGAGCTGTTCAAGCCGTTCATCTACCACGAGCTCGAGAAAAAGGGGCTGGTCACGACGATCAAGATGGCCCGCGAGCTGGTCGAACAGCGCACCCCGGAGGTGTGGGATGCGCTCGAGACCGTGATCCGCGAGCACCCGGTGATGCTGAACCGCGCGCCGACGCTGCACCGCCTCGGCATCCAGGCGTTCGAGCCGGTCCTGGTCGAAGGCAAGGCGCTCCGCATCCATCCGCTCGTGTGCGCGGCCTACAACGCCGACTTTGACGGCGACCAGATGGCGGTCCACGTGCCGCTCTCCCCGATGGCGCAGCTCGAGGCCCGCGTCCTGATGCTCGCGTCCCGCAACATCCTGTCGCCGGCGTCCGGTAAGCCGCTCGCGGTGCCATCGCAGGACATGGTGCTCGGCATCTACTACCTGACCTCCGAGCGCCCGCTCGGGAAGGGCCAGCGCCGCAAGGTGTTTGCGTCCGTCGACGAGGCGTTGCTCGCGCACGCCAACGCCTGCGCCAACACGCTGCAGCCGATCGAGGTCGTCTACACCGGCAACCTGCTCGACATGACGGTCGAGGCCGACCAGCAGGACCTCCTGCACGCCGAACCGCAGAGGGTCGAGAACTTCCACCTGGAGACCACCGTCGGACGCGCGATCCTCAACTCTTCGCTGCCGCCGGAGCTGCCGTTCATCAACGGGCAGCTCAAGAAGGGCGGTCTGCAGAGCCTGGTTTCCTTCACCTACCTGCGGTTCGGGCACGAGGTGACGGTGCGCCTGCTCGACGCCCTGAAGAACCTCGGGTTCACCTGGGCGACGCTCGCGGGAATCTCGATCGGCGCCGGCGACATGATCATTCCCAGTGCGAAGGAAGGGCTGATCAACAACGGGCTCAAGGAGGTCGAGGAGGTCGAGCGGCAGCGCTCCGGCGGCGTCATCACCGCGGGCGAGCGCCTCAACAAGATCGTGGACATCTGGCACCGCGTCACCGAGAAGGTGTCCGACGAGATGTTCCGCGAGATGCGCCGCCGGGCGGACGCCTCGGGCGAGCCCAACCCGATCTTCATCATGGCGGACTCCGGGGCCCGCGGCTCCAAGGAACAGATCCGCCAGATCGCCGGGATGCGCGGCCTGATGTCGAAGCCCTCCGGCGAGATCATCCCGACCCCGATCACCGCCAACTTCCGCGAGGGGCTGTCGGTTTTGCAGTACTTCATCTCGACCCACGGCGCGCGCAAGGGGTTGGCCGACACGGCGCTCAAGACTGCGGACTCCGGCTACCTCACCCGCCGCCTCGTGGACGTGTCGCAGGACGTGATCATCACCGAGGAGGACTGCGGCACCGACCACGGCATCTACGTCATGGCCATCACCGAGGGAGGCGAGGTGCTCGAGAAGCTGCGTGACCGCCTCGTCGGTCGCGTGGTCGCCGAGGACCTCCTGGATCCCCTGGAAGGGACCGTGATCTGCGAGGCCAACACCGAGGTCACCGAGGAGCTTGCCGCGGCGATCGAGGACGCCGGGTACGAACGGGTCAAGATCCGGTCGTTGCTGACCTGCGAGACGCGCCGTGGCGCCTGCCGCAAGTGCTACGGGCGCATGCTCGCCACCGGGCGCCTGGCGGAGCTCGGCGAGGCGGTGGGCATCATCGCGGCGCAATCGATCGGCGAGCCGGGCACCCAGCTCACGATGAGGACGTTCCACTACGGCGGCACGGCGACCCGCGCCACCGAGCAGTCGCGCCACCAGGCGAGCCGCTCGGGCACGGTCAAGCTGTTCGGGGTCCAAGCGGTGACGAACACCGAGGGCAAGACCGTCGTCGTGTCCCGCAACGCCAAGGTCGCGATCTCGGACGACCGCGGCCGCGAGCGCGAGCGCTACAACCTGGTGTACAGCTCCATCCTGGCGGTCGAGGAGGGGCAGTTCGTCGAGCCCGGGACGATCCTCGCCGAGTGGGACCCGTTCACATCCGCGGTGCTCACCACCGTGGCCGGCAAGGTCGATTACGTGGACCTGGTCGAAGGCGAGAACGTGCGCGAGGAGATCGACAAGCTGACCGGTCACTCGCACAAGATCGTCATCGAGCCGATCGGCGCCGACCGGCGGATCCCGACGATCGTGGTCCGCTCGACCGACAAGAAGACGCCGACCGAGCGCCGGTACCAACTGGCGATCGGTTCCCACCTGATGGTCACCGAGGGCGACACCGTCAACCCCGGCGATGTGCTCGCCAAGATCCCGCGCGAGACCACCAAGACCAAGGACATCACCGGCGGCTTGCCGCGCGTGGTCGAGCTCTTCGAGGCGCGGCGCCCGAAGGACGCGGCTGTGGTCAGCGAGATCTCCGGCGCCGTGCACGTTGGCGAGGCCAGCCGCGGCACCCGGAAGGTGAACGTGGAAGGCAAGGAGGGGACGACCCGGGAGTACACGATCCCGAAGGTCGCCCACTTGATCGTCCAGGACGGCGAGTGGGTCGCGACCGGAGAGTCGCTCACCGACGGTCCGGTCGACCCGCACGATGTCCTGGCGGTGCTGGGCGAGGCCGAGCTGCAGCGCTACCTGGTGGACAAGATCCAGGAGGTCTACCGCACCCAGGGCGTCACCATCAACGACAAGCACATCGAGACCATCGTCCGCCAGATGTGCCGCTTCGTGAAGGTCACCGACCCGGGCGACACCGAGTTCCTGCTCGAGGAGCAGGTGCCGAGGTACCGCGTCGAGGAGGAGAACGAGCGCATCGAGAAACTCGGCGGGCAGCCGGCGCGGTTCGCCCCCGTGCTCCTGGGCATCACCAAGGCGGCCCTGGCGACCGAGTCGTTCGTCTCGGCGGCCTCGTTCCAGGAGACGACGAGGGTCCTCACCGAGGCGGCGGTCTCGGGTCGGATCGACGATCTGTACGGCCTCAAGGAGAACGTCATCGTCGGCAGGCTCATCCCGGCCGGTACGGGAGCCAAGCATTATCACTACTTTACGATTGACCCCGTACCGCAGGACGAGATGCCGCAACCGGAGGAACCTCAGGGGGAGACGTCCGCGGAGTACGATGAGCTCAACCAGTTGTTGCCCCCGCGTCCCGAGAGCAGTTGACAGTTCGGTGGCGCTTAACTAGAATCTTCGGACTTCACCGGCGAACCGCCGGTAGGTACGCAGCCGGGGCCAAGCACCGGAGCACGCTTGGCCCTTGCCGCCTGGAGTCGAGAGAGGAAACGATGCCGACGATCGCGCAGCTTGTCCGACACGGACGCCAACAACTCGAGGTCAAGACCAAGAGCCCGGCCCTCGCGGCGTGCCCGCAAAAGCGCGGCGTGTGCACCCGCGTGTACACGACCACCCCCAAGAAGCCGAACTCGGCGCTGCGGAAGGTCGCGCGCGTGCGGTTGACCAACGGCGTCGAGGTGACGACATACATTCCTGGCGAGGGCCACAACCTGCAGGAGCACTCGGTGGTGCTGATCAGGGGCGGTCGCGTGAAGGACCTCCCGGGCGTGCGCTACCACGTGATCCGCGGCGTGGTGGATGCCCAGGGAGTGGCGGGTCGTAACAAGAGCCGCTCGAAGTACGGCACGAAGCGGCAGAAGCAACAGGGGAGGGCGTAGCCCATGCCGCGCCGTCATTACGTAGCCAAGCGCGAGGTCATTCCGGATCCCGTCTACAACTCGCAGCTCGTCACCCGCTTCATCAACTCGATCCTGCGCCAGGGCAAGAGGAGCACGGCCGAGAGCATCTTCTACGGGGCGCTCGACATCATCCAGTCGAAGACGCAGGACGACCCTTTGAAGGTCTTCAAGCGCGCGATGGACAACGTGAAGCCGCAGCTCGAGGTCAAGTCCCGCCGCGTCGGCGGCTCGACCTATCAGGTGCCGGTCGAGGTGCCCCCGGGCCGGCAGCTCTCGCTGTCGATCCGCTGGCTGATCGACTTCGCCAAGGCGCGCGGCGAGAAGTCGATGGTCGACAAGCTGGCGGGCGAGTTCATGGATGCCGCCAACAACCGCGGCGGCGCGATGAAGAAGAAGGACGACACGCACAGGATGGCGGAGGCCAACAAGGCCTTCAGTCACTACCGGTGGTAGGAGGCTGTTGACAGCTTTCGGCCGGTCGGCAGCGAGGCCTCCGGCGCAGAGCAGAGAGAAGCGAGAAGCACTGAAAGGTTCTTTGAAAAAATGCCACGACTTGCACCCCTGGAGAAGACTCGGAATATCGGCATCATGGCCCACATTGATGCCGGTAAGACGACGACTACCGAGCGCATCCTTTACTACACGGGGGTGAACTACAAGATGGGCGAGGTCCATGATGGCACCGCCACCATGGACTGGATGGAGCAGGAGCAGGAGCGTGGCATCACGATCACGTCCGCCGCCACCACCTGCTTCTGGCGCGACCACCGCATCAACATCATCGACACACCCGGCCACGTGGACTTCACCGCCGAGGTCGAGCGCAGCCTGCGCGTGCTCGACGGCGCGGTCGCCGTCTTCGACGCGGTCAGCGGCGTCGAGCCGCAGTCCGAGACCGTCTGGCGGCAGGCCGACCGTTACCGCGTTCCCCGCATCGCGTTCGTCAACAAGATGGACCGCGTCGGCGCCGACTTCTTCGAGACGATGGAGCAGATGAAGAAGAAGCTGCATGCGAACCCGGTCGCGGTGCAGATCCCGTACGGCGCCGAGGACGCGTTCAAAGGCGTCATCGACCTCATCGAGGGGTGCGCCTACGTGGTCCTCGACGACACTCTCGGGGCGGACTTCGAGCGCCGGGACATCCCCGAGGAGCACCGGGAGCTGTTCGAGAAGTGGCGCGTGCAGATGCTCGAGGTGGCCGCGGAGTACGACGAGGGCCTCCTCGAGCGCTACCTCGCCGGCGAGACCCTGGAGCCGGCCGCCATCCGGGCCAGCCTGCGCGCCCAGACAGTGGCCCATCACATCGCCCCCGTCGTCTGCGGTTCGGCGTTCAAGAACAAGGGCGTCCAGCAGCTGTTGGATGCCGTCGTGGACTTCCTGCCGTCGCCGCTCGACGTGCCGCCGATCGAGGGTCACACGCCCGACGGCGAGCCCCAGTCGCGGCCCCCGGACGACGACGCCCCGTTCGCGGCGCTCGCGTTCAAGATCATGACCGACCCGTTCGTCGGACAGCTGACGTTCGTGCGGGTGTACTCGGGCCGGCTCTCGACCGGCGACCAGGTCCACAACGCCCGGACCGGCAACCACGAGCGCATCGGCCGCCTCCTCAAGATGCACGCCAACAAGCGCGAGGAGATCAAGGAGGTCTTCGCCGGGGACATCGTCGCCGTCGTCGGCCTGCACAGCGTCGCCACCGGCGACACGATCTGCTCGCCCAAGGAGCCGATCGTGCTCGAGGCGATGCAGTTCCCGGAGCCCGTGATCGACGTCGCGATCGAGCCGAAGACCAAGGCCGACCAGGACAAGCTCGGTGTCGCCCTGGCCAAACTGGCGCAGGAAGACCCGACGTTTAGGGTTCACACCGACTCCGACACCGGGCAGACCATCATCTCGGGAATGGGTGAGCTCCACCTTGAGATCATCGTCGACCGCCTGGTGCGCGAGTTCAAGGTGGAGGCCGCGGTCGGACGGCCGCAAGTCTCCTACCGCGAGACGATCAAGCAGGAGGCCAAGGGCGAGGGCCGTTTCGTGCGGCAGACCGGCGGCCACGGCCAGTACGGCCATGCCAAGATCCGGCTGACCCCCCTCACCGACGGCACCGAGTACGAGTTCTCCAACGACATCGTCGGTGGGTCAATCCCGCGCGAGTACGTCAAGCCGGTGGACCAGGGGATCCGCGAGGCGCTGCAGCACGGCGTTCTGGCCGGCTTCCCGATGATCGGCGTCGGGGTGTCCCTGTACGACGGCACGTACCACGAGGTGGACTCCTCGGAGATGGCGTTCAANNGCCGGCTCGATGGCGTTCAAGGACGCGGCCTCCAAGGCCCATCCCGTTTTGCTCGAGCCGCTGATGGACGTCGAGGCCGTCACCCCGGACGAGTACATGGGTGACGTGATCGGCGACTTGAACTCGCGGCGGGGCAAGATCACGAGCCTGGAGCAGCGGGCCGGCTCGCGGGTCATCGCCGCGTTCGTACCGCTGGCGGAGATGTTCGGCTACGCGACGCAG
>PKYI01000013.1 GCA_003133645.1 Acidobacteriota bacterium | reverse complement strand
TGTTTCTGCCGTTCGGGAAGGACCACATCCGCCCCGAGTCGATCGAGCGCCGCGAGGCCGCGGACCAGGTGCCGCACGGGCGGCGACGCGCCGAGGATCCGAGCGGCGTCACGCCCGCGCTGCGGGACGGCCCGGCCGGCGCGCCGGTCGCGGCCTTGCCGGAGCGTTCCGGCTCCGCCCGGCGGGCCCGGATCGTGCTGGCCGAGGACAACCTCGAGCTGCAACAGTTCATCCGCGGCCTGCTGGTAGGGGAATTCGAGCTGTTCACGGCCAACGACGGGGACGAGGCCTGGGGGCTGGTCAACCGCGAGCGCCCCGACCTGATCATCTCGGACGTCATGATGCCGGGGCGCAGCGGCACGCAACTGTGCAACGACGTCAAGTCTAACCCGGCGCTGGCGGCGACCCCGGTCATCCTGCTCACGGCGCGGGTCGGGTCCGAGGCGACGCTGGAGGGGTACGCCCACGGGGCCGACGACTTCGTCGCCAAGCCGTTCCACCCCCGCGTCCTCCTGGCGCGCGTGCGCGCCCAGCTCAAGCTTCGGACTCTCGGACTGCAACTGGCCGAGCGCGAGAAGCTGGCCGTCGTGGGCACGCTTGCGGCGGGCATCCTCCACGAGGTGCGCAACCCGGTCAACTCGATCCTGAACGCGGCGCGCGTCCTCGCCGGCGGCAACACCGCGCCCGATCTCGCGGCCAGGTTGCTGGCGGTCATCGCCGACGGGGCGCAGCGCATTCAGGGGATCACCTCGGCCCTCGAGTCGCACGCCCGCCCCGCCGAAGCCGGAGGTTTCGCGCTGTACGACGTGCACGAGGGGATCGACGCCACGCTCCGCCTGCTCGAGCACCGCATGGCGGGCGTGACGGTCCACCGCGATTTCGCGGCGACGACCAGCGCCGCGGCCCCTCCCGGACCGATCAACCAGGCGTTCCTCAACATCATCGACAACGCGCTGCGCTCCGGCGCGAAGAGTCTGTACATCGCGACCGCCTCGGACGCGGCCTTCGTCACTGTCCGCATTGGGGACGACGGGCCCGGCATCCCTCCGGAGGTGGTGAAACGCATCTTCGACCCGTTCTTCACGACCAGGCAGGTCGGCGCCGGCACCGGTCTCGGGCTTTACCTGTCGCGCAAGATCGTCGAGGATTTCCGTGGCACAATTCACTACGAGGACCGTCGGGGGGGAGGCGCCGAGTTCGTCGTCGAGCTTCCGGCTGCGACGGCGCCGCTGGCGCCGCGCACACCGGATGCGGGCGGCGCGGCGTGAGCGGGGGACCGACGCAGCGAGTCGAAACACCCAGCGTTCTCCCGTCCCCGCCCCACAACGGCCGAAAACGAAAGAGGTGAGGAAGAGATGGCAAAGTCATACGAAGAGCTGATGGGCGCCCTGGGCCGCGCGGTTTTCTTCCGTCCTGCGCGGCGACGGGTCCGCGACCTCCTCTCTCGGGACGCCCATCCCCAACTCCTGGTCGACGGCCACGAGTACCCGCTGTTCGACCTCTCGATGAACGGCATCTCCTTCCTCTCCCAGGAAGGGGTCGAGAGCTGGCCGGCCGGCCGCGATTCTGACGTGACGCTGCTGCTGCACGGGCGGGAGGTCTACCGGGGCCACGGCCGTGTGGCCCGGCTCGAACCGGGCCCGCGCAAAGGCGTGCGCATCGGGCTCGCCCTCGTGGGCGGGTTCCTCGACCTGCCTGAGATCCTGCACCAGGACGAGGAGGGACAACTCGAAACCGACCTGCGGGCGGGACCCGAGTTCTGGCGGACCAGGATCCCACAGGCGTTCCAGGACGCCGTCGGGCGCGCCGTGCACTTCCTTCACTTCTACCGCCGGGTGCTCGACCGCAACGAGGCCCGCTACCGCGCGCGGCCCGCCAGGGACGGCGATCCCCTCGCCGACCTCGCCCACCGAGCGCTCGCCGCGCTCCGCGAGCCGTGGGCCGAGATTCAGCGCAGCGCATCGCGCGCGGCGGTCGAATGTCTCGACGACCGCACGATCCTGCTCGCGTCCAAGCGGCTGACCGAAACGCTGGTCACACCTGTTCTTTCGGTCTGCCCGATCGCCCACCGGGCGTATACGAAGCCGCTGGGCTACGCGGGGGACTACCAAGTGATGCGGTACTACTACAACGACGCCCTCGAGGGCGACTCGGTGTTCGCCCAGGTGTTCCACAAGTTCGGCGTCGAGCACCCGCTATCGGCCGGCGTGCGGACGCGCAAGGGCTTTGTTGTGCGGCTTATGGAAGAGGAACACGATCGCTATCTCGCCCGCGGCGAGGCGGAGCCCGTCTTCCGCGTCGCCAGCTTGGGATGCGGCCCCGCGCGCGAGGTGTCCGACTTCATCGCGCAGCGCAAGGGATGGCCGGGGCAAGTCGCCTGGACGTTGATCGACCAGGAGGACGAGGCGCTCTCTATCGCCTACAACGACAGCCACCGCCAGCTCATGGCGACCGGCGCCGACGGGGCGCTGCAGTGCCTCCACCTGTCGTTCGTCCAGATTATTCGCGATCCGTCGCTGTTGCCGATCGAACGCGGCCAGCACTTCATCTTCGCCACCGGCCTGTTCGACTACCTGGGCGAGGCGGTGGCGCAGGTGCTCATCCGCACGCTGTTCGACCAGCTGGCGGTTGGCGGCTTGATCGCGCTGGGCAACGCGATGGGGCCCAACGATCACTTCTGGTCGCCCGAGTTCATCCTCGACTGGACGATGCTCTACCGGACGCGCGAGGAGATGCTGCGTCTCGGCCGGCTGCTGCCCGAGACCGCCGAGGTGAACGTCGAGATCGAGCCGGGGAACGCGTACTACTTCCTCCTCATCAGAAAGCACTGAAGAGGTGCGCCGCCCGTCCGGGGGCTTGCGTTCGAGGGGAAGGCGGGCGAGACTCTAACCGACAGATCCGGGGCGCGACTCGCAGAGCTGCCGCAGGCTCTCGCGGTCGAGGGCGAGCGGGGAGGGAGACCACGATGGACGGCACCATCCTCTACGTTGACGACGACGAGTCCAACCTCACCGTCCTCCATGCCACCTGCTCCCCCGAGTTCACGGTCCTGACCGCACCCAGCGCCGAGGCGGCGATGGAGATCCTGCGGCGGGAAGAGGTTGCCGTGCTGCTCGTCGACCAGCGCATGCCCGGCATGAGCGGCGTCGAGTTCTTCGAAGCCACCCGGGAGGACTTCCCCGACACGGTCAGGCTCCTGATCACCGCGTACTCCGACCTGACGGATGCCGTCAACGCCATCAACCGCGGCCAGGTCCGCGGCTACATCCGCAAGCCGTGGGAGCCCGAAGAGCTCAAGGCCACGCTGCGCGGCGCGATCGAGATCCACGAGACGCGCCACAAGGTCCACGAGCTCGAGCAGCGCCTCCTGGACGTCGAGCGGGTGTACGCGCTCGGCGTCGCCGCTGCCGGGGTGGCTCACGAACTGCGCACCCCCCTGCAGACGCTGACGACGTCGCTCGAACTGGCGGGCCTGCGGATCGCGCACCTGGTTGCGGCGCTCGAACTCGAGCTTCCTTCCAGAGGCGAGCAGGTTGCGGCGGGCCGGAGCGCGGCCGATCAGATCGGGGCGGCACGGCACGCAGTCGGCCAGATGGCGGAGATCACGTCGGGACTCGAACTGAGCAACCGGCGGCGGGAGGACGAGACATCCGCCGATCTCAAGGACGTCGTCAAGCTCTCCCTGCGCGCCGTCCGCGCCGAGGTGGCGAAGCGGGCCCAGATCCAGATCGAGATCGAACCGGGTCCGCCGGTCAACGGCTCGCCGAACAAGCTCGGCCAGGTCGTGATGAACCTCTTGATCAACGCGCTGCAGGCGCTGCCGGACCGCCCGCGCGGCGAGAACCTCGTGATGGTGCGGCTGCGCCGGGCCGGCGAGTGCATGCGTGTCGAGATCGAGGACAACGGCACCGGAATTCAGAAGGACGTCATCGACCGCATCTTCGACCCGTTCTTCACCACCAAGCGGCGCGGCGGCACCGGCCTAGGGCTTGCGATCTCGAAACAGATCGTGGACGAGCTGCACGGCCGCATCGGGGTCGAGAGCGAGCCCGGCCGCTGGACCCGCTTCACCGTCGACATCCCGTTTGCAAAGGCCGCGCCGGCGGACCCCACCTCGGCGTGAGCCGCACCCGGTCCAGCGCCATCAGGCCGAGGCGCGGGCCAGGTAGGAGCTGAGCCGGGCCTGGGTGTTGTCGTCGAACCCGGCGAACGTCACCCCCACGCCAGGGAACGGCTCGCGCCGCACCGATGTCCGGCGCACGACCCGGGCATGTCCCCGCACCGGAAGAGGCATTCCCGGCAACAGCATCTCGAACACGAGGACGGTGCCCGGCCGGTACCCCTCATGGAGCTCCAGCAACATACCGGTGGTGGAGATGTTGACCGTCCGGCACGCCACCGACGGTACCGGCCCCTCGACGACGGGTTTGACGCGGACCGACAGTTCCGCCTGGACCCTGGGGGCGGCTTTGAACAGATCCTCGAGGATGTGCGGCAGGCGGAGGGGGGCCTCGTCCCAGGTGACAACGCGGTTCGCGCCTCGCCCCACGTACGTCTCGGCCTCGCTCCGGTGCCTCGTCTCCGTCACCAACACGATCGCGGCGCGGCGGCAAGGGCACGAGGGCCGGCGGAGCGTGGACAGGAAACCGGCCATCGGGGCATCGCCAAGGGGGTAGGCCACGAGCAGGCCGTCGTACCTCCCGGCCGCGGCCAGTTCGAGCGCCTCGGTCCAGTCGTCGGCGCCAGCCAGGACCGCCGCCTCGAGCGGCGCGAGCGCGACACGCACCTTCTCCCGCGCCTCGGGGTCGAGCCCCACCGGCAGCACGGTGTACCACGTCACGGCGCCCGCTTCGACCATCGGCCCTCTTCCTATTGTAAGAATGCCCCGTTCCGCCGCCTGAAAAGGTGATCCACCTCACACCGGTTGCGTCACGGGGCGGGATCGGGAAAGATGGGGCGGCGGGGAGGACGGGTGCAACCGACCGGAAGGTATCGCGCTCAAACGGGGCTCGCAGGCGGGGGGTGGCCGGGAGGCACGCCGGCGCCCGACATCACCGCGCTGCTGGCCGTGGTGTTCGTCACCTGGGCGATGCAGTTCTTCACCACCACCGCAACCGTGCCCGCGTTGCTCCGCCTGACGCCAGCCGTCTGGCGGTCCGGCTACCTCTGGGAGCTGGCGACCTACCCGCTCGTCGGCTTCGGACCGGCCAGCCCCTGGATCCTGCTCGAGCTGCTGATCGTCCTCTGGTTCGGCCAGGACGTGCGCGCGCGCCTCGGCCGCCGCGGGTTCTGGACGCTCCTCGCGACGGCCGCCATTGCGGCCGCTGTGGCCGCGGTCGCGGTCCAGCTCGCGCTCGACGCGGCTGGAGGCGCGGGGACCCCTTTCCCGTTTCAGATCATGCAGGGCCAGAGGATGTTGCTCGCGATCCTCGTCGCGGCGTTCGCGACGCTGTACGGCAACGCCACCATCCTGCTCTTCTTCGTGCTGCCGATGCCCGCCCGCTGGTTCCTGTGGCTGGAGATCGGGCTCGCGTTCGTGGCGTTCCTCTCCAGCAAGGACCTGGCTGGGTTCGCCGGGATCTGCGCCGCGGTCGGCGTCACCGTGCTGACGCTGCCGGGCTCGTCCGCCCGCCAGCGGCTGTGGCGGCGCTACCTATCGTGGCGCGCGCGCCGGATCGAGCGGCGGCTCGCCCGCCTGGCCAAGCGCCGGGGGCTGCGGGTCATCCGCCGCGACGACGGCCACGACGACGGCCCGGTCAACTGACTCGCCGCCGTCGGGCCGGCTTGCGCGGCTGTCGTGTCGCAAGACGAGCTGCGCCTCGGTTTGGTATGATCTCTGCACGATGGTGAGCCCTGGGGACCCCGGGAGAGAGCGGCGCCGCAGCCCGCGGCATCCGGTGCAGGATGTCAAAGGTACGCTGCACCTCTCCGCCGAAGCCAAGATCCTGAACATGAGCCTGACCGGGATAGCGGTCGAGACCGACACCCAGATGAAGGTCGGGCGCACCTACTCGCTGACCCTGAAGCACGGCAACGACCACAACCTCCGCCTGCCCGGATCGGTCGTCTGGTGTCACCTGCGCGGCCTGCGCCGCAACGAGGCCGGCGATACCAGGACCGTCTACGAAGCCGGGATCTGCTTCCAGGAGGCGCTCACCGACCAGGCCGCCGAGCTGGCGCGGATGCTGGGGGCGACGGCCGTCATCGCCCTGGAGAAGAGGATCTCCGGCCGCTTCAAGGTCAATGTGGCGGAACCGGTCAGCGTTCGGTCGGACTACCACTTCGTCGTCAAGACCATCAGCACGGTCGGGCTGCTGGTCGAGACCGAGGCGTCGCCGGCGCTCGGCACCATGATCGAGGTCGAGGTGAAAATGAACGGCCACACGTTCCGCAGCCGGGGGCGCGTCGCCCACCTGCGCGAGCTCAGCAGCGACGACGGCAGCCACAGGAGCCAGCTCGGCGTCGAGTTCGTCGAGACCTCCGACGCCGAGCGCCGCGCGATCGAGGAGTTCATCGGCCGCCACCTCCACGACACCCCGGCAGGCCCGGAAGCCTGACGCCGCTTCGCTCCCATCGGGCGGGCGACGGCGCCCGCCCCACTTGCTCTTTGTTCTTCAGTGTCTTGTGGCGCGGCTGCCCCCATCCGCGCACGAGGCGGCCCCCCACCGCAACAGGTTGACGTGGATGCGACTCCGTCTTAACCTTACATCCAATGGAGGACAACCATGAGTAAATATCGCCTTCTCGCCATCGCGGTTCCGCTCGCCGCCGCGACGCTGGTGGCGGCCGCCCCCGCCCTCGCGCAACTCGACCTGCCGCTCCCGAGCCCCAAGGCCACGGTGTCGCAGACCGTCGGGCTCACCGACGTGACGATCACCTACTGCCGGCCCGGCGTGAAGGGGCGCGTGATCTGGGGGGGGCTCGTCCCCTACGGCCAGGTGTGGCGCACCGGCGCCAACGAGGCCACCACGATCACCTTCGCGGACGATGTCACCATCGACGGCACGAAGCTGCCGGCCGGCACCTACGGCCTGTTCACGATCCCGGGCAAGGACGAGTGGACGGTGATCTTCAACAAGACGGCAAAGCAGTGGGGCGCCTACCAGTACAAGGAGGCCGACGACGCCCTGCGCATCAAGGTCAAGCCGCGTGAGGCCCCCTTCCGCGAACTGCTCACCTTCTGCTTCCCCATGGTTTCCACCGAGTCGGCCACCGTGGCGATGGCCTGGGACAAGCTAGCCGTCCCGTTCACGTTCAACGTGGACACCAACACCAAGGTTCTGGCTGCCGCCCGCAAGGCGATCGCCGAGGCGAAACCTGACGACTGGCGCACAAGCTACCGCGCCGCCGCGTTCTGCCTCGACAACAACGTCAACCTCCCCGAGGCCCGGACGTGGCTCGCCAAGTCCGTCGCGGTCAAGGAGACGATGTACAACCTCGCCGGCCAGGCCCGTTTCCTCGCCCTCGACGGCAAGAAGGCGGAGGCCATCGCGCTCGCCAAGAAGGCGATCGCGGTCGGCAAGGCCGCCGACCCCAAGGCGGACACGACGATGGTGGACAACCTGATCAAGGAGTGGGAGAAACAGTAGGGTGGAGAGACCGGGGTTCGGGGCTCGGGGTTCGGGGCTCGCAGAAGATGAGGGCTCCGCGCTCCGGCCTCCAGGCACCGGGCACAGAAGAGCCGTGGTTCGTGGGTCGTGGTTAGTGGTTCGTGGTCCGAACCGGCTGCGCCGGCCGCAGGCCGCGCAGCCTCCCCCACCTCCCTTGAAGACGAAACCAAAGCCGACAGGCAGGGCGTCGGAGCTTGGGGCGTGTAGCCGCG
>PKYI01000089.1 GCA_003133645.1 Acidobacteriota bacterium | reverse complement strand
CCCGCCGCCGACGGCGACCCCGCCGGCGTCGCTGCAGCCTCCGCCCACGCCGGCCGGCGAACCCGTACCCACACCGACCCTGCCGGCGCCGCCGCAGTCTTCGCCGACGCCCGCCGGCGAGCCGGCGCCCACGGCGGCGCCCCCGGTTCCCGAGCCGTCTCCTGCGATCGCCTGGACCGAGCTGCGCTACGCCGCCCACAAGCTCTTCCTCTCGGCTAGCACTACGATCCAGACCGCGTGGGTCCCCGCCGCGGAACTCGCGACGCTCCTGCGGCGCCCCGAGAAGGGCCGAGCGGTTGCGGTCCCCGCCGACGGCGCGGTGGCCGTCTCGCTCACGAGCGAGCTGCCGTTCGGGCGCGACGAGCGGGTCACGCTCTGGCTCGACCCCGCGAGCGGGGCGGCGCTCGGGGGCGAGAAGACCACGCTCGGCGGCAGCGCGTACCACAAGTTCATGCGCTTCACCGAGGGAGGCCTCTACACCTGGCGCAGCTCACCCAGAAACGCACGCGAGGCGGCGCGAGGACCCGAGGACTGGACGGACCGCTCGCGCGACCTCGTCGAGCCGGCGGTGCAGCCGCCGCAGGGGGTGGCGGTCACCGACCCGTACGCCCTCCTCTTCCTCGTCTCGGCCGCCCGCCTCGACCGCAAGGACAGCTCGCTCCGCCTGGTCCTGCTCAGCGGCGACCGCTACGTCGAGATCGCGTTGGCCGGCGGCGGCCTCTCCTACCAGCGGCAGAGCTTCCAGGAGTCGTGGCCAGGCGGGGCCCGCCGCCGCGTCGGCAACGTCCTCGTCCGGACCGTCCGGGGCACTGCCCGCGCCGTCGGCGCCGCCGAGACCACGAACGACGTAGACCTCGGCTTCCTCGGCATGCGCGGCGCCCTCACGCTGTTCGTCGAGGTCGGCACCGGCATTCCGGTCGCCTTCTCGGGGCGGGCCGAGTACATCGGCAACTTGACCGTAAGGCTCACCCGGGCCGTACTCGTCGCCCCGCCCGCTGACGCCGCCGGTGCCGAGCCCTCGCCCGGCCCGCCTCCGCTCTCGCCGCCTTGAATCGCCCCCGGGCGAGGTCTAAGGTTCCCCCCCATGGACACCCCCCTCGCCCGCCTGCTGCCGCTGTTCCTCCTCCCCGCGATCCTGGCCGCCGCCCCCCCGCCGCTCCCGGCCCAGGCGCCCGGGACCTCGGACACCGCCGAGCCGCGAGAGCAGCACCCCGAGTGGGACGCCCCCTACACCCGGCTGATCCGCCAGGCCACGACCGCCCCGCAGTTCTCGACCTCCCTGGTGGACCACCTGCCGGCCTCGGCGATGGTGCCGACGCCGCTCGCCTTCCTCGGTTATATCGCCGGCGCCCCCGACCGGCTCACCTAGGCTGAGGACATCCACGCCTACCTGCGCGCCCTCGCGGCCGCGTCGCCGCGGGTCAAGGTGTTCTCGATCGGGCGCAGCGAGGAAGGGCGCGAGATGGTCGCCGTGGCGGTCGCCGACGAGGCTACGATCGCTTCCCTCGACCGCTACCGCGAGATCACGCAGCGGCTTTCCGACCCGCGTCGGGTGAGCGAGGCGGAGGCGCAGGCGATGATCGCCGAGGGCAAGCCGATCTACTGGCTCACCGGCGCGATGCAC
This sequence comes from Acidobacteriota bacterium, assembly GCA_003133645.1. Classification (GTDB taxonomy): domain Bacteria; phylum Acidobacteriota; class Thermoanaerobaculia; order Thermoanaerobaculales; family Thermoanaerobaculaceae; genus RBG-13-68-16. The sequence goes on along the minus strand of PKYI01000089.1, from coordinate 11,351 downwards.
TCGCCGGAGACCGGCAGCCCCGAGATGCTGATGGAGCTCGCGTACCGGCTCGCCGTCGAGGACACGCCGATGGTCCGCGCGATCCGCGCCAACGTGATCACGCTGATCACACCGGTGCTGGAGGTCGACGGTCGTGACCGCATGGTGGACCTCGTGCGCTGGCACCAGGCCAATCCGGGGTCGCCGATGCCGCCGCTCGCCTACTGGGGGCACTACGCCGGCCACGACAACAACCGCGACACGCTCGGGCTCGGCCTCGCCCTCACGCGGAACGTCCTCGAGGCGTTCTTCGACTGGCACCCGCAGGTGCTGCACGACCTGCACGAGTCGATCCCGTTCCTCTACATCTCCACCGGCACCGGGCCGTACAACGCCTGGCTCGACCCGCTCACGATCGCGGAGTACTCGCGGATGGCGGACCTCGAGGTGCAGGAGTTGACAGCCAGGGGTTTGCCCGGCGTGTGGACTCACGGCTTCTACGACGGCTGGTCGCCCAACTACATGTTCTGGGTCGGCATGGGGCACAACGCGATCGGCCGCTTCTACGAGACGTTCGGCAACCTCGTGCCCTCCACCGAGGACCGCACCGTCCGGGGCTGGAGCGAGCGCGCCTGGTTCCGCCCCAACCCCCCGCTGCCGGCCGTGCGCTGGTCGCTGCGCAACAACGTCAACTACCAGGAGAGCGGCGTCCTGCTCGCCCTCGCCGACATGGCGGGGAACCGGACGCACTTCCTCGAGCAGTACTGGACGCTCGGCAAGCGCGCGGTCGCCAAGGCGCGCACCGAGGGGCCCGCCGCCTACGTCTTCGACGGCGCTCAGAAGCGGCAAGGCCAGCTGCGCGACCTCGCGCGCCTGCTGCAGGCCGACGGCATCGAGGTCCAGGTGGCGGACAGTGCGTTCGCCGTCGCGCCGCTCTGGCCGCCCCCGGCGGCCGAACGCGCCGGCGACGACGCGAAACCGGGGAGCGGGCAGCCACCAGAGAACCGGCCGCCGTCCGGTTCGAGGCCGGTCAGCTTCGCCCCCGGCAGCCTCATCGTGCGGATGGACCAGCCGTACTCGCGCCTCGCCGACGCCCTCCTCGACACCCAGTACGTGCGCGGCGACGACCGTGTGTACGACGACAGTGGGTGGACGCTCGGCTTCGCGAAAAACCTCGAATTCAGGCGGATCGTCAACCCCGACGTGCTCGCCGTGCCGATGCACCCGTGGCGCGAGGGCGGCGCCCCCGCCGTGCTCAAGGGAGCCGTGCTCGCGGTCGCCAACTGCGCCGACACCGACCTCGTCCGCCTGCGCACCCGCCTGCCCGACACGCACATCCTCGTCGCCCTCGAGGCGATCAAGGGGCCGCGCCCGTGGCCGGCGGGAACCGTCCTGGTGCCCCTCGACGGCGCCGACAGCGCCGCGGTCGGCAGGACTCTCGCCGCTCTGAACCTGCGAACCGAGGCGCTCGCGGCGATGCCAGCGGTTGCGACCCGCGAGTTGACGATGCCGAGGATCGCCATCCTGCACACCTGGCTGTCCACCCAGCAGGAGGGTTGGTTCCGGCTCGCGTTCGAGGACCTCGGCATCCCGTATGCCTACATCTCCACCCAGCAGATTGCCGGGGATGGCGACCTGCGGGCGAAGTACGACGTGATCGTGTTCCCCCCCGCCGACGCGTCGCCGCAGGAGATCGTGGATGGCCTGCCCCCGGGACCGCCGCTGCCGTGGAAGAAGACCGCCCTCACGCCCAACCTGGGCGTGGACTCGACCGACGACATGCGCCCGGGCCTGGGCGTCGCCGGGGTGGCGAACCTGGCGAGTTTCGTCGAGCGCGGCGGCCTGTTGATCACGGTGCAGGACACCGCGCGCTGGGCGGTCGAGTTCGGTCTCGTCCGCTGGGTCAAGGTGGTGGACACGCCCAAGCTCAAGGCCTCCGGGTCGCTCCTCAAGGCGGTCGTGACCGACCGCAGCAGCCCGATCGCCTGGGGTTACGACGACTCCGTCCCCGTGTACTTCGACGGCGCGCCGGTCTTCAGGGTCGGCGCCTTCGACCGCCCCGAGCGCGAGCCGGCACGGCCGAGCGGGCGCGGCGGCGTCGACGACCCCGACGTGCCGCAGGGGCGGTCGTACGTCGGCCCGCCCGAGCGACCGACGCCGGCACCGGGCGAGGAGGGCTTCCAGCCCCCCGAGGACTACCGCGCGTTCGCCGAGGCCTACCTCCCGCGGCCGGCCGACCGGCCGCGGGTGATCGCCGCGTTCCCCAAGAAAGCCGATGAGATCCTGCTCTCCGGGATGCTGGAAGGTGGCGACGAGATCGCCGGCACTGCGGTCGTCATCGATGCCCCGCTCGGCCGCGGCCACGTCCTCCTGTTCGCCTGCAACCCGATGTGGCGGGTCAGCACGCAGGGCACATACGCTCTCGTCACCAACGCGATCTTCAACTTCGACCGTCTGGGACTGGGCTGGCCGCCGGCGAAGTGACGCCGGCCGCCGCACCCGTGCCGGGGGCAGTCGCGCCGATGGAGGCCGGCCCCGGTCGCCGTGATGCCGTATGCTCGGCGTGACGATGGAGGGACCCCACGCCATGATCAGCAAGATCGAGTTCGGACCCGCCGCGCACCGGGAGATCTTCGCGGAACCTACCCCCCTAGGACTGATCGGCCTCGCGCTCGGGTGTGCGGCGCTGACGCCGATTGCCTTCGGCTTCCGGCTGACCCCGGCTGGGCTTTCGACCGCGGCGGTGATCTGCCTGCTCTTCGGCGCCGGCTGCCAGTTCCTCGCCGGTCTAATGAGCTTCGCCAACAAGAACCTCTACGGCGGCACGCTGTTCACCGCGTTCGCGTTCAACTGGACGCTCAACTGGTGGGCGCTGAACTCGCTCGCGCGGGGGTTCGTCCCGGACGCCGTGGTCATCCACGCCGTCGAGGCGGTGTCGCTCGTCGTCTTCCTCGTCATCACGTACGGCTTCGGCTTCTACAGCACGCTGCTGTTCGCCTTCCTCGCCGACATCGACCTCCTGTACGCATGCAAGCTTGCCAATGCGCTTTCCGGCACGCGGGTTTTCGATGTCCCGATCGCTGTGTTCACGGTAGGCCTCGGCGCGCTCTCGCTGTGGATCGCGTTCGCGCTCCTCGTCAATCCCACCGCCGGAAGGGTGGTCTTCCCGATCGCGGGGCCCCTCTTCGCCGCGGCCCCCAGGCCCTCGTTCGACACCTCGCGTCGGCGCGCGATCTTCGCCGAGCTCTACCGGCACTGGCGGGAGCAGGGCTTCCGGCCGGTCGGCCTTGACGAACTGGAGCGCGCACTTGCCGAGAGTGCGGCCGGCCGGAGCATCCTCCCGGACGTCCAGTACCTTGCGGAGCTCGGCGGCCTCGTCCTCACGCCCCGGCCCGGCGGGCCGGACGCGCCGGCGGGGGTGCGCCTGTCCGCCGCGGGGATCGACTTCTTCGAGCAGGTCGTGCTCAAGAAGGACCAGTTCGCCTGAGGCATGAACGGAGGCGTCGGTGCTCGCGAGGTGGCTTCGGGCGCTGGCGGCGGTGGTGGCGGGCAACGCGCTGTACTTCCTCCTCGCCGCCCCCGCCCTACCCGAGCGACTGCGCCACCGGCCCTTCGCTCCCGACGCCGGGCTCGGCTTCGACTTCCTGATCTGCCTGGCGCTCTACCTCGCGCTCGGAGGGTTGACCGGCGTCCGCCGCCGGCGGTAGGCCTCAGGGCCCGGTGCTGCGGCGCTTGCGGGGAGTCCAGCGGTCGTGGAACCAGAACCAAAGGTGGGGACGCGCCAGGATCTCCCGCGACACGCAGTCGTTGTAGCGCTGGGTGAGGGAGACGACGGTGTCGCCGGGCTCGACCCCGAGCGGCGGGTCGAGCCTGAACCGGTAGCCGGTCCCGTCCGGGTAGGAGAAGAGCGGGACCACCGCCGCGCCGGTCGCGAGCACGAGTTTGGCGAGGGAAGGCGTCGTCGGTGTCGGGATTCCGAGGAACGACACGATCTCGCTGTGCTCGAGGTCGGCCTTCTGGTCGAGGAGGATGTCAACGACCCCCGAGCGCCGCATCGCCTTGATCGCCCCGCGGCCGGCGCCATCCTTCGCGATCAGCCAGTTGCCGAAACGGGTCCGCGTCTGCGCCAGCTCGACCTCCATCAGCGGGTTCTCCAGCGGCCGGTACACCATCCCCTGCGGGAAGCCCGCACGCGCCAGCCACTGCGACGCGACCTCCCAGTGACCGAAGTGGGCGGAGAGGACGAAGCACCCCCGGCCCTGCGCCAGTGCGGCCTTCAGGTTCTCGATCCCATCGCAGCGCACCTTTCTCGTCAACGTCTCGGGCGCGACCTGCGACCACTTGATGAAATCGAACGAGATCCGACCGAAGTGAGCCGCGCACCGCAGCGCGATCCGCAGGCGTACGAGCCGGGAGCGCTGCGGGAACACCCTCTTGAGGTTGCCCAGCACCGTGCGGCGGCGCTTCGAGACCAGCAGGAAGAGCACGCCCAGCGCCGCCCCGATCCTCTGCAAGGCCCAGAACGGCGCGACCCGCCCGAGCGCCCGCGCCGCCTGGTAGAGCCGGTACTCCCGGCGGTTTGTGCGATCGTCTCTTTTAGGTACCGGGTACCTCATAGTTTCATTTTAGTCGACGAAGGTGGCGCCGCCGCCCAGGATCGCCTCGTCCGCGAGCGGCAGCTCACGTGGGAAAGCGGCATCAAGGCCCGTGGCCAGAGCTTCGACTCGCGCGCGGAATGCCGCATCCTTTTGACGTCGCTGCGCCGCAGTCGTTCCCCAGCGGCTGACGACGGCGGAGGTCCTCCCGAACTGCCGGGCCAGGTCTTTCACGCGGAACCCAAAGCCCTCGCCGGCGACCAGCGCCAGCGCCTCCCGCACGCGGGTCTGCTCCCGCCCGAACCGAGGCGCCCGGAGTTCCTCGCGCGTCGTGCCCAGCAACGTCGCGGCTGCGGCAAAGACCTCCTCGATGCGGGCGCTCGGAGGGCTTGAACTGGTGGCCCCAAGGGCGTCCAACCTCGGCCGCTCGGACGGCAGTTCGATCTCGCCCTCATCCCGAGAGCTCGTCCACCACGGCAGACGTCCCGGCGCGCGAAAGTGCCACGGCGCCGCGCCGGCGCCCCTGACCGCCTGCATGTAACTCCCGCGAGCGTCCAGCCTCGTGCCGCCGAACGCAGCCAGCATTTCGTCCACGTCCAGCAGGCCGTCCGCCCTCTCCGACTCGATCTCCCTATGGCCGCTCCACCGGAACGCGCCCGGCGACTTGGCCAGCTTGGCAGCCACGGGATTGAGATGGACGTATACGATTGCCTGCTGCAGGTGCCGCTCTCCGACGATCAGCTTTGCCTTGTAGCGCCCCTGCCATACCGACCCGCACACCGCACGGCGCCGGTTGTAGGACTTCGCGAACCGGCCCTGGACCAGCCTCATACTCCGCCACAGTGGCACCGTCCCCGTGCGCACCACGATGTGGTAGTGGCTGGGCATCAGGCACCACGCCAGCACTGCGAGGTGGTCCTGCCGCTTGATCTCCGCGAGAATTCCGATGAACTCGCGGCTCTCCTCGGGCTGGCGAAAGACCGGCTCGCTGCGACCGGTCCTGCAGTACACGTGATAGGTCGCACCATCGACGAATACCCGTGGCCGCCGTGGCATCCCGCCTCCCCCGGTCGTCAGCACACTACTAAAAGTCAGTCTACATCGAAAATGCAACAATGCGGTACCTGGTACCAGAAAGATGCCGGCGCCACCGGGCGCCGGCATTCGGACTTCGGTGGGAAGTTGATCAGTTGGACCCGAAAACTCGCACCAGGGCCACCTTGCTCCCCGCTGACGCCGGGCGGTAGGAGAACTCGACCCTCTGGATCGCCTTAGCGGTCGGCAGGTCAATGACGCGGCTGCTGCCGGCGCCCATGTACTTGTTCAGGGCGACGTTGAACAACTGACCGTCGTCGAATACCACCTTCACGTTCTGAATTTCGATGTCGGTCTGCTTGACCTCGATCTTGATCTTGGAGAACGTGGCTTCACTGACCTTGGCGACAACGGTTTCGGGGTTCGTTCGGAAGTCGACGATGCGCTCACCCAGCGCCTGCCAGTCGGCTGCCATCGCCGGGACAATCGACGCCGCCAGGCCAACCACCACCAGACACACCACGCGAGTTGCGAGCTTCATAACCTCTCCTTTCGCTGCCGGCTCTTTGCCGGCTGTTGGGGTTGTGTGAGGCGGGTCCACCTGCGCTCGGCCACCCGCTTCCACGAGTTCATACGCACGCGCAGGAAAAAGGTTCTGCCAGCACGTGCGGCGCCGGTTTCCGCCGCGCGGCCGGTCGGGGCGGCCGGGCGCCCCGGCCGGCGCCCTAGATACGGCCGCCCGCGAGCGAGAAGGCGAGCACCCCGAGCACGATCAGCGTGATGAGCACGTAGGCGTGGTCGCGCTCGAGCGCGAACCCAAAAATGGAGAAGACGACGCGCGCCACCGGGGTGGCGATGAGCAGCAAAAGCCCGAGCTGGATCAGGCCGCGGGCGTGGCCGGAGAACGCGTCGGTCACGATCCCGCCCACATGGCGCAGGTTCGAGGGCTCGCCGCGGAAGATCTTGTACTGTGGCGGCTCGCCGCCGTGGCGGACCAGGAACACCACCGCGCCGATCGCGACCACCGCTGCAGCGATGATCACCCCGATGCGCAGCAGGTTACCCACAATCTGTTCGATCCGGAAGTCGCTCCAGGGCCGCGCCATCTCAGAGCCTCCCGGAGAAGCCGTTGTAGATCATCTCCACCGCAAGGACGAGGATGACGAGCGCAAAGACCCGGCGGAGAATGTGGGTGCGGGCGTTGACCAGCACCCGCGCCCCCAACATCGAACCCGCCAGGACCCCGAGCATGACCGGCATGGCGAGGGCGGGGTCGATGTAGCCGCGGCTCAGGTAGACGCCGGCGCTGGCGGCGGCGGTGACGCCGATCATGAAGTTGGAGGTGGTGGTGGAGACCTTGAACGGGATGCGCATGGCGTGGTCCATCGCCAGCACCTTGACCGCCCCCGAGCCGATTCCGAGCAGCCCCGAAAGCGCGCCGGCCACCGCCATCAGGCTGAAGCCGGCCGGCACACCCTGGACGTGGTACGACCGCTCGCCGCCCAGGCTCGGGAAGCTGCCGTCGAGGCGCAGCCGCATCGCGAGGCGGTCCGGCTTGGCCGCGAGCGCGACCTCGTCGTGGGGCCTACTGGAAAGGAACGCGGAGTAGAGCAGCACGACGCCGAACACGACCGCGATCACCGAGGTGGAGAGGCGGGTCGCCAGGGAGGCGCCCAGCAGCGCGCCGAGCGTCGTCGCGATTTCCAGGAACATGCCGATCCTGATATTCGAGAACCCCTCCTTGACGAACGCCGCGGCGGCCCCCGACGAGGTGGCTATGACGGACACGAGGGAGGCTCCGATGGCGTACCTGATGTCGACACCGAACGCAAGGGCGAGAAGGGGCACGATGACGACGCCGCCGCCGAGACCGGTCAGCGAACCCAGAAAGCCCGCCACCAGCGAACTGGTCCCCACCAGCAGCGTGAAGATGAGGTTGTTCAAGAGCCGCTCCTCTCGTTGGCCCGGCCATCCCGAGGGTCACGTCCACTGCGACACACCGGCCCCACGCGGCCCGCATCTTACCGTAGGCCGCGGCTTACGGCCGCCGCGGCGGCGCGCCCCGCGGCCGTCCCCCCTCCCCGAGCGGCGAGAGGAGTCACCTCGCCAGGCCCCGGGACCGCGCCGCCCCCTTGACGGCGCGGCCGAAGCTGGAGAAAGTGGCGGTGATGAAGAAGCGCCCGCAGTTCGACCAGTTCGAGGCGACCGAGCTGTTCTGCCCGCACTGCCGGGCGGCGAAGCCGGTGCGCCGCCACCTTCTGCTCGTGCTGCCGGGCGGCAACAAGTACGAGTACCGGTGCTCCGTCTGCGGCACCGCGGTCGGCGGCAAGGACGACAACGATTCCAGCGAGTTCGCCGAGATCCTGCGCCGCACGTGACCCGGGGCACGCCCGAGTCCGCACGCTTTTCCGCCCGGCCGCGCCCTGCTACCCTGCTCGGACTCCCGCCGCCGGCTGCGCCCCAAACGGTCGCGGGGGGGAGGCGCCCCGATGACCGGAAACCGACATCTGCGCACGTTTGTCCTTGCGCTCGCCGCCACAGTTGCGGCCGCGTTCGCGCTGGCCGCCGGGCCCAAGCCGACGATGTGGACCGTGGACGACATCCTGCTGGCCGAAACCGCGTCGGAATGGACGATCTCCCCCGACGGTGCCCTCGCCGCCTGGGTGCGGTCCACCGTCGAAAAAGTGGGCGGCAGCGAGAAACGGGTCTCCAACCTCTGGCTGACGCGCCTCGCCGATGGCACCTCGTACGCCATGACCCGCGGGCAGGACACCGTCACCACCCCGGCGTTCGCACCGGACGGCGCGCGGATCGCCTTCCTCTCGACGCGCAAGCTGCCGAGCGGGAAGGTCGACGACGAGTTCGGCAAGACGCAGCTCTGGACGATCCCGCTCGCCGGGGGGGAAGCCTTTCCGCTCACCCGCTTCGACCGCGACGTTTTGCACTTCGCCTGGACCGGCGCCGGCACACTTGTCGCCGTCGCCAAGGATTCCCCGTCTGAGTGGGAGCGCGAGCGCAAGGCGCGCAAGGACGACGCCACGGCGGTCGACGATGCCGCGCACCAGCCGCCGGTGCGCCTCTTCCGCGTCACGCTCGACGGCGGCGCCGAGCGCCTGACGGCCAACACCGACTGGATCGACTCGCTTTCCGTGTCCCCGGACGGCACGCTCGCCGTGATCACGGCGCAGCAGGGCCTCTCGTACGAGTACGACCAGCGCGTGCCGCCACAGACGTTCCTCGTCGAGCTCTCGACCGGGGCGCGAACGCGCTTGTTCGCCGACGGCACGCTGCTGCCGCAGGAGATCCGCTGGGCCGCCGACGGCAAGGGGTTCTACCTCGTCAACCAGTACAGCCGCGACCCGCGCTACCGCACCGCCACGATCAACGAGCTGTACTACTTCGACCTTGCCGCGAAGCGAGCGGAGAAAGTCGATCTGTCGTGGCCGCGCGGCCTCGGCCATGCCTACGCGCCCGCACCGGGCGGCGTGATCGCACTGCTTGCCGACGGCGTGCGGGCCCGCCCGGTTCGCCTCACCCGCACGGCGACCGGGTGGACGCGGGCCGATCTCGCGGGCGCCCATGTGCCGGCGATCCAGGCCTTGGACCTCGGCCGCGACGGGAAGACCCTCGTCTACCTCCACTCCACCCCCACCGTTCCGCCGCGGTGGTTCGGCGCCCGCCTCGATGGGACCCAGGTCGCCGGGGAGAGGGCCCTGACCGACCTCAACGCGCGGTGGCGCGGCAAGCCCACCGGCAAGGTCGAGATCGTGCAATGGAAGGGGGCGCGCGGCGACAAGGTCGAGGGGATCCTTCATTATCCCCTGGAGTGGCGCGAGGGAACGCGCGCGCCACTCGTTCTCGTGATCCACGGCGGGCCGGCCGGCGCCGACCACGACGCGTGGAGCCAGAGCTGGGCCGCGCCCATCCTGCTGTGGCGCCAGCGCGGAGCGTTCGTCCTGCAGGTCAATTACCACGGCAGCTCCGACTACGGCCTCGACTGGGTCGAGTCGATCGCCGGCCACTACTACGAGCTCGAGATCCCCGACATCGAAAGCGGTGTCGACGAGCTGATCCGGCGCGGCCTCGTCGATCCCGACAAGCTCGGCTCGACCGGGTGGAGCAACGGCGGCATCCTCACCGCCGCCCTGATCACCTCGACGAACCGGTACAAGGCGGCGTCGGTGGGCGCCGCCGACGTCGAGTGGTTCTCCGACTGGGCCAACGTGGACTTCGGCGCCTCGTTCGACAACTACTACTTCGGCGGCACGCCCTGGGAGGTCCCCCAGGTCTACATGGCGAAGTCGCCGTTCTTCAAGCTCACGGACGTGACCACGCCCACGATCGTCTTCACCGGCACCGACGACCGCAACGTGCCGCCGCACGAGTCGTGGTCGCTGTTCCGGGCGCTGCAGCAGATCGGCAAGGCCCCGGTGCGCTTCCTCACGTTCCCCGGGGAGCCGCACTCGCTGCGCGCGATCGCACACCAGCGCCGCAAGCTCGACGAGGACCTCGCCTGGTTCGACCGGTACCTGTTCGGCACGCGACCGGCCCCCGACGCCGGGGTGAAGGACGGTTCGCTCCTCGCCGGGATCCTGCAGCGGGCGAAGGCGGCCCGCACCCGCGGCGTCCTCGGATGCGATGAGCGCGGGGTGCTCGCCCCCGAGTCCGTGCGCTTCGCGGGAATGGAGGTGGGCCGTTTCGAGGTGACTCGGGCGCAGTTCGCTGCGTTCGATCTCGCCACGAACGTGACCACCGCCTCCGCCGACCTGCCGATCACCGGCCTCACGTTCGAGCGCGCCGGCGCCTACGCCGCGTGGCTGGCGTCCCGCACCGGTCGCCCGTTCCGGCTGCCGACCGAGGCGGAGGCGCGCGCGCTGGCCAAACAGGCCGGGAACGGCGGCAACACGCTCGACCGTTGGGCCGGCTACACGCCGAACCCCGAGGACCAGGCCCGCATCCTGGAGGCGCTCAAGCCGCTCCCGGGCCAGGCCCCCCTGCTGCTCCCCGTCGGTTCACTGCCGGGCAGCGGCGAGAACCCCGTCTTCGACCTCGACGGCAACGCCGCCGAGTGGGCGGCGGCGGCCGACGGCTCCGGCGTGGCCGTCGGCCCCAGCGCCGATTGTCCCAACGACCCGCGCGGCCAGGCCAAGCCCGCGCTCGCCTACACCGGCCTGCGCGTCGTCGTGGGGGCGGGGACGTAGGCCGCCGCCACGCCCGAGAACACCGTAGCTACGACACCGGAGTTCTTGCGCCGCGTGACGTTTGCGGCCTGAGACGCCCGCACCGGCGCGCTGCGCCCCACATATTCGACTCCCCCACGGACCGCTCTGCGGGTAGAATGGAGAGTTCCGGGCCGCCGCTGCTTCGCGCCCCGGGAACACCCCGGCGGCACGCGGGGTTTCGGAGCACGATGCGAGAGACGATCGCGATCCGCGGCGCACGCGAGCACAACCTCAAGAACGTGGACCTGGACATCCCGCGCAACCGGCTGGTGGTGATCACCGGGGTGTCGGGGTCGGGCAAGTCGACGCTCGCCTTCGACACCCTTTTCGCCGAGGGGCAGCGCCGCTACGTCGAGTCGCTATCGGCGTACGCGCGGCAGTTCCTCGAGCAGATGGACAAGCCCGACGTGGACACGATCGAGGGGCTCTCACCCGCGATCTCGATCGAGCAGAAGACGACCTCGAAGAACCCGCGCTCGACGGTGGCCACGGTCACCGAGATCTACGACTACCTGCGCCT
>PKYI01000063.1 GCA_003133645.1 Acidobacteriota bacterium | reverse complement strand
ATGCCGTCGCGGCCGGTCTTGGAGCCGAGGTAGACGACGCGGTTGCCGGGCCCCGATGCGCGCCCGTAGAAAATCCGGTCGGCGCGCGCGACGCCGACGCACATGGCGTTGACGAGGATGTTGCCGTTGTAGCTCGGGTGGAAGTCCACCTCGCCGCCCACCGTGGGCACGCCGACGCAGTTGCCGTAGTCGCCGATCCCGCGCACCACGCCGTCAACCAGGTGCCTCATGCGCGGCGCGTCGAGCGCGCCGAAGCGCAGCGAGTCGAGGAGCATCACCGGCCGGGCCCCCATCGTGAAGACGTCGCGCAGGATGCCCCCCACGCCCGTCGCCGCCCCCTGGTACGGTTCGATGAACGAGGGGTGGTTGTGGGATTCCATCTTGAAGACGCACACCCAGCCGCGGCCGAGGTCGACCACGCCCGCGTTCTCGCCGGGGCCCTGGACGACCCGGGGGCCGCCGGTCGGAAACCTGCCGAAATACGCCCGGGAGGACTTGTACGAGCAGTGCTCCGACCAGAGCGCCGCGAAGATCCCGAGCTCCGTGAGGTTGGGGTTGCGGCCGAGGTCCGCGAGGATGCGCTGGTACTCCTGTTCCGACAAGCCGTGCTCGCGGGCGAGCTCCGCCGTCGCGGGGGCGTTCCAGATCATGCCGCCTCCACGAGCGCGCGGATGAGCGCCGCGCCGTCTGAGCCGCCGAGCAGGGCGCTGATGCGCCGCTCCGGGTGCGGCATCATGCCGAGGACGTTCCCCTCCCGGTTGACGAGGCCCGCGACCGCGTTGATCGCGCCGTTGGGGTTGGCCTCGCCGCCGATCTCGCCCCGCTCGTTGCAGTAGCGCAGCGCCACCGCGCCCGCTGCCTCCACCTGGCGGACGACGTCCGGCGCGGCGAACCAGTTCCCCTCCTTGTGCGCGATCGGGAGGCGGAGGACGTGGCCGCGCCGCAGGTGCTTGAGCAACGGCAGGTCGTCGCGCTCGACGCGCAAATGGACGTCGCGGCAGATGAACCGCAGCGTCCGGTTCATCAGCATCGCGCCCGGGAGCAGCCCGATCTCGAGCAGCATCTGGAAGCCGTTGCAGATCCCGAGGACCGCGCCGCCGCCGGCCGCGTGCCGGCGCACCGCGGCCATCACCGGCGAGTGCGCCGCCATCGCGCCGGCCCGCAAGTAGTCCCCGTACGAAAACCCACCCGGGAGGACCACGGCGCCGCAACCGGCAAGGTCAGCGCTCTGATGCCACACCGGCACCGCTTCGCCGCCCGCCGCCTCGACGGCTGCAAGCGCATCCCGGTCGCAGTTGGAACCCGGGAAGATGACGACCGCCACTCGCTTCCGCCCACCCGCCGGGGTCTCAGGCCCCCGGCCGCTGTTCCCGGTCCCCGGTCCCCGGTCCCCGGTCCCCGGTCTGTTCATGGCAGCCGGACCTCGAACTCCTCGATCACCGGGTTTGCGAGCACCTCGCGGCACGCAGCCTCGACTCGGGCGCGGACCGCGCCGGGGTCATCGCCCCCGACGTCGAGGAGCATCAGCTTGCCCACCCTGACTTGCCCGACCTCCGCGTACCCCAGGCCCGCCAGCACGCGACGGATCGCCTCGCCCTGCGGGTCAAGCACCTGCTCCTTGAGCTTGACGCGAACCTCGACCTGCATCCCGCACCTCCTGCCCCGCCCCGCGGGCCCCACCGGGCGAAGCGTACCGCGAACCGGCCCCCCGGCCAAGGAACCGGGCGCGCCGCGGCGCCTGCCGGCCGTCCGGGTTCAGCCCGGCGGGGTGCCGGCGTCCCGGCCCGCTTCCAGTTCGACCACGAGCGCGCTGTGCTGCGAGGCAACCGCGAGGCGCACCCCAGACCCGGCGAGCACGGCGGCCAGCTCGCGCGTGACCAGGCCGGGGTTGTTGTTGGTCTGCGACAGGTGCATGCCGACGACGACCTCGAGCCCGGAGTGGACGAGCCGCTCGAGCGCGCCGCACGACTGCTCGTTGGAGAGGTGGCCGGTGCGCGAGGCGATGCGCTGCTTGAGCGGCCACGGGTAGGGCCCCACGCGCAACATGTCGCGGTCGTGGTTGCACTCGAGCAGCAGCGCGTGGCAACCGGCCAGGCGCTCCGCCAGCAGCTGCGTCACCACACCGGTGTCGGTGACGAAGCCGACCCGGTGCCCGGCGCTCTCCAGCACGAAGCCGACCGGCTCGCGGGCGTCGTGGCTCGTCGGTACCGCCAGCACCGTGATCGTCCCGACCCGCACCTCGCGCCCCGAGGCCAGCGCCCCGCCGCCCGGCGGCGGCGCCGCCATCCCCTTCACCGTGCCCGGCGTCGCCAGCACCGGCACCGGGTGGCGGCGCAGGAATACCTCGAGCCCCTTCACGTGGTCGTCGTGCTCGTGGGTGAGCAGCACCGCCTCGATCCTTCCCGGGTCGATGCCGAGCGCGTCCATCCGCGTCACCAGCTGGCGGCAGGAGATGCCGCAGTCGACCAGCAGGCAGGTGCCGTCGGCCTCGACCACGGCCGCGTTCCCGCTCGAACCCGACGCCAGCACCGAGACGCGCACCTCACGCCCCCGTCGAACCGAACCCGCCAGCCCCGCGCGCCGAAGGCGGGAGGTCGGCGCATTCTTCGAAGGTGGCTTGGACGACCGGGGCCACCACGAGCTGCGCGATCCGCTCGCCGCGCCGCACCACGCACGGCCGGTCACCGAGGTTGACCAGGATCACCATGAGCTCGCCGCGGTAGTCGCTGTCGACCGTCCCGGGCGCGTTCGCCACCGTCAGGCCCTGCCGCAGCGCCAAGCCGGAGCGCGGGCGCACCTGCACTTCGTAGCCGGGAGGCACCGCGAGCACGAGCCCCGTCGGGACCGCCCGGCGCTCCATCGGGGCCAGGACGACCTCGGGCTCGACCGCCGCCGCCACGTCGGCCCCCGCCGCCCCGGCGGTGGCGAAGCGCGGCAGCGGCAGCCCGTCGCCGTGCGCAAGCCGCCGGACGGCAACCACGACCGGCGCGCTCACGCGACCCTCCGGGCCAGCGCCGCCGGCAGGCGCAGACCCGCCTCCGGGCCGCACACCGCTCCGGCGATCGCATCCAGGCGGACCACCCGGGCGGCGAGCGCGCGCACACGTTCCGGCGTCACGTCGTCGAGCTCGCGGCGGACGCGCGCGGCGTCGAACGGGCGCGAGCGACCGAGCAGCTCGGCGGCGTGCGCCTCCATGAGCGCATCGGTCCCCTCGGCGCCGAGCACCACCCCGGACGCCAGCGCCCGCCGGGCGAGGTCCACCTCGGCGTCGGTGATACGACCGGCGGCGACGTCGCCGAGCACCCGGAACACCGCGTCCCAGCACGCGTCGGCCTGCCGCACCGGCGCCGAGAACGTCACCTCGAGCACACCCGCGACCGCGGCCGCGAACATCGAACTCCCTACGTCGTAGACGAGGCCCAACCGGTCCCGAAGCTCGCGGAATAGGCGACTCGAGGCACCGCCGCCGAGGAGCTGGTTCAGCACGCCCAGGGTGAAGCCCTCGGGGTCCCCGGACGGCAGCGCGGGGAGCACGAGGTTGGCGTAGAGCTGCTCCAGTCCATCACGCGCCTCGGCCGTCACCCCAGATCGCCACACCGGCGCCGCGAGCGGCGGCGGCGGCGCGCCGCGGCCGGGCAGGCGGGCCACCCGCTCCCGGATGAGGCCCTCGTCCACCGGACCGGCCGCGACGAGCAGCAGGTTGGCCGGTGAGAAGCGTGCGCGGTGGAAGAGATCGAGGTCGCGCACCCCGAGACGCTCCACCACCTCCCGCCGGCCGAGGACCGGCCGCGCCAGGGAATGGTCGCCCCAGCAGGCGGCGAGCGCGTTCTCCGCCACGGCCTCCACGGGCGAGTCCTGGATGAGGTCGAACTCGGCGGCAACGACGCGGCGCTCGAGCTCGACCTCCGCGGCGAGCACGCGGGGGCGGAATACCGCGTCCAGCACCAGGTCGAGCGCCTCGTCGAAGCGCTCGGCGGGGACGTGCGCCGTCACCGCGCACGCCTCGCGGGTCGTGAATGCGTCCACGGCGCCGCCGAGGGAGTCGATCAGCTCGGCGATCTCCTCGGGCGTGCGCTCGCCCGAGCGTCGCAGCAGGAGGTGCTCGAGCAGGTGGGTGATCCCGGCCGCGCCGGCGTCCTCGTGCGCGGAGCCGCTCCGGACCCAGGCTCCAACCGCCGCGGTCGCCGAGCCCGGCAGCACGTGGACGAAGATGGTCGGTGGGCTCTCCATGGGCGGGCAAGTGTACCAGCCCCGGCGGGCGCGGATCGCCCACCGCGACCGCCACGGGGTCACGGACTCGGCGGTGCCGCCGACGCAGGCCGGATGCCCGGGTTGAGCTTGGTGGGGTCGTAAAAGAACTTCCACTCGCAGTACCGGGTGTGGCCGTTGTAGATCTTGACCGCCTCGTCACACACGCTCGACCTGACTCCGATGATCGGGCCGCCGCGCGGTCCCTGGCTCCCGGGTGTCCCTGGACCAGGCGTCGGCTGCGGCGTCGGTTGCGGCGTCGGCGTCAGGCCGCCGGGCAGCGGCTGCAGCGTCGTGCCTTCCTCCCCCAGGTAAACCGGGACCCAGTCGGGGCGCCCGGTCATCGGGTCGTTCCAGATCTTGCGCAGCACCCGCGGGTTCGCCTTGGCGAGCTCGTCGAGGGCGATGGGAAAACGGCCGAAGCGCGCCCGGAACAACCTGATCGCCTCGACCACCTGGTTGCCGCGGAAGATCAGCTCCTCCTCCTTCTCCCGCTTCTGCTGGAAGCTCGCCGTTTCCACCGCAACGGTGAGGAAGATCGCCATGATCGCCATGATCACCATCATGGCCGCGAGGGTGAACCCGCCCTCCCGCCGCCGCGGCCCGCGGACCGCGCTTCGTTCTCCGCCACGGCCGGCCAGCCACGACGGCGTTCGGCGCGCGGCCGCGCTACCAGTCGGCGTACTTCGTCCCATCGAGGGCGGTCTCCGGGGAACCGGAGTGGATGTCGATGATCCCAGGACTGGTCTGCTGCTGGCTCTCGTCCTGATCCTCCGGCGCCACCTCTTCGTACACGAGGACCCACGTGTCCTTCGACTTGGTGACGGGGTCCACCGGCACGCTCCGGAGGTAGCCCAGGCTCACGATCTCGTCGAGCGAGGTCGGGTACCGGCCGCGGTCGGCGTGGAACTGGTCCAGGCAGGAGCGCATCGTGAACAGGTCCTCCTTGAGCGCGGACTCGCGCGCCCGCTCCGGCGCCGTCCGCATGGCGGGCACGGCAATCGCGGCGAGGATGCCGATGATCGCGACCACCACGATCAGCTCGATGAGGGTGAAACCTCTTACAAACCGGGGTCCGGGGTCCGGGGTCCGGGGTCCGGAGCTCCCCTGGCGGGGGGTCCCGCGTCCGCTCCACCCCCCACCCGGACGCTCTCGACCCCCCGTGCCCCCCCCGCGCACCGGGAGTGAACCCCGGCGCGCGGAACCTGGATAGCGGGACCCCTGCCAACCGGCGCCCTGTGCCCTGTGCCCTGTGCCCTGCTTCATCGCTACCAGTCCTTGTATTTTGTGCCGTCGAGGGCGGTGCCACCGGAGAGCGAATAGACGTCGTACACGTCTTGCCCTCCCCACGAATCCGAGTTCATCTCGTCCTGGTAGGAGCGCAACCCCCACTCGGCCTTGCCGGTCATCGGATTCATGGGGATGCGCCGCAGGAACTTGCGCTTCGTCAGCTGCCCCACGATGCTCACCCCCTGCGCCAGGTCCTCGAGCGTCTTCGGGTACCCCTCGGTGCCGACCTCGACCTTGATCATCCCCTGGTCCGCCAGCTGCTTGTAGTTGTCGATCGCGTTGCGCATCAGGCGCAGGTCGAGACGCAGCTCCGTCTCGCGCTCGCGCTTCATGGTGAAGCGCGCCGTCGGCACCGCGACCGCGGCCAGGATCGCCACCAGCGCCGTGACCATCACGAGCTCGGCGACGGTGAAGCCGCGGCTGGCTCTTCTCACTGCCCGCCCCCACCTGCCGGCGGCGGCACCGCCACCACCGTGCCGTTGCGGGCGACGACCGCCCCAACCGGCCCCGCGAAGATCATCGGCAGCTCCCCCGCCTCGTGCGGCCGCACCACGATGTTCAGCAGCGTGCCGCTCCCCGTCACGCGCCCGTTCCAGGTCACGGTGATCCACCCCAGGTTGGGGGTGTGCGAGACGTTCGCCTGGACCTCGCCGCCGTCGCCCGGCAGCACGCCGCCCTCGATCCGCGTGACTTCGATCCGCGCCGGGTCGTAGGCGATGTGCAGCGGGCCGGTCAACCCGGAGACGCCGGGATCGAGCACGACCTGCATCACGCCCTCGCTCCCGACGACGACCGGGAGCCTCGCCGGGTAGAACGTGAGCGCCGGCAGGCCGCTGGCGTCCGTCGCCAGCGCCGTGGCCGTCACGCTCTGCGCCGATGCCTGCACGGCCTGAGTCGACGCCGTCATGCCCTGGGCGGCGCTCTGACCGGAGGCCGCCGTATCGGGGACCGTGTTCTGCGCGCTCCCACCGCCTGGGACCGGGTTGAGCACCGTTCCCGGCAGGTTCAGCCGTGGTCTTGCCGTCGGTGCCGGCACGACGTCGGTCGGCGCGGTCGGTGTCGCAGGCGACACCTGTTCCTGAGGGGAAGACGTCTCGGGTTCCGTCGGCTGCGCCGCCTCCTCCCCGATACCGGGTCCGAAACCGGGTCCGAACCCCGGCAGCACGCGGCGAGACGCCCCCCCGAGCGGGTTCCCCGCCACCGCCGACTGCACCCTCGGCGAGTTCCCGAAGATCGTGACCCGGTTCTCGGTCCCGACCCACAGCGGCGCGAGGTCCTCTTCCGTGATGTCGGGGTAGCGGATGATGTGCGGCGTCAGGGTGAGGATGAGATCGGTCTGGGCGGTCTGCTTGGAGGTGTTGCTGAAGAGCCGGCCGAGGATCGGGATGTCGGAGAGCCACGGCAGGCCCGAGTTGCTGGTGGCGTTGGTCTCCTTGAGCAGCCCTGCGAGCAGCGACGTCTCGCCGTCCTTGAGGCGGATCACGGTGTCGATGTTGCGGGTGTTGATCGGATACTGGTCCGGCTGGCCGGAGACTTGGATCGGCGTCCCGAGGTCCGAGACCTCGACCTTGAGCTTCAGCGTGACCTCGTTGTTGTGGTGGACTTTCGGTTCGATGTCGAGCTTGATGCCCACGTCCTGGTAGTTGAACGCGGTGATCGGCACGATGTTGCCGCCGATCGTCTGGGTGGTATTGAAGGTCGTGGTCGCGATCGGGATCTTCTGCCCGATGATCAAGCTTGCCTTCTCCCGCTCCGTGATGCGGAGTTGGGGCTGAGCGAGGGTTTCGGTCTCGCCGGCCGACTTGATCAGGTTGAGGACGACGGACGGCACCGCCATGGTCCACATCGAGCGGGAGATACTCCCGAGCTGGTTCAGGTAGAGGGGGGACGTGGCGGTCGAGCCGCCGAGCTTGGTGGCATCGAGGTTGGCCGTAAAACTCTGCGACGACAGCGACATGCCGATGTTGCGCAGCTTGCTGGTGTCGACCTGCATGAGCTCGACGTCGACCAGCACCTCGGCCTTGGCCTTGTCGTTGGCGTTGATCAGCCGCTCGGCGATCGCCACCTTGTCGGCGGTGTCGCGGATCACGAGCGAGTTGAGCTGCTCGTTGATCGCGATCCGCCGCGCGTCGATGAGGGCGCGCAGCATGTTGCTGATGTCCTTCACGTCCGCGTTGGAGAGGAAGAAGGTCTTGACCACCAGATCCTCGTAGTCGCGGCGGTTCTGCGGGGTGTCCTCGACCACGATCACGGTCTTGGGGTCGAGCACCTTGTAGAAGTGGCCGGCGGCCTGCATCACGGACTCGAGCGCCTCGCGGGCGGTGACGTTCTTCAGCTCGATGGACAGCTTCTGGTCGCGCATCTTGTTGTCGAACAGGATGTTGATCCCGAACGCCTGGCCGATCGCCTTGTAGATGTCGCGCACGTTGGTCGGGTTCGGGAACGACAGGCTCATCGGCTCGTCCGACGCGGGGTTGAGCACCGGCGGCTTGACTTTCATCTCCGAGGCCGCCTTCTTGATCTCCGCCAGCTTGGACGGGCCGCCCTCCTGGTCCAGGATCGCGAGGTCCTTTTGCACCTTCGCCAGCTCGACCTGAGCGTACTGGTGGGTCGGGTCGAACTGGACCGCGAGCTCGAACTCCGACTCGGCGCGCTGCAGCTCCCCGACCTGCTTGAAGCGCATGCCGCGCTGGAAGTGCTCCTCGCCCGCCTTCAGGCGCGCCCGCTCCAGCGCCATCTTGTAGTGCACGCTGCCGGGGTCTCTGGCGAGCGCCTCGAGGTAGAAGTACACCGCTCCGTCCCAGTTCTGGGCCTGTACCGCGTCGGTTGCCTGCCGGCCGTACCGGTACGTGGCGCAGGACGCCAGCAACCCCAGGGCAAGGAGCAAACCGACCGCGACTCTGACTGACCTCGTCGTCACACTCACCTCGCAAGCGGAACCTTGTTGACCACGTTCGTGGGGTAACCCACGAAACCGACCGTCACACCGGTCGGACCTACCTCACGGACGATGAACTTCTGCTTCACAATCTCTCCTACGGGCACCGCCACCACATTGTCGCCGTCGCGGAAGATCGCCACCGGCAGCCGGTCCGGGCCGAGCCAGCCGAGATACGCAAGCGTGAACGGCGGCGGCGGAGGCAGGATCCACTTGCCGTTCACGTAGATTCCGTCCGGTGTGGGGGTGGGCGGCGGGGGAGGAGGAGGTGGCAGCGGGATCGTCGGTCTGCGGTCCGGGGTCGGCGTCGGCGGCGCCCCGAACGTGAACAGGTTGCGTCCCACGGCCGGCGTCGGGACGACGCGCCGTTGCGACCGGTCCCAGCCCAGTTCCGGCACTGCGTAGCTGCCGATCCGCAGCGCCGCGCCGCGGCCGGCCTCGACCCCCGGGGCCAGCGCCGGCCTCAGCCTCACGACGGCCAGCACGACCAGCGCCGCGACGAGCATCGCGAGAAGCACGGCCTTGCTGCCATTCGACCCCGGCTTAGTCGCCACCGGACACCTCGTGGACGCCGAGCTGCTTCATCAGGCCCTCATCGAGGTCGGCGAAGTACGTCCCAACCCCGAGCTGCACGCCGACATCGAGCGACGTCGCGGTGTCCTCCCCGCGCAGCGTCAGACCCTCCAGGAGGATGAACTGGGGCGAGGTCTCGAGCTCGAAGACGCACCTCCGGATCTGCTCGTAGCTTCCCTTGACGTCGAAGCGGGCGCTGAAGTAGACGAGGCCCGACTTCGGCTCGCGCTTCGCCGAATAGGCGATGCGGTCCGGCCGCAGGCCCGACGCTTCGGCCCGCTTGATGACGTCGTTGAGGAACGGTACCAGGCGATCGCGCATCGGCGCCATCTGTTCCTTCCGCAGTGTGCCCAGGTTCTCCTGCAGGTTCGCCAACGCCTGCTCCGCGTGCTGGAGCTGCTGCGCCTGCCTCTCGAGCTTCGCGACCTCCGACTGGGTCGCAGCGACCTCGTGCGCCAGCGCTGAGCCGCGCCCGAGGAACGCGCCGCGCACCCCGGCCAGCCAGACGGCGTTGAGCGCCACGAGTGCCGCCGGCGACGCCCACAGGTACCAGAGCCGCAGCCAAGCCCTTCGGTCGCTCATAGCTTGGCCTCCGGCCAGTACCGCACCGTCAGCGAAAACCGGTACCCCAGCCCGTTCCTGGCCGACGGCGCCTCCTCCGACCTCGGAAGGGGATCGGAAAACCTGGGGTCGGCGAAGAGCGCGGCGATCAGCTTGAGCCACGCATCCCGGCCGGTGGCCAGGCCGTCCAGGGCGATCTGGAGCGAGCCGTCCTTCGCGACCGAGGGGGTGATGCTCACCAGCCGGATGTCCCAGGGTACAACGCGCTCGAGGTCGGCCAGGAGCTGGCTCCAGACGAGCCTGCGGCGGGCCACGACATCCTCGAGCGATGTGGTCTCGCCCTGGAGCTTCTTCCAGCCGACGGCCGCGAGCTGGCGGTTGGCGGCCTCCACCTTGGTGGCCAGCTCCGCGCGGCGAGCCCGCAGGCGGGTAAGCGAGCCGGCCGCCGCCCGCTCCCGGCCGTGGGCCGAGACGAAATCCCCCAGGCTCACGGCGGTGAGGACCAGCGCCGCCAGCGCCAGCGCGCCACCCGCGACCCAAATCGGGCGGACGTTCTCGAACGGCCGCGCCGCGAGGTTGGGCCGGCCCATCACGATGCCCCCGCCCATGCCGTCCCGAGCAACGACCAGAGGCGCACGTCCTGCACACCGGCAGCCACCGGCACGCGTCCAGTGCCTACGGCGAGCGTGTTGACCCTCACCCCGGTCTGGGCGTCCGCCCACCGCTCCACCTCGGCGACGCGTGCCGTGTCACCCGCGGCCACCCAGACGTCGACCGGACCCGCCAGCCCCTCCTGCTCACGGGCGTGCGCGAGCGTGCGCCCGAGTTCCCGGACGATGAACCGTTCGGCGCGCTCGGGGTCGGCGGGCAGCGGCTTGTTGCGGAGCAGCACCGGCTTCC
>PKYI01000145.1:361-21452 GCA_003133645.1 Acidobacteriota bacterium | reverse complement strand
CGGCGCGGCTACACGCCCCAAGTTGCGAGGCCCTGCGGTCGGTGTGGTTGGTTCTAATGTGGGGCGCGCCCGCCGGGCGCGCTGTCGTCGCCCCTCTGCGTAGGGGCGGCCCTTGCGGCCGCCCGCGGGCGGCGGGAGACACAGGCGCTGCCACCGCGGGCGGGGACGAGCCCCGCCCCTACACCCAATTTCGCGGAGTACCCGTCTTCGAGGGGGGCGCTCGGGGCCGCGCGGCCTGCGGCCGGCGCGGCCGGTTTGGACCACGGACCACATCTTTCGGTGCCGGGGGCCCGGACCCCGGTGCCCTGTCCTCCAGGGCGCAACCGCCCTCAGGTCTTGAGCTTGCGCCCGAGGGTCGCCTCCACCTTCTCGATCTTGGCGGTGAGGCGGCCGGCGGCGCCGCGGCGCCAGTCGCCCTTGAAGGCGATGCTGATGCGCCCGCAATCCTCGGCCATGCGCTCGAAGCACGCCTTGAACACCGCCATCACTTCGTCCCACTCCCCCTCGACCGTGGTGCCCATAGGTCCGAGCCGGTAGGGAAGTCCGGACCGATCGATGAGGTCGAGGGAGCGCGCGACCCAGGGTGAGAGACTCTCGCCTTTGTCCAGAGGGGAGATCGTGAACTCGGCCAGCAGCATGGTTTCCTCCCGGTGCGCGGCGTTCCCGCAATCAGCACGATGGCTGGCGCGGGGCCGCCTTGTTGAGATCCATATGCAGTTTACGCTCGCCGCCTTGACAGCGACCGATTGTGTGTGGCAGCATTCGGCCCCGCAACAGGTCCAGCGTGCAAGGGTGCGTGGGCTGCGTTTCGAATCTACTTTGAAGGAGGTGCGAGGCGTGGCTGAAAAACGGCACAGCACCATCATCATCGTCCCTCACGCCCACGGCAAAGTCTTCAAGATTCAGCTCTCCCCCGTGTTGCTCAAGTCGTTGATGGTCCTGGGTATTACGGTCGGAATCCTCGCGATCGTGTCGCTCGTGGCCTCCGGCAGTTTCCTGCGGCAGCGGGCGATGTACCGTTCCCTCCAGAGCGAGAACAAGCAGCTCAAGAAGAACAACCAGCGCCTGGAGGAGACCGTCGGGCAGGTGCAGGTGCGCCTGACGCAGTTCGAGCAGCGCACCAAGGCGCTGGCGATCGCCGCCGGGGTCGCCAACCTGTTCTCGGACACCTCGAACTCCAGCCTCGGGGTGGTCGGCAGCGGCGGGCCGATGAACAAGCTCGCGGCCGAGCCCGGGGCGCTGCTGCGGCGGCAGGACCAACTGGACAAAGAGCTTGCCAAGGTCGAGCAACGGCTCTCGGACCAGGCGATGATGCTCTCGCACACCCCCGTGGTGGCGCCGGTCGTGGGCGTGATCACCGACGGCTTCGGGCCCCGGATGGACCCGCTGACGCACAGGGCGGCGTTCCACGACGGCCTCGACATCTCGGTCGCCTACGGCACGCTCGTCACGGCGCCGGCCGACGGGGTCGTGGTGTACGCCGAGCGTGACGCCGGGTACGGGAGGCTGCTGAAGATCAACCACGGCTACGGCTATACCACGATATACGGCCACCTCGACCGCTTCCTGGTCAAGGAGGGCGAGCACGTGACGCGTGGCGAGCCGATCGGCAAGGTGGGAATGTCTGGCCGCACCACCGGCCCGCACCTCCACTACGAGGTTTGGAAGGACGGCGAGAAAGAGAACCCGCTGTACTACATCCTCGACGCCTTCTGACGGCAGTCCCTGGCGAGCACACGATGGCGCCAACAGCCCGGGCCGCGATCCGTGTGCGGCTGTGGCCGCAGCGCTACGCGATCGCCCGCCTGATCGCGGTGCCGGATCCGTTTCCGACACGCGGGGCCGGCGGCGCGCCGGTGGCGCTGATCGTCGACCATGACGAGGTGAGCCTGGTGGCCCCCGAGGAGGTCGTGGAGGCCCAGGGCGGACTCGTCGAGCGGGTCGGGAAGGGGTGGCGGGCGCTCACCCTGGAGGCGACGTTCCCCCTGACGACGGTGGGTTTGCTCGCCGTCGTAAGCCGCGCGCTGGCCGACGTCGACATCCCGCTGATGGTGCTCTCGAGCTACGACACCGACCACTTCCTGGTGCCCGACGAGACGCTGGGCCGGGCCTTGGCCGCCCTCAGCCAGGCCCGTCTCGAGCGCTTCCTGCCCGGGGAGTAGTCGCTCGCCGCAGGGTCGGTAGGCAGGCCCACGAGAGAACCTTGTCCGCTTTGGTGCGTAGTGGAAGGTGTCACGTTGGGAGGCAGTCATGACGGCGAAGCGGAAGCGTTGGGTGATCGGAACGACTGTCGGCGTGCTCGTGGTCGGGGCGGCGGTGGCGCTTGCGGCCCGGGCCAGGAACACCGCTCCCGTCAAGGACGACACCCCGGTCGGCAAGGTTGCGCTCGCCGACGTGCAGGTTGAGGTGCTCGATGTCGGCACCGTCGAGCCCGAGGTCAAGGTAGACGTGAAGTCGGCGCTCTCCGGGAAGGTCGTCGACCTGCCGGTCCGCGAGGGCGACGTGGTTAAGAAGGGCCAGCTCCTCGCCGCAATCGAACCCGACGTCAACCAGGCGCAGACGCTCGCCGGCGTGCGCCGCGGCGTGAACCAGGCCGAGATCGACTTCGCCGACGCCGACAAGGACTACCTCGCCAAGCAGGAGCTGCTGAAGAGCGGTCTGATCTCGGAGGAGGCCCACCGGGCGGCCGAGACGCGCTACAAGACCACGCGCGAAGAACTCGACGCGGCGCGGGAGAAGTCCGCGATCATGGCGTCGTCGGGCGTCCCGGTGACCACGAACGCCGATCAGCGCATCAACATCACCGCCCCGATGGGCGGGGTCGTGATCACCCGCCCGGTCGAGCTCGGCGAGGCGGTCACCGGGGCCGGGTCGTTCAACGCGGGGACGGTGATCGCCACCGTCGCCGACCTCTCGACGATGCTGGTCAAGGCCGGCATCAACGAGGTGGACATCGGCAAGGTGCGCCTCGGCGCGCCGGTCACCGTGACCCTCGACGCGTACCCCAAGGTCCGCTTCCCGGCCAAGGTGTCGCGCATCGCCCCGGCCGCGCGCCTCGCGGACCAGGTCAAGGTGTTCGACGTGGAGATCTCCCTCGACTCCCAGGGCAAGGAGCTGCGCACGGGCATGACCGCCAACGTCTCGATCAAGGGCGACAAGGCGGTCCGGGTGCTCTCGGTGCCCGTGGAGTCCGTCTTCCACCGCGAGGACGGGGAGGTGGTGTACGTTAGGAGGACCGCGCTCGCCGCCGGCACCGGCAAACCGCCGGCGCCCAAGGCGACCCCTGACCCGCGCGAGGCGTGGAAGCAACGGTTCGAGGAGCGCAAGGTCGAGACCGGGATCGCCTCGCTCGCCAAGGTGCAGATCGTGTCCGGGCTCGTCGCCGGTGAGGAGGTCGCACTCGAGGATCCCAGCAAGCCGAAGAAGAAGGAGGACCAGTCGTGAGCGATCCCCTGCTGAAGCTTGCCGGTGTCTGGAAGACCTACGACGCGGGCGACGTCGCGGTGCACGCCTTGCGCGGCATCGACCTCGAGGTGGGGCGCGGCGA
The DNA here is from genome assembly GCA_003133645.1 of Acidobacteriota bacterium. Classification (GTDB taxonomy): domain Bacteria; phylum Acidobacteriota; class Thermoanaerobaculia; order Thermoanaerobaculales; family Thermoanaerobaculaceae; genus RBG-13-68-16. The sequence goes on along the minus strand of PKYI01000145.1, from coordinate 17,905 downwards.
GTACGTCGCGGTCATGGGGCCGTCAGGCTCGGGGAAGTCCACGCTCATGCACATCCTGGGCTGCCTCGACACGCCCACGAAGGGCAGCTACCGTCTCGCCGGCGAGGAAGTCGCCGAGCTCTCCCGCGGGCGCCTGGCCGAGCTGCGCAACCGGTTCATCGGGTTCGTCTTCCAGGCGTTCAACCTGCTCCCGCGGGCGAGCCTCCAGCGCAACGTCGAGTTGCCGCTCCTGTATGGCGGCGTCGGCGGCGACGAGCGGCGCGCGAAGGCGCGCGAGATCCTCAACCGGGTCGGCCTCGGCGACCGCGGCCGATCGTTGCCGAGCCAGCTCTCCGGCGGCCAGCGCCAGCGTGCCGCGGTGGCCCGCGCCCTCGTGACCGGCCCAGCGTTGCTGTTGGCCGACGAGCCAACCGGGAACCTGGACCAGGGCACCGGCGGCGAGGTCATGGAGCTGTTCGACGAGCTGAACCGCGCCGGCCAGACCGTGATCCTGGTGACCCACGACCCGATGGTCGCGCGGCACGCCAAGAGGATCGTGCGGATCGTGGACGGGCTCGTCGAGGGTGGGGAAAGGGCCGCCGCGTGAACCTCGCCTTGGCCGTCGCGGACGGCTTCGCCGAGGTGCGCGCGCACGCCGGCCGCACCGCCCTGCAGACCCTCGGGGTCGTGCTCGGCGTCGGCTCGGTGATCGGCACGATGGGGCTGACGGCCGGCGGCAAGCAGCAGAGCCTGAAGTACTACGCGGAGTCGGGCGGGGTCCTCAAGTGTATGGTGTGGTCGAAGCCGCTGGAGAACGTCCGCACCTCAGCGCGCGAGAAGGCGAGCCTCGGCCTCACCATGGACGACGTCGAGGCGGTGCGGGCGTCGGTGCCGGGGTTCGACCTGGTCGAACCCACCGTCGAGCGCTACCTGCCGGTGCGCACGGCCCGACTGACCCGCAACGAGAGCGTCTCGGGCGTCGCGCCGCGCTACCAGGAGCTGCACGAGCTCCTCGTCGAGCGCGGCCGTTTCATCGGCGCCGAGGATGTCGCCACCCGCAGCGCGGTGTGCGTGCTCGGCGCGACCCGCGCCCGCGAGTACTTCGGCAGCGATGACCCGGTCGGCCGGACGATCCGCCTCGGGGACACGATGTACGGCGTCGCGGGCGTCCTCAAGTACCGCGAGTTCTACTGGAACAAGGCCGAGACCTACAACTCGCTGGAGTGGATGAACGAGCTGATCGTGGTCCCGGTGACCGCGCTGCAGGCGCGCCAGGTCGGGGCGGGCTCGAAGGCGATCGACGAGATCTCCATGCGCCTGGCCGACCGCAAGGCGGCCAAGGAGGCGGTGCCCGCCGTGAAGCGCCTGCTGCTCGCCCGGCACGGCGCCGAGGACTTCCAGGTCTACGCCCGCATCGACCGCCTGCAGCAGATGGACCAGCAGGGCAAGGTGTACGACCTCACGTTCATGATCTGCGGGCTGATCTCGCTGATCGTGAGCATCATCGTGAACGCCAACATCCTGCTCGCCTCGTTCACCGAGCGGATGCGCGAGGTGGGGGTGCGCAAGGCGCTTGGCGCCAAGGGGTGGCACATCGCCGTGCAATTCATGTGCGAGATGCTGGTCGTGACTGGCATCGGGGCGGTCCTCGGCCTCGCGGTGGGCATCGGGTTCGTGCACGGGATCGCCGCGCTGCTCGGCCAGACCGCCGCCCTTACCCCGGCGATGCTGGTGGTCTCGGTCGTCGCCGCGGCGGTCGTCGGCCTGGTCGCGGGGTTCTACCCCGCCGTGCGGGGCGCGCGGCTCGACCCGGTCGTCGCGCTGAGGTACGAGTGATGGCGTTCTGGGAAGCGGTCCGCACGACGTTCGCCGAGATCTGGGGCCACCGGATGCGTTCGGGGCTGACCCTCGTCGGCGTGGTCCTCGGCACCCTTGCGGTGGTCGTGATGGTGACGATGATCGAGGCGATCAAGGTGATGGTGTGGGAGGGGATCAAGGGCCTCGGGTACGACGGCGTCATGTTCATCTCGCAGCGGGCGCCGCAGACGCCGCTCGAGCGCAAGAAGGTGCAGTTCTCCAACGGCCTCGCGATCAGCGACGTCGACTCCCTCGCCGAGTGGGGCAGCAGGTACGACGCGGTGGCGGCGATGTCGGCGCTGGACACGATCGCGAAGGGCGGCGGCGAGGAGCGGCGGGTGAGGGTGTACGGCGTCACCCCGTCGTACGCCGAGGTGCGCAACCGGAAGGTCAGCTCGGGGCGCTTCTTCGACGCCCGCGATGAGGACGCGCGGCGGCGGGTCGCGGTCCTCGGCGCGGAGCTCGCCGAGGCGATGTACGGGACGGCGGACCCGATCGGCCGCGAGATCCGCCTCGGCGGCGCGGCCTTCCAGGTGATCGGCGTCGAGGCCAGGATCGGCAACAACCAGGTCAACGACGGCGGCTCCGGGCGGCGCGAGATGAACGGGGTCCTGGTGGGGCTCCAAGCGTTCCGCGCCTACCTGCGCGGCGGCGACCGCATCGCCCTCCTGATGATCAAGAGCTCGGACGAGGAACACTTCTCGGCGGTTCAAGCCGAGACGGAGCGGCTCGTGCGCCGCGCCCACAACGGCGTCGGCGACTTCCACGTCGAGAACGTCGCCGACGAGATCTTCAAGGCCGAGGCCAGGATCCGCGAGATGCTGCGCAACTGGACGATCGTCATGGCGGCGATCGCCGGCATCTCGCTGCTCGTCGGCGGCGTCGGAATCTACTCGGTGCTGAAGATTTCGCTCGCGGAGCGGCTGTACGAGATCGGCCTGCGCAAGGCGATCGGGGCGTCCGACCGGGCGATCCTGCTGCAGTTCCTCGTCGAGTCCACGAGCCTGTCGGCGCTCGGCGGCCTGCTCGGGTGTGTGGCCGGGGTCGTCGTGACGCGGCTCGTCTCGGGGTCGTTCGAGGCCGGGCTGCCGCTGGCGCCGCTCGGCCTCGTGCTCGGGATCGGGTTCGCCGTGGCGGTCGGGTTGTTTGCCGGGGTGTTCCCGTCGCTCGCGGCCGCCCGACTCACCCCAGTCGAAGCTCTCCAGGGCTAGGCGCTCGTCGGGCGCCGCCGATAGCGGACCGTCTGCTGCGTTGCGCTGCGCCGGTTCGCATCCTCAGCGTACCCTCCGGGTACGCCTCGGGTGCGACCGGCTTGCGCGCCTTGCATCCGGCCCACTCTCGGCGGCGCGGCTACACGCCCCAAGCTCGGAGGCCCTGCCTATCGTTGAGCTTCTCGTCTTCGAGGGAAGCGCTCGAGGCTGCGCGACCTGCGGCCGGCGCAGCCGGGTCTGACCACGGACCACGGACCACTGAAACGGACCACGGTCTTACCTTTTGCGGAGGACGAGGACGCGCTCAAGGCCGGCGTGGTCGAGGCCGCGGTTGACCTCGGCGAGGCCGCTCGCGGCGATGGCGGCCCGCAGCCCCACGCGCTGGCGCGGACCCATCTCGAGCATCGCATGACCGCCGGGCGCCAGCAGCCGCGGCAGGTCCGTCATGAACGTCCGCAGGAGGTCGGCGCCGTCCTCGCCGCCGGCGAGGGCAACGTGCGGTTCGTGCGCGCGGATCTCGACGGCGAGCCCCGGGATCTCGTCGGCGGGGACGTAGGGGAGGTTCGCGACCACGAGGTCGAACTCGCCACGCACGTGGGCCGCGAGGTCACCGGCGGCGAAGCGGACGCTTGCGCCCAGGGCGCGCGCGTTGCCGGCCGCGACTGCGACGGCCTCGGCCGAAACATCGGTCGCAACGACGGCCGCGCCCGGAAACTCGAGAGCAAGCGTCACTGCAAGGCAGCCGGAGCCGGTGCCGACGTCGAGGATCCGGGGCTGCGCGGGCTCCGGCACCGTGAGGGCGCACTCCACGATCAGCTCGGTCTCGGGGCGGGGGATCAGGACCGCGGGGGTGACGGCGAAGAGGCGGCCCCAGAACGGGCAGGAGCCGACGATGTAGTGCGCCGGCTCCCCCGCCGCGCGGCGCGAGATCCACGCGCGGAAGAGCGCTTCCGCCGCTTCGGCGACCGGCTCCTCGCCGTGGGCGAGCAGCCACGTCTCAGGGCGTCCCAGCGCGCGGGCGAGCAGCCAGCGGGCCTCGCGGCCCGGGTTGGGCAGCCCGTCTCCTGCGGTCAGCGCCGCCGCCGCCTCCGCCTGCAACTTGGCAATTGTCATCGGCCCTCTCGGTGGGCGGCGCGGGCCACGACGAGGCGCGCGGCGACGGTCGCCACGACCAGGCCGGCACCGATGCCCAACACCACCGACGCTCCACCGGCGCGCAGCGCGAGCGACGTCGCAGCGAGGGTTGCCGCCGCGACCCAGGTGGCGACCGTCATCGCGGCGAGCGGCGGCAGCGGGCGGATACGGCGCGCGTAGAAGACGAGCGCGGTGCTCCAGAACAACCCGCCCCACCAGCCGAGTCCGAACCCGACGGACCCTTGCACGAAGAGCCGTGTCGCCAGGGCATCGGTCGGGAGCAGCCTGATCGGCGGCATTCCGAACGCCAGCCCAGCGCCGGCCAAGGCCATGATGAGGGCGCCGCCGAACGCGAACCTCACCTCGGCGAGGATCCGCGGGCGGTGGAACAGGCGCCGCCAGCCGCCCAGGGCCGGCGCGGGGTCGGCTGGGCGAGGCGGCGTGGCGCCCCGGCGGTCTTCGCGGGCGCTCATCCGGTGGAGGCCAGCTCGCGCTCGAGCCGCTCGGCTTGGAGCTGGGCGATGAGCGGGTCGAGGAGGAGGTCGAGGTTGCCGTCGAGGATCTCGGCGAGACGGTGGTTGGTGAGGCCGATACGGTGATCGGTGACGCGCGACTGCGGGAAGTTGTAGGTGCGGATCTTCTCCGAGCGGTCGCCGCTGCCGACCATCGAGCGGCGTTCGGCCGCGACCTGGTCCTGCTGCTCCTGCTGTGCGGCCTCGTACAGGCGGGCCTTGAGGATGCGCATTGCCTTGAGGCGGTTCTGCTGCTGACTGCGTTCGTCCTGGCACTGGACGACGATGTTGGAGGGCAGGTGGGTGATGCGGACCGCGGAGTAGGTGGTGTTGACCGACTGGCCGCCGGCGCCCGAAGAACAGAACGTGTCGATGCGCAGGTCCTTGGCGTCCACCTGGACCTCGACCTCCTCGGCCTCCGGCAGCACCGCCACCGTCGCCGCCGAGGTGTGGATTCGTCCCGCGGCCTCGGTGGCCGGGACGCGTTGCACGCGGTGCACGCCCGACTCGTATTTGAGCCGGGAGTACGCGCCGTTGCCCTCGACCAGCGCAACGGCCTCCCGGATGCCGCCCTTCCCGGCCTCGGAGAGATCGGTGACCGTGACGCGCCAGCGCCGCCCCTCCCCGTAGCGGGTGTACATGCGCAGCAACTCGGCCGCGAACAGCGCTGCCTCCTCGCCGCCGGTGCCGGCGCGGACCTCGAGGATCACGTTCCGCGTGTCGTTGGGGTCGGGGGGGAGCAGCAGGAGTTTGAGCGTTCGCTCGCGCTCGGCCAGTTCGGAGGCGAGGCGGCGGACTTCGTCCTCGGCCATCCCCTTCATCTCGGGATCGCTGTCGCCGGCGAGCATCTCCCTCGCGCCGCGCTCCTCATCGACGAGCTTCTTGTACGCCTGGTAGGCTTCGACGACCGGCTCGATCTCGGCGAGCTTCTTGGTGACCTCGAGCAGGCGCTTGCGGTCTGCGAGGACATCGGGGCTCGCCTGCTCGTCGCGCAGCTCCTGCCAGCGGCGGGTCACCTCCTCGAGGCGCTGCATCATCCCGTTCACGTCGCAAGCCTACCTTTCGCAAGAAGTTCCGGCAAGCCGCGCCGCCCGGCCGAATACAACGCCAGCCGGGGGACGTTCCCCCGGCCGGCAGCAGTCGCACGCGTCGGATGGCGTCTTCTTACGCCTTTTCGGTCTTAGTTTCGATCTTGTCGTAGCGGCGGTGAAAGCGCTCCACCATGCCGGCGGAGTCGATGAGCTTCTGCTTGCCGGTGAACAGGGGGTGGCAGGCCGAGCAGATCTCGAGCCGGAGGTCCTTTTTGGTCGAGCGCGTCTTGAAGACGTTGCCGCACGCGCACCGCACCTCGATTTCCTGGTACGCCGGGTGAATTCCTTCTTTCATCGGTGCCTCCACGGCCCGGTACAGCTGGGCGGAGGATGATACACCCGCGCGGCCGCCAAGCACAAGTGTGGCGGCGAGAGTGACCTGGCGGCGGACGGCAGGTGTGGCACCATAGCTGCGGTGGGACCGTCGGTTGACGTGCGGCTGCTCGATCTCCTGGGCGATTCGAAGCTGTTCCAGGGGGCCGACCGCCCGGTGCTCGCGGAAGCGATCGCGTGCGCCCGGGAGCAGCGCGCCGCGGTGGAAGGTGCCGTGTTCCGCGAGGGCGAGCCCGCCGAGTGGCTTTGCATTGTCGTGACGGGCCGGCTCAAGCTGACGCAGGTCGGGTCCGACGGGGCCGAGGTCATCCTGCGCTTCGTCGGCCCCGGCGAGGCGACGGCGGCCCTGACCGTGTTCGACGGCGCGGTATACCCGGCGACCGCCTGGGCCGAGGGCGGCACCCGCATGCTGGTGTGGTCCCGCGAGACGATGCAGGCGCTGCTGCGCGCGCACCCCGTTCTGGCGCTCAACGCGCTCCGGTTGGTGTCCGAGCGGTTGCGCGAGGTCCAGGAGCGCTTCCGGGAGCTCGCGAGCGAGCGGGTCGCCCAGCGGATCGCCCGGGCGCTCCTGCGCTTGGTCCGGCAGGCCGGGAGGAAAGTCGAGGGCGGGGTCCTGATCGACATGCCCTTATCGCGCCGGGACCTCGCCGCGATGACGGGCACGACGTTGTTCACCGTGAGCCGCGTCCTCTCGGAATGGGAGTCGCAGGGGATCATCGAAAGCGGGCGCGAGCGGGTCGTGATCAAGCGCCCGCACGGCCTCGTCGCGCTCGCCGAGGACCTCCCTCCGTCGCGCCCCAACGCAGAACGCCCCTAACCCCCGCCTCCTGAGCCGCCTCACACCCTCTGACGCCACGCCATCGTTCTTTCACGGACCACGGACCACCGACCATGTCTGTTCCAGGCCCTGCCTCTTTGCGCTGGCGCAACGACGGGCCGCGAACGTTCCCCTACCGTCGTTCGCGGAGGAAGGAAATGCCCGATGCTCCAAGTCCGATGCTGACCGTGGAGGAGGCACTGCGGCGCTGGCCGCAACTGGCTGGAGTGTTTCTGCGGCAGCGGCTTGCGTGTACGGGCTGCGCGATGGCGCCGTTCGACACGCTGCGCGACGTCGCGCAGTCGTACGGAATCGACCTTGCCGCGCTGCTCAACGATGTCGAACGCGCCGCCGGTGTGAGCCGGCCGCGCTGAAGGGAGATGGGAATGTCACCAACCGAAACGCTGAAGCACGAGCACAAGATCGTCCTCATGGTGCTGGAGGGCGCCGAACGTGAGGCCACCGCCATCAAGGCCGGCGCTGCAGTGCACGCCGAGAAGGTCGAGCAGATGGTGGACTTCTTCAAGAACTTCGTCGACCGCTGCCATCACGCCAAGGAGGAGCGCCACCTGTTCCCGGCGCTCGCGGCGAAGGGGTTCTCGCCCGAATCCGGGCCGGTCGCGGTGATGCTCCACGAGCACGAACAGGGGCGCGCCGCGGTGCGGACGATCGCCGCCGCGCTGCCGGGGGCGCGCGCCGGCGACCGGAAGGCGGCGCTAGACCTGTCGGATGCCTTGCTGGGCTACGCGGAGCTGCTGCGCGGGCACATCTTCAAGGAGGATAACGTCCTCTTTCCGATGGCCGACCAGGTGCTGCCGGCGGACGAGCAGGCGCGGCTCGCGGGGGCGTTCGACGAGGTCGAGCAGGAGGAGATCGGCCCCGGGGTCCACGAGCGCTACCACCAACTGGCGCACGAACTCGCCGGAGTGTGAGTCCGGCGACGCCGACGCCGCGAGACCCAGGGTGTGACTGAGGTCGCAAGGGGCGGGGGGGGGCGGCAACGTACAATGCGTGCCCATGATCCTTGAGATCGCCCTGGTGGCTGCCGCGGCGGCGGCAGCAGGTCCCGGCGAGGTCTCTCCGGGCACTCCGATCGTGGCGATCACGGTCGTCCGCGACGACATCTTCGACACCTCGGAGCCGGGGACGTCGGCGTGGCCGTACCGCTGGGCAAACCACCTGCACGTGCTCACCCGCGAGCGATTCATCCGCTCCCTGCTGCTGTTCAAAGTCGGCGACCCGCTCGACCCGGCCGTCCTGGCGGAGACCGAGAGGCTGCTGCGCGGCACCGGTTTTCTGACCCCGGTGACCATCACCGCGCACCCGGCGCCGGGCGGGGCCGACGTGGTCGTGCGGACGCACGACCAGTGGACGACCGAAGTGGGGTTGAGCTTCGGGGCGTTCGGCAACCGCAAGCACGCGGGCGGCAGCCTCACCGAGGAGAACTTCCTGGGTTGGGGTAAGGAACTCAACGTCGAGTACGACTCGACCTCCGAACGGACGACGACGACGTTCGAGTACAAGGACAACCTCCTCTTCGGCAGCCGCTGGCAGCTCCAACTCGAGCACAAGAACGCCTCCGACGGCAAGAGCGACGAGTTCCACCTCGAGTACCCGTTCTTCGCGCTGGCGACGCCGCGGGCGGCGGCGGTGGACTGGCAGAGCGTGACGCTGACGGAGTACCTCTACGCGGATGGCAACAAGGCCGTCTCGGGTGCGGCCCGGACCCGGTCGTTCCTGCTCTGGGGTGGGCTGCGGCTTCCCGGCGACGCCGTCACGACCAACCGGCTGACCCTGGGTGTGTTCTACGACAAGGCCGAGTTCTCGCAGTGGCAGTGGTCCGACGGGCGGCCGTACCCGACGCCGGCCGGCCACGACATGCGCGGTATCCAGATCGGCTGGGACCACCAGATTGACCGCTGGCAGGTGGTCCACGGCTTCCGCGCGTGGGAGCGCCAGGAGGACGTGCCGCTCGGCCCCGACTGGACCGTGACCGCCGGGTTTTCGCTGCCGGCGTTCGGGGGCGACCGCACCCGCATCAAGCTCGACGGCCAGCTGAACCTGGGGACGCTGCGGGGGAAGCAGTACTCGTGGCTCAACCTCGCGGCCTCGGGCAGGGTCGAGAGCGGGGGAGTCGGCAACGCCGTGACCCATGTGGATTTCGGCACGGCGCGCACCGGCCCCGTCGGCTGGCGCGGCCGCGCCGCACTCGACCTCGGGCACGACCTGGACGGCGATCGCCAGCTCTCGCTCGGGGCCGACACCGGCCTGCGCGGCTGGAACCCGGACACCTTCGACGGCACCTCGCGGCTGGTCACGAACCTGGAGTGGCGGCACGTGCTCACCGGCGAGGTCCTGCACCTCGGCATCATCGGCGGCACGGTGTTCGTGGATGCGGGCAAGACCTGGAACCCGCGCGTCGGCCCGTCCACCGCCGGGGTGCGCAAGGACGCCGGTGTCGGCCTGCTCATCGAGTCCACCCGGGCCGCGCTGTTGCGCGTGATCAGGATCGAGGTGGCGTTCCCGGACCGGGGCGGAAAGCCGCTCTACCTGGTGTCCGGAGATTCGCTGTTCTGAGCGGCGCCACGAGTTCAGGCGCGCGACAGGTACTCGCCGGTGCGGGTGTCCACGATGATCTTGATGCCCGTGCCGATGAACTGCGGCACGGTGACCGTGATCCCGGTCTCCAGCTTGGCGGGCTTCGAGCCGCCGGCTGCGGTCGCGCCCTTGAGCGGCGGGTCAGTTTCCACCACCTCGAGGATCACGGTGTTGGGCAGCTCCAGCCCAACCGGCAGCCCCTCGTAAAAATCGACGGTGATCACCGTCTCCGGCAGCAGGAACCCGATCGCCTCGCCGAGCACCTCGTCGGCGAGCGAGAGCTGTTCGAACGTCTCGGTGTTCATGAAGTGGTGCCCCGAGGGGTCGGAGTAGAGGTACTGCATGTCGTGGGTGTCCAGGCTCGCCTTCTCGACCCGGTCCTCGGACCGGAACCGGTGTTCGATCTGGTTGCCGGTTTTGATATTGCGCAGCTTGCACTGGACCATGCCGCGCCAGTTTCCGGGCGTCACGTGAACCACCTGGAGAACCCGGTGGAGCTGACCGTTGTGGACCACGATGTTGCCGGCCCGAAGTTCCGTCGCAACCAACTGCATGGAAAAGCCTCCGTCCCCGGCTGACGCCAGGGCGAAAAAGTATAACACCGAGGCGCGCCGGCGCCCGGGTGAGGTCGGATTCTCGCCCGGAGCGGCGGGCCGCGTTCTCTTGTCGCTGAGACGAAATCCGGGTATCGTCAGATGCGGAGGAACGAGATGGATCTGAGACTGCGGGGCAAGCGCGCCCTGGTGACCGGCTCCTCGCGCGGCATCGGCCGGGCGATCGCGCTGTCGCTCGCCGATTTCAAGGTCGACGTGGCAATCAACTTCTTCCGCCATCGCGGACCCGCAGAAGAGGTGGTGAAGGAAATCGAGGCGCGCGGCGCCCGGGCGCTACTGGTGCGCGGCAACGTCGCCGACGAGGACCACGTCCGGCGCATCTTCGCCGAGATCCGCGAGGCGTGGGGGGGGCTGGAGATCCTGGTCTCGAACGCCGCCTCCGGCGTGCTCAAGCCGGTCTCTGAGCTGACGCTGCACCACTTCCACTGGACGATGGACATCAACGCCGCGGCGCTGCTGCCGCTGGTGCAGCAGCTCATGACGATGCCGTCGGCCGGGACCAAGAGCGTCGTCGCGGTGTCGTCGCTGGGCGCCATCCGGGCGATCCCCAACTACACCGCGGTGGGGGCCTCGAAGGCGGCGCTCGAGTCGATGGTGCGCCACCTGGCGGCCGAGCTCGCCCCCGAGGGCGTGCGCGTCAACGCCGTCTCCGCCGGCACCGTGGACACCGATGCCCTCAAGCACTTTCCCAACCGCCAGCAACTCCTCGACGAGTCGGCCCGGCGCACGCCTGCCGGACGGCTGATCACCCCGCAGGATGTCGCGAACACCGTCGTCTTCCTGTGCACGGAGTACGCCTCGATGATCCACGGGCAGACGTTGGTCGTGGACGGCGGGTACTCGATCGTGGCATGACGATGCCGCTCGTGATCGGCCACCGCGGCTTCGCGGCCCGCTTTCCGGACAACTCGCTCGCGGGCGTGCGGGCCGCGTTCGCGGCCGGAGCCGACGGCGTCGAGGTGGACGTCCGGCCGTGCGCCGACGGCGCGTGGGTGTGCCACCACGACCTGATGCGCAAGGGCCGCAAGGTGGCGCTCTGGTCGCAGACGGCGCTGCGGCGAGACGGAGTGGCGGCGCTGGCCGAGGTCGTGGACGCGGCTCCGGACGGCGGCTGGCTGTTCGTCGAGGTCAAGCCGCTGCCCGCCGGGGAACTCGCCGCTCGCCTTGGGGAACTCGCGGGGTTGCTGGCCCCGCGTGCCGCCCGCACCCGGGTGATTTCCTCGTCACTGCCGGTGCTCGCGGCCGTCGAGGACGCGCTTCCCGAGGTTCCCCGCTCCTGGGTGTTTGGCGAGCTACCCGATTGGCTGCCCAACGGCCTCGACCTCGCCCCCAAGCACACGCTGGTCGAGGCTTTGCTCGGCAGCGGACCCGAGCTGCACCCGTGGACCGTCAACCGGCCCGGCCGCATGCGCGAACTGGCCGGCTTCGGGGTCGCCTCGATCACCACCAACGAGCCCGCGGTTGCCGTCGGGGTGGTGCGTGGCTGAGGGCCCGCGCGTCGGCGTGCTGGTTCCCAACCTCTTCCTGCGCGTCGGGGTGGACGCCGCGGTGCAGGCGAGCGGCGGCCAGGTGGTCGGTCTCGCCGGCCCCGCCTCGGCGGCGGCCGGGTGCGCCGTCGTGATCGCCGACCTCGAAGCGCTCGGGCCGGACCCGGCGGCCGCGATCCGTGCCATCGCCGCGACGGGCGCAACGGTGCTGGCGTTCGGGCCGCACGTGCAGGGTGCGCGGCTGGCCGCGGCGCGCGCCGCCGGCGCGGTGGCGCTCCCGCGCTCGGTGTTCCTCCAGCGCCTGCCGGAACTGCTCGCCGCGGTGCTCGGCCCCGGCCGCGACGGTTGAGCGCAAGCGAATGCTGACGACGGCCCGTGGCGTGCCCCGGCCGCTACCAGCCTCGACGGTCCCGTGGCTGCTGTTCGGCTGCGAGTTCGCCGGCACGGCGCTGCTGGTCGCCGCCGGCGTCTCGCTGGTGATCCTGGATTTTGGCGCCGGGAGCCCGGTCGCCGCCGCTCTGCCGTCGGCGGCACTGCGGCGCGCGCTGACCGGCTTCGGCTTCGGCTGCGTCGGGGCGCTGATCGCGGTTTCCGTGCTCGGAAAAGTCAGCGGCGCCCACATCAACCCGGTCGTGACGCTGGCATTCTGGCTCAAGGGCGCGATTGGAGGGCGGCACGCCCTGGGCTACATCGCCGCGCAGCTCGCGGGCGGCGTGGCGGGCGCGCTCCCGTTGCTCGCGTGGGGACGCCTCGGGGAATCGGTCGGGTTCGGCGCCACCGTTCCCGGCGCCGGTTTCAGCACGGCGGCCGCGCTGGTGGGCGAAATCGTCACCACCTTTGCGCTGGTGCTGGGAGTGTTCACGTTCCTCGGGGCCCGGCGGCTGCGACCGTTCACGCCGCTGCTCTTCCCGGCCCTGTACGCCGTGATGGTCTGGCTGGAGGGGCCGGTCTCCGGCACCAGCACCAACCCCGCCCGCAGCCTCGGCCCCGCGGTGGTCGCTGGCGTGTGGAGCGGTTGGTGGGTGTACCTGGCGGGGCCGGTGGCCGGCGCGCTCGTCGCGGTCGGGGTCCACGGCGGCACGTGGCTGCGCCGCTTCGAGGTCCGGGTCGCGAAGCTGTACCACTTCAACCACGACCCGCGCGGAGTGCTGCACCGCACCTAGCGGCACACGGACGCCGACCGCTTGGCCAGGCGCGGGAGTCCCGTATAATCCCGCAACGGGAGACAGTCCATGGACCTTGCACGGCTCGTCGAGCAGTTGTCGGATCCTGCCTTTTATCCCGAACCCACGACCGCGGTCGAGGTCGTCCAGACCCACATCTCGTACATCTTCCTGACCGATCGCTACGCCTACAAGGTCAAAAAGCCGGTCGACTTCGGGTTCCTCGACTACACCACGCTCGAACGCCGCCGGACGATGTGCGAGCGCGAGGTCGCGCTCAACTCGCGCCTCTGCCCGAGCACGTACTTGGGCGTGGTCGAGCTGCGCGAGCACGACGGAACGCTCGCCATCGACGGGCCGGGCGAAACCGTCGAAGTCGCGGTCAGGATGCTGCGCTTGCCTCACGACCGCATGCTGCGCCAGGTGCTCGCGCGCGGCGAGGGCAACGACGCGCTGTTCGAACGCATCGCTGCGATCGTCGCCGATTTCCACCGTCGGGCTGCGGCGCCGCCCGCGACCGCCGTCATGAAGGGGTTCGACGGGGTCAAGTTCAACTGCGACGAAAACTTTGCCCAGACGGAGAAGTACGTAGACGCGCTCGTGCCGCGGGCGACGTACGAATTCATCAAGAACTCGACCGGCCTTTTCTTCTTGCGCCGGGCCGCCCTGTTCGCGCGCAGGGTGAGCGGGGGCCACATCGTCGACGGCCACGGGGACCTGCACCTCGACTCGATCTGCGCCACCGAGCCCGTCTGCATCTTCGACTGCATCGAGTTCAACGAGCGCTTCCGCATCCAGGACGTCGCCGAGGAGGTTGCGTTCCTGGCGATGGACCTCGAGTTCCACGGCTACGCTCCGTTTGCCCGGGCGTTCGTGAACGCGTACGTCGAGGCCTCCGCGGACGCCGAGCTTTTGCAGCTGCTCGCGTTCTACAAGACCTACCGGGCGTACGTGCGCGCTAAGGTCAACTCGTTCTCAGCCGATGACCCGCACATCCCCGAGGCGGCCCGGGCGGTCAGCCGGGCTACCGCGAGCCGCTACTACGAACTCGCGGCCCACTTCGCCGGCACCTGCAATCCGCGCCGCCTGCTCGTCACCTGCGGCCTCACCGGCAGCGGCAAGAGCACGCTCGCGCGCAAGCTCGGCGAGACGTACGCCCTCCAGCTGGTCCGCTCCGATGTCGTGCGCAAGGAACTCATTGGCATCGCGCCGCAGGAGCGGCGGTGGTTGCCGTTCGACCAGGGGGAGTACGCGCCCGAGATGACCGAGCGCACGTACGCGACGATGCTGGAGCGCGCCGAAGCGTTGCTCGTCGCCGGCCACTCCGTCGTGCTAGACGGGTGCTTCATCAAGCGCGCCCAGCGAAAAGGGGCGATCGAGCTCGCGCGGCGGCTCGGCGTGCCGCTGCTCCTGCTCGAGTGCCGGACGTCGGAGGAGGTCATCCGCGAGCGGCTCGAGCGCCGTGCCAGGAAGAACGGCACAGTTTCCGACGGCCGCTGGGAAATCTACAGCGGGCAACTCGCGGAGTTCGAGCCGCCGGACGAAATCGCGGGCGACGAGCGCGTCGTCCTCGACCGCTCCAAGCCGGTGGACGAGCTCCTCCACGAACTCGCGGCCGTCCTCCCTCCCGCCTGGCGTCCCTGAGGTACCAGGTACCTCATTGTTTGAGCTTTCGTGGTACCGGGTACCTCATTGTTGCACCTTGTGAGGGGGAAGCGGAGCGATGGTCATCCTCGACGATGGGGTATTGCGCTTGGAGGTGGCGCCACTCGGCGCGGAGATGCGAAGCATGCGGCGCCATGGATCGCCCTTCGAGTACCTCTGGCAGGGGGACCCCGCGGTCTGGGCACACCGTGCCCCGCACCTGTTTCCGATTGTGGGCCGCCTAAAGAACGACGCCTTCGTATACGGGGGACGAACCTTCCGACTCGGCCAGCACGGCTTCGCTCGTGACCGGGTGTTCGCTGTTGGCGAGGCGACCGGTACCACCGCCACGTTTGTCTTGCAGGACGATGTCGCGACGTTAGCCTGTTACCCGTTTCGCTTTCGTCTGGCCGTCGCCTACCGCCTTGACCGCGGCGCGGTCGAGATCGCATACGAGGTTGAGAACCCAGGGGATGTCGAGATGCCGTTCTCGATCGGGGCCCACCCCGGATTCCGTTGCCCGGTCACGGACCGAGAGCCGGCCGGCGAGTACGTACTCGAGTTCGAACACGGCGAAACGACGGACCGCTTCATCGTCGAGGACGGATTGGTGAGCAGGCAAAGCGAGTTTGCTTTGCGGGGTGAGAGCGTTCTTCGGCTCGGCGCCGGCCTGTTCGACCGTGGCGCGCTCGTCTTCAAGGATCTGGCCTCGCGGCGGGTGCGTCTCGTCGGGCGCACGCCGGGGTCGGGTGTGGAGCTGGGGTTCAAGGGATTCCCATATTTTGGCGTATGGTCGAAACCGGGAGCGCCGTTCGTCTGCCTGGAGCCGTGGTGCGGGATCGCCGATGCGCCGGACGCGACCGGGCATCTGGAGGACAAGGAAGGGATCGTGCGCCTTTCTCCCGGCTCCGCATTCGCCCGTGTCGTCACAATCCGTCCGCTTTGATCCAATGAAAATGAAACATTGCGGTACCCGGTACCTGAAAGTTGCACTTTGAAAGAGGCACGGTGTGAGGTGCCCGGTCGTCAACTTGCCTTGGCGGCGGGGAGGCCGAGCAGGGGGGCGAGGTACTGGCCGGTGTAGCTCTTTTTGACCCGGGCGACCTCCTCCGGAGTGCCGGCGGCGACGACCTCGCCGCCGCCGTCGCCGCCCTCGGGACCGAGGTCGATCACCCAGTCCGCGGTCTTGATCACGTCGAGGTGGTGCTCGATGACGACAACGGTGTTGCCGCGCTCGACGAGGGTGTGCAGCACCGAGAGCAGCTTCTTGGTGTCGTCGAAGTGCAGGCCGGTGGTGGGCTCGTCGAGGATGTACAGGGTGGCGCCGGTGGCGCGGCGCGCTAGCTCGCGCGAGAGCTTGATGCGCTGCGCCTCGCCGCCGGAGAGCGTGGTCGCAGACTGCCCTAGGGTCATGTAACCGAGCCCGACCGTGATGATGGTGTCGAGGACGCGGGCGATCTTGGGATGGGCGGCGAACAGCTCGCGCGCCTGCTCGACGGTGAGGTCGAGGACCTCGGCGATGTCGAGGCCCTTGTAGCGGACCTCGAGCGTCTCCCGCCCGTAGCGGCGGCCCTTGCACACCTCGCAGGTGACATAGACGTCGGGCAGGAAGTGCATCTCGATCTTGATCTGTCCGTCGCCGCCGCACGCCTCGCAGCGCCCGCCGCGGACGTTGAACGAAAATCGCCCCGGCTTGTAGCCGCGGGAGCGCGCCTCGGGGGTCATCGCGAACAGCTCGCGGATGGGGTCAAACACTTTGGTGTAGGTGGCCGGGTTGGAGCGTGGCGTCCGTCCGATCGGGGCCTGGTCGATGTCCACAACCTTGTCGATGAACGCGACCCCCTCGACGCGGGTGTGGGCCCCTGGGCGGTCGAGGGCGCGGTACAGCGAGCGAGCGCACGCCTTGTAGAGGATCTCGTTGACGAGCGTTGACTTTCCCGACCCGGAAACGCCGGTCACGCAGGTGAAGGTGGCGAGCGGGAAGGCAACATCGATCCCCTTGAGGTTGTGCTCGCGGGCGCCGCGGATGACGAGCTGCTGCCCGTTGCCGCGGCGCCGCACGGCGGGAACATCGATCGTCAGCTTGCCCGCGAGGTAACGGCCGGTGAGGGAGCGCTTCGAGGCGATGATCCTGGCCGGCGGCCCCTGGGCGACGACCTCGCCGCCATGCACGCCGGCGCCGAGGCCGAGGTCTACGATCCAGTCGGCCTCGCGCATCGTCTCCTCGTCGTGCTCGACGACGAGCACGGTGTTGCCGAGGTCGCGCATCCCCTGCAGGGTCTCGAGCAGTTTCCGGTTGTCGCGCTGGTGCAGGCCGATCGAGGGCTCGTCGAGGACGTAGAGCACGCCGCGCAGTTTGGACCCGATCTGNNTGCGACTCGCCGCCGGAGAGCGTCCCCGAAGCGCGCGCCAGGGTGAGGTAGTCGAGGCCGACCGACGCCATGAAGCCGAGCCGGTCGGAGATCTCCTTGAGGATCTTGGCGGCAATCGTCTGCTCGCGGGGCGTGAGGGCGAGTGCCCCGAACCACCGCACCGCGTCCTTGACCGGGAGCTGGACGATATCGTGAATCGTCCGATCCGCGACGCGGACCGCGAGTGCTTCGCGCCGCAGCCGCTTGCCGCCACAGGTGGCGCACGGGCGCATCGACATGAAGCGCTCGATCTCCGAGCGCGTCTCGGCCGAGCTGGTCTCGCGGTGCCGGCGCTCAAGGTTGGGGATGAGGCCCTCGAACCGCCCGCGGTACTCCCAGCGCGAGCGCTCGCCGACGAATGCGAAGTTGAGCTCGTTCTCGGTCCCGTACAGCACCGCCTGGCGGACCTTCTCTGGCAGGGAGCGCCAAGGCTTGCGCAGCGAGAACCCCATCGCCTCGGCGAGGGTCTGGAGCTGCCGCCAGCGGAACGAGCGCCGGCCTTCCTGGACGCCGACGATCGCGCCCGCGGCGAGCGAGCGCTCGGAATCGGCGATCAGCTTGTCGGGGTCGACCTCCTGCACGACGCCGAGGCCGGTGCAGGTCGGGCACGCGCCCTGTGGGGAGTTGAACGAGAACAGCCGCGGCGACAGCTCGGCGAGGGCGAAGCCGCACTTCGGGCACGAGTGCCGCGAA
>PKYI01000145.1:0-273 GCA_003133645.1 Acidobacteriota bacterium | reverse complement strand
CCTGTCCAGCTCGGGGGGGCTGGCCGCGTCCACCAGCGCGCCGTCGACGCGAGCGCGCACGAACCCCTCGCGGACCATCTGATCGAAGAGCTTCTTGTGCTCGCCCTTGCGGTTCTCGGCGAGGGGGGCGAGGAGCAGGAAACGGGTCCCGGCGGGCAGCGCCAGGATGCGGTCCGCCATCTGCTGCGTGGTCTGCCCCTGGATCGGGATCCCGCAGTCGGGGCAGAACGCCTGCCCGATCGACGCGTATAGGAGGCGCAGGTAGTCGTAGAT
>PKYI01000125.1 GCA_003133645.1 Acidobacteriota bacterium | reverse complement strand
GTTGGTGTCGCTGACCGGGGCGGTTTTCATTCTGACGGCGCTGCTCGGGTTCTGCGCGGTGGTCGGGGCGGATTTTGTTTTTGTGGGCGCTCCGAACCAAGAGATTGCGGTGCTGGCGGCGGTGCTCGGCCTGGTCGTGCTCGCGCCGGCTGTCGCCTCGATGAGGTTCCAGGCCCGGCGTCTCGACCTGGTGCACCCGTTGTTCTTCGCCGCGTGGACATTCTTTCTGCCGCAGTTCGTGATGGCCGCGTTTCTCATCCTCGCCGGGCAAGTGCACACCCAGGCCTCATGGGTGCTTCAGGACCCCGCCGCGGCGCGGATCGGGGCGCTCAAAATGGCGATCGTTGGCAGCCTCGGGCTCAGCTCCGGCTACCTCCTTCCCGCAGGTCGGCGCGTCGCCGCGAGGTTGCCGCACCTTAAGGTGCTTGACAGCGCCGCCGCGGCGGTCCGCCCAGCGGCGCTGCTCCTCTTGCTGCTGGGCGGCATGGGGTTGGTGGGCGCTTTTCGCACCGGGATGTTCGGATACCAGTTCAACCTCGAGATTCCGATGTTCGGTGCGATGTTTGCTTTCCTCTCGCAGGTCGTGGTGGTCGCCGAGGGGATTGTGTGGTTCTCGTTCTTCAGGCAGCGGCGCGGTTGGCGGCTGCTTGCGCTCGTCACCTTCGGCTTCGTGCTGGTCCCCATACTT
Organism: Acidobacteriota bacterium; assembly: GCA_003133645.1. Lineage (GTDB taxonomy): Bacteria > Acidobacteriota > Thermoanaerobaculia > Thermoanaerobaculales > Thermoanaerobaculaceae > RBG-13-68-16. The sequence continues at coordinate 13,744 of PKYI01000125.1, read as the reverse complement.
GTAAGCGGTAGCCGAGGCGCGCTGTTTTCGGTCCTGACGCTTGTCTTGGCCTGCTACCTCTACGCGCAGGAGCGCCTCCGTGTTCGGCGGCTTTGGAAGTGGGCGGCCGTGCTGCTGATCGGCCTGCTGGCCGGGGCGATTTTCGGCAGCACGTTTCGCCAGATTAAGATCGAGGAGTTCGGACGGGCGAAATCGGTGACCGTCGAAGGATTGGCGGCCATCGCCCGCAAATCAGCCTCCGAGATGGGCGCGATGCCGCTGCATGAGACCGTGCAGTTCGGCTGGGATAGGCTCGTCGAGCGGCTCGACGGCCTCACGTCGCTGGGCGTCATGGTGGCGAATTCTGGGGCGCTGAAACGTGAGGAAGAAGCGCTTGGCATCGATCACAACATCGCGCGGGACTTCGTGAACTCATTGGTTCCACGATTTCTCTGGCCGGAGAAACCGATCGTAGGTATCTCGGAGCAAATCGGCTGGCTCTATTACGGAACCGAGCAGACCTCTCCGGCCGTGACCTACATGGGAGATCTTTACCGCAATTTCGGCTGGGGTGGTGTATTCCCGGGCATGCTTTTGATCGGGCTGGTTCTGCGCACGCTCTACGCCTGGCTGATCGAAGGCCATACCCTCACCGGCGTACGCGTCGGCATCTTTTTCCTCACAAACACAGCGCTAATATACGAGAGCCTTTACAGCATTTACTTTCCAAGTCTCATGCGGGTACTCGCGGTTGCGATTCTAGCGCTCGTGCTCGTGCGGGCGTCGGTCTTGGTGCGCTCGGCGCGGTCAGCGGAGAAGGCGCGGCTTGCGGGCTGAGATGACGGTTCTGCTCCGATGGGTCGGCGTGGTAGCAGGGGCCGGCGGCGTGCCGGGGGGGCTGGCCGTCGGATGGTGTGGGTCGGGTGGTGTCCTTGGAGGTGAGGATGCCCGGCTTTAAGGGGCGCCCTGTCGCGCTCGTGACCCACACGGCCGATGGTGGCGTCGGGTCCGTTGTCCGGTTTCTTGCCAGAATCCTCGAGGAGAGTGGTCTATACGAGCCTGAGATCATCACGGTGGCGACGTCGGTACGCGACTCCGCAAGCGTGCGACTGCTCAACCCAGGCACGTGGCTGCGCGGGCCGCGCATAGTTCCGGGCGAATTCGGGTCTCTTCCCTGTCAGCATGTGGGAGCGCTCTTCTCGGAACTGGAGTTCCTTCGCTACAGACCAAGGAGGATCCTAAACGGGTTGCTCAGTCGCTACGATCTGATTCAGGTCGTGGCTGGGGCGCCAGCGTGGGCGGGTGTTGCCCTCGCGGTCGATCGGCCCGTATGCCTGTTCGCCGCCACCACCGCCGCTCAGGAACGTGCATCACCCGTACGCTGCAGCGTCGGCTGGCGGAAACTGTGGCTGCAGGCGATGACAAAGATCACCTCCCGTATCGAGCGCTCCGTAGTACCAGGTGTTGATTGCATCTTCGCCGAGAGCGATTACACGTACGGCCTCTTGGCCCCTTGGGCGCGGAAGGGCCGAATGGTCATCGCACCGCCGGGTGTGGACACGTCGTTGTTCGTGCCCGCGGAGGCGTTCCCTTCGGGTGGTCACATTATCGCGGTCGGTCGGTTCGCAGATCCCCGAAAGAACGTCGGACTCCTGCTGAGGGCTTATCGGCAAGTGCGCGACTCCTTTCCGCTGGCCCCGCGTCTCGTCCTGGCGGGGCAAACGCCGCTCAGGCCTGCGGACGCAGCGCTCCTCGGGGAGCTTGGCTTGACCTCCCACGTCGAAGTTCGCGTCAACGTGTCACCGGAGGCTCTTCGTGACCTGTACCGTGCCGCTTCATTGTTCGTGTTATCGTCGGATGAAGAAGGCCTGGGAATCGTGATCCTGGAGGCGATGGCATGCGGACTGCCGGTCGTCAGCACCGACTGTGGGGGACCGCGAACAGCAGTCGTACCCGGCGAGACCGGATTTCTGACCCCTGTGGGGGATGTCCAAGCGCTGGCGAGCGTCATGCAGACGTTGCTTGCCAACCCGCAAGACTGCCAACGGATGGGCCAGGCGGGCCGGAAGCTGGTTGAAAAGAGGTTCTCAATGATAGCCGCCGGCCAGATTTATCTTGACGAGTACGAAGTGCTTCTCTCTGGGAGAGGATAGTCCGGCCAGAGCATGTGCGGTATCCGATTCTCAACCTACCGCTGGTCCAGTTTTCCGGGGCGGGTCAACATCAGAAAGATCTCTCATAATGGGTGGACCTAACGACAGGGGCAGTTCACTTGGAGTTGCGAGTGCCGCTGGTGGATCCGTGACTCGTCAGGCGAGGCGCTAGCATGCGTTTTGAGCCCGCGCGTAGTCATGGGAAGGCCGCAGCAGTACGCGAGGTGGGCCCCGAACTCGCCAAAGTGCTAAGCAGGCGCCGAGAGTCCGAGTTTGCTTTCCCTGTCATGGACTGGCTTACAGAACCACGGGCCTCGACCAAGGCACGGTTCTTGGCAATGGACTCTCGGGTGATCGCTGCCAGAGTGCTAAACAAGTTCGTTGATCTAGGCGGCCAATGGCCAGCGTGTTAACCGTTGTCGGCAATTACCTCCCTGGCTTTAGGGGCGGCGGGCCGACCGCGTCAGTCGCACACCTGGTGGAGTGGCTCGGCGAGGAGATGAATTTCTCAATCGTGACAAGGGACCGTGATCTTGGTGAAAGTGTGCCGTACGCCGGAGTCCAGCGAGGACGCTGGCAGGTCGTAAGCGGGGCGAGGGTGCTCTATCTGGCTCCCGTGCAGTTTTGGTGCGGGGAGTTCGCGCGCGTGCTGCGGGAAGAACCCTATGACGTGCTGTACTTGCAAAGCTTCTTCGCGTACGCGACGATCATCTCGCTGCTTTTGCGCCGGCTGCGCCTTCTCCAGGGGCGGCCCGTGATCATCGCGCCGCGGGGGGAGTTTTCGCCCGGCGCCTTGGCGCTCAAGCGGTGCAAGAAGCAAGCCTATCTCTGGGCTGCAAAGCGGCTCGGGTTGTACCGAGGCGTTGTGTGGCAGGCCTCCACCGAGATCGAACGGGCTGAGATCCTGGCGGGTTTTGGCCCGGCCGCTGAGGCCAGGCGCGGGTGCATCGTGGTCGCGTGCGATCTGCCGCCGCGAGCACCGGCTGGGCCGATGCCGGAAACCGGCTCGGCAAAAGCAGCCGGAGCGGCGCGTGTCATCTTCCTTTCGCGCATAGCACGAATGAAGGGGCTCGACCTGGCGCTGCGGGTTCTCATTGGGGTCAAGGGCGCGATCGAGCTGGATATCTACGGGCCAATTGAGGATCGTGCGTACTGGCGCGAGTGTCAGGCTCTCATCGAAGCGCTGCCTCCCGCGGTTCGGGCGACCTACCGTGGGGAGGTGGAACCCGCACGGGTCACTCAGGCGTTTGCGGACCACCACCTGTTCCTCTTCCCGACGCGAGGAGAAAACTTCGGTCACGTGATCCTCGAGTCGCTGGCCGCCGGTTGCCCCGTGCTGGTCAGCGATACAACGCCCTGGCGCGACCTCGACCAGCGGGGCGCCGGGTGGGTCGTGCCTCTGGATGATATTGAGGCTTTCCGGCGCGTCGTCGAGCACGTTGTAGCAATGGATGCCACCGAGTTTGCCAAGGTCAGCCGGCGAGCCCATGAGTACGGGCGCATGATGGCCGAGGACGGCTCCCGAGTCGAGGCGAACCGGCGGATGTTCTTGGATGTCCTGGGGCGGGGTGTGTGATTGGTTTGATGATCGAAGACTCGGGACGAGATCGAGTCCGATCAGAATAGGACATCGAGTAAGCGATTGCCGATTCTGGCCGATGACAAAGGCGAGGAGCTGTGTGGGGAATCCTCAGGTTGAAGCTGCGGGTGCGGTAGCGCGGCACTCGGATGGGAGGCATATGTGTTCGATCAAGAGATGCTGCTGATCACAGGGGGGACGGGCACCTTTGGCAACGCGGTGCTTGAGCGCTGTGTTGGCACGGGGGCCATGGAGATCCGCATCTTCTCCAGGGACGAGAAGAAGCAGGACGACATGCGCGGGCGCTGGGCGGACCCGCGAATCAAGTTCTACATTGGGGACGTGCGCAACGAGCAGAGCCTGAAGGACGCCATGGCCGGGGTGGATTTCGTGTTCCACGCGGCGGCGCTGAAGCAAGTCCCGTCGTGCGAGTTCTTCCCGATCGAGGCGGTGCGTACCAACGTGCTCGGCGCGGAGAACATGCTCAACGCGGCGATTGCGGCAGGGGTCAAGCGGGTGATCGTGCTCTCCACTGACAAGGCGGTTTATCCAATCAACGCGATGGGCATGTCCAAGGCAATGATGGAAAAGCTTTCGGTGGCCAAATCGCGCGTGACCAATCAGCACACGGTGATTTGCTGTACCCGGTACGGCAACGTGATGGCGAGCCGGGGCTCGGTAGTGCCGCTGTTCATCCGGCAGATTCAGGCGGACCAGCCACTTACCGTGACCGACCCGCACATGACGCGGTTCATGATGTCGATCGACGGCGCCGTGGACCTCGTGCTGTGGGCGTTCGAGCACGGCAACCCGGGCGACATCTTCGTCCAGAAGGCGCCGGCCGCCACGATCGAGACGCTGGCGCAGGCGCTGCAGCAGATCTTCAGGGTCACCACACCGGCCCAGGTGATCGGCACCCGGCACGGCGAGAAGCTCTACGAGACGCTGCTCACCCGCGAGGAAATGGCGGTTGCCGAGGACATGGGCGCCTACTACCGGGTTGCGGCCGACAACCGCGACCTAAACTACGGGTTGTACTTCGACAAGGGCCGTAGCGAGGTCTCCGTTGTGGAGGACTACAACAGCCACAACACGAGACGTCTCTCGGTCGACGAAATGGTCGAAATGCTGCTCTCCCTCGACATCGTGAAGCGCGCCCTGGCTGGGGAGAAGATTGACGAATGACCTCGGGCTGGCGGCGATTGGATTCTCGGCCGACCAACGACGGTGGCATCGCGACCGTAGGGGCCGCCCGCTGGGCGGCCGGTCTTCGTGGCCACCGGCCGGCGAGGATGTACGAGGAGGGGACGTGAAAGTCCTGGTTACGGGAGCGAGGGGCTTCATCGGAAAGAACCTAGTCGTGGCCTTGAAGCGCGCTGCTGTCGAGATCGCTGAGATCGACGTGGACTCCACCCAGGACGAGTTTCTCGTTGGGGCGCGCGACGCCGCAGCGGTTTTCCACCTTGCCGGTGTGAACCGCCCCAAGCATGAGGAGGAGTTTGCAGCCGGCAACGTCGGCTCCCTCGAGGCGCTCTTCGCCGCGCTCGACCGCTCCCTCGCGGGCGATCTGGGCGCCGCACGGCCGGTAATCCTGCTCTGCTCCTCGTACCAGGTGACTCAGGACAACCCATACGGCCGCTCCAAGCTCGCTGCTGAGCAGGCACTGCAGGACTACTCGATCCGGACCGGCACGCCCGCTGTGATCTACCGACTCCCTGGGGTGTTCGGCAAGTGGTGCCGGCCGAACTATAACTCGGTGGTTGCGACTTTCTGCCACAACATCGCCCACGACCTGCCGATCGCCATCTCCGACCCGGCCCGGGTGGTCGAACTGGTGTACGTCGACGACCTGGTTGCGCGGTTCATGACCCATCTCGAGGACAGGCCCACTGGTGTGACGTGCGGTGAGGTTCGGCCCACCTTCAGTGCCAGTTTGGGTGAGCTGGCGGACCGCATCCGCGCCTTCCGGGCAATGCGCCGGACCCTCGAGGTGGCGGATGCCAGCGACCCCTTCACCCGCCGGCTGCTCGGAACCTATACCTCGTACCTGCCGCCCAGCGACCTCGCCTACCCGCTCGAGCAGCGCACCGACCCGCGCGGCACGCTGGCGGAGTTGCTCAAGTCGCCGCACTTCGGGCAGATGTTCGTGTCCCGCACGCATCCGGGCGTGACGCGTGGCAACCATTACCACGACCTCAAGGTCGAGAAGTTTTGCGTGCTCGAGGGTGAGGCGGTGATCCGCTTCCGCCCGATCCTGGGGGATGAGGTGACCGAGCACCGTGTTTCGGGGACCGACTTCAAAGTGGTGGACATCCCGCCTGGCATGACGCACAGTATCGAGAACGTGGGGATCACCGAGATGATCGTCCTCTTTTGGGCCTCCGAGATCCTCGACCGGGAGCACCCGGATACCTACTCTAGCGAGGTGCTGCATGGCTAGGAAATCAAAGTTGAGGGGCGGGGTTGCTTCGCGCCCTGTGGGCGGTCGCAATGACAGTCGTCCCCGGAAGCCTGTCATTGCGAGGAGTCCCGCCGCCGGCGGGACAGAGCCTGCCCCGAGGAGGAGCGAAGCGACGACGTGGGGGAAGCAATCCCGCCGGAAGTCGCGGCCGCCATCTCCTCAACGCCTGAAGGTCATGACCATCGTCGGCACGAGACCGGAGATCATCCGGCTGTCGCGGGTGATGGTCGCGCTCGACCGCCACACCGAGCACGTGCTCGTCCACACCGGGCAGAACTACGACTACGAGCTGAACCAGGTGTTCTTCGACGACCTGGATCTGCGGCCGCCCGACCACTACCTGGGCGCGGCCGGGCAAACGGCGGCGGAGACGATCGGCCGGGTGATCATCGAGGTGGACAGGGTGCTCGGCGAGGTCGTCCCCGACGCGGTGCTGATCCTCGGCGACACCAACTCCTGCCTCGTCGCCATCCCGGCCAAGCGGCGCCGGATCCCGATCTTCCACATGGAGGCGGGAAACCGCTGCTTCGACATGCGGGTGCCGGAAGAAATTAACCGGCGCATCGTCGACCACGTCGCCGACATCAACCTGCCATACAGCGCGATCTCGCGCGACTATCTGCTCCGCGAGGGGATCCCATCTGACCGGGTGATCACGACGGGCAGCCCGATGTTCGAAGTGCTGAACCATTTCATGCCCAAGATCGAGCGGTCGCAGGTGCTGGTGCGGCTCGGCCTCGAACGTGACGGCTACTTCCTGGTGAGCTGCCACCGCGAGGAGAACGTTGACTCGGAGCACAACTTCGCCGGCCTCGTCCAGATCCTCGACAACCTCGCGCGCACGACGGGCAAGCGGGTGATCGTCACGACCCACCCGCACACCCGCAAGCGGATCGAGGCCGAGGGGGTGACGCTCGACCCGCGCGTCGAGCTGCACAAACCGTTCGGGTTGACCGACTACGTCGCGCTCGAGTTGTCCGCGGCGGCGACGTTGTCCGACAGTGGGACGATCACGGAGGAGGCGTCGATCCTCAACCTGCGCGCCCTCAACATCCGCGAGGCGCACGAGCGGCCGGAGGGCATGGAGGAAGCGGCCGTGATGATGACCGGCCTGTCGTGGTCGCGGGTGGAGCAGGGGCTCGCCATCCTCGCGACGCAGCCACGCGGGTCCGAGCGGGCGCTGCGCCTCGTGCGCGATTGGGACGTACCGAACGTGTCGGAGAAGGTGGTGCGGATCATCCTGTCGTACACGGACTACGTAAAACGGGTGGTGTGGCGGGAGCAGTAGGCGGAGTTCCGGCCGCGGCGGATGAGAATCCTGTTCCTGACCCAGTGGTTTGACCCAGAGCCAACTTTCAAGGGCTTGGCGTTCGCCCGGGAGCTGGTGCGGCGCGGCCATGAGGTCGAGGTTCTGACCGGCTTCCCGAACTACCCGGGCGGTCGCGTCTATCCCGGGTACCGGATCAGGTCGCGGCAGCGCGAGGTCGTGGACGGGATCCGGATCACGCGGGTGGCCCTGTACCCCAGCCACGACCGTTCCGCCGTCGGGCGAGTCGCCAACTACCTGAGCTTTGCCATTTCCGCAGCCACGATTGGCGTGTGCTCGGTGCGCCGGGCCGACGTGGCGTACGTCTACCATCCGCCGGCCACCATCGCCTTTCCGGCCATGGTGCTCAAGCTGCTGCGCCGTGTCCCGTTCGTGCTCGACATCCAGGATCTCTGGCCCGACACCCTTGCGGCGACCGGGATGGTCGGGAACCGGACCGTCCTGGGCGCCGTGGGCTGGTTCTGCCGACTCGCATATCGCAGCGCGGCGCGAATTGCCGTGCTATCGCCGGGGTTCAAGGCCAGGCTGATCGAGCGGGGCGTACCGGCGGAGAAGATCGAAGTGATCTACAACTGGTGCAACGAGGCCGCCATCTCCCAGGCCCAACCCGACGCGCCGATCCTCGCCGAGGCCGGGATGAAGGGACGCTTCAACGTGATCTTCGCGGGGACGATGGGCAAGGCGCAGGCGCTCGCGTCGGTCCTGCAAGCGGCAAAGCTGGTGGCGGAACGAGAGCCGAGGGTGCAGTTCGTATTCGTGGGCGGTGGCGTCGAGGTGGCAACACTCAAGGGCGAGGCCGCCGCGCTCGGGCTCGACAACGTGCGCTTTTTGCCAGTGCGGCCCGCCTCCGAGGTGGGACCGCTGTTTGCCGCTGCCGATGTGCTGCTGGTCCACCTGCGTGACGACCCATTGTTCGCGATCACGATTCCATCGAAGACGCAGGCGTACCTGGCAAGCGGGCGACCGATCCTGATGGCGGTGCGCGGCGATGCGGCCGACCTAGTGCGGAACGCCGACGCCGGGGTGTACGTGGAGCCTGAGAATCCTGACGCGATCGCGGCGGCGATATGCGAGATGGCAGGGCTGCCGTCCGGGGAACTGACGGCGGTGGGCGAACGGGGGCGGGCGTTCTACCAAGAGCATCTCACGCTGGCGTCCGGCGCCGATCGATTCGAGAACCTGCTGCGCAGCGCAGCGTGCGGAGCGTAGGCGGTGCCTGCGAGTGAACGGGGCTGGTACCGGCGGTGGGGCAAGCGGGCGCTTGACCTTGCCGCGAGCCTCATGGCGCTGGTCCTGCTGGCGCCGCTGCTCGCGGTCGTCGCGCTTGCGGTTCGGTGGCGGCTGGGCCGGCCCGTGCTCTTCCGCCAGCAGCGGCCGGCCGTAAGGGGCGAGCCGTTCGAATTGGCCAAGTTCCGCACGATGCGCGATGTTGTTGGTCCGGATGCCAAGCGTCTTGCTGACGCCGCGCGATTGACGCCGCTTGGCAGGCGTCTGCGCGCCTGGAGCCTCGACGAGCTGCCGACCTTGTGGAACGTCCTGCGCGGCGACATGAGTCTGGTCGGGCCGCGGCCGCTGCTCATGCAGTACCTGCCTCGTTACACCCCCGAGCAGGCGCGGCGCCACGAGGTGCGGCCGGGAATCACCGGTTGGGCACAGGTCAACGGGCGCAACGCGTTGACTTGGGAGGAGAAGTTCAAACTTGATGTCTGGTATGTGGATCACTCATCGTTCTGGCTTGACATGAAGATCCTGTGGATGACGCTTGTGAAGGTGCTCAAGCGGGAGGGAATCAGCGCCGACGGGCACGCGACGATGCCGGAGTTCCTCGGTCCGCAGGCAACGGACAGAAGAAAGTGCAGCCGTGAGGGCTGAACTGTGAGCAGCGCTGGGACGCCGTTCAATGTGCTGATCTCGTCGGCGGGCCGCCGGGTCGGGTTGCTCGAGGCGTTTCGCCAGGCCTTGCGGGATCTTGACAAACCGGGGCGGATGCTAGCCGTGGACTGCTCGCCCCTTTCCGCGGCGTTTCACCGTGCTGACGCCGGGTTCCTGGTGCCAAGGTGCAGTGAATCGGGTTTTGTTCCGGCCATCCTGGAACTCTGCGAGCGGGAACGCGTGGCATTGATCGTTCCTACGATTGATCCAGAACTTCCCGTCTACGCCAGGTATCGGTCGGCGTTCGCGGAAGTGGGGACGAAGGTACTCGTCCCGGGCGACGGTACGGTGGCGATCGGCAGAGACAAGAAGTTGACGCACGAGTGGCTCGTGGCCCACGGCTTGCCCACCGTCCAGCAGTGGGACGCCGCCGCCGCGCCCAAGGATTTGCCGTTCCCGGTGATGGCCAAGCCAACGTTCGGCAGCGCCTCGATCGGGGTGGGCAGGATCGGCACGCTGGCCGAGTTGGACGCGATCCGAGACGAGGCGAACGTCATCGTGCAGGAAATGGCGCAGGGGCTCGAGCACACCATCGACCTCTTCATCGACCGCGCCGGGACGTGCCGATGCGCGGTGCCGCGGCGCAGGCTTGAGGTGCGTGCTGGGGAGGTGAGCAAGGCCGTCACGGTGCGGAGCCCTGAATTGGAGAGGCTGGCCATGACCGTTGCGGGAGCGCTCCCGGAGGCGAGCGGAGTGCTCAATGTCCAGGTCTTCCTTGATTCCGCGAGTGGCCGCGCCGCGATTATCGAGCTGAACCCTCGCTTTGGCGGAGGCTTCCCACTCTCCCTTAGGGCCGGAGCCGATTTCCCACGCTGGGTAATCCAAGAAACCCTGGGCTTGGACTGCGAGGCCCGGAATGACCAGTGGCGCCATGGGGTCGTCATGCTGCGCTACGACGATGCCGTCTTCACGCAGGCGGCGGACATAGGACTGGATCTGTGACGTTTGGTTTCGGTTGCGTTGTCTTCGACATCGATGACACGGTCTACCTCGAGCGCGACTACGTGGCCAGTGGTTTCGCGGCCGTTGACGCGTGGCTACGCCAGGAATGCGGCGTGGCCGGGTTCCGCGATGTGGCGACCGCCGAGTTTGAGCGCGGAGTGCGGCGCGTGATCTTCGACCGGGCGCTCGCCACGCTTGGCGTGGAAGCGAACGCCGCGCTGATCGAAGCAATGGTGCGCGCCTACCGGGAACACGTGCCGCAGATCACGCTGCTATCCGACGCTAGAGGGGCACTCGATGTTCTTGCCGGCCGGTGTCGCCTCGCCGTCGTCAGCGATGGTCCGGTGGCGAGCCAACACGGCAAGGCGTTCGCCCTTGGGCTGTCGACTTGGTGCAGCCCTATTGTGCTTACAGGGTCGTTCGGAGCCGGCTACGACAAGCCTCACCCACGAGGGTTCGAGGTTGTGGAGGACGAGACCGGCGTTCGCGCCGAGCGGTGTGTCTACGTGGCGGACAACCCCGCCAAGGATTTCGAGGGGCCGAAGAGCCTGGGTTGGAGGACCGTGCGGGTGCGCCGCGACGGGGGCTTGCACGCCAGCCTCCCATCGGGGCCTGACGTCGATCTGGAGTTTCCGGATCTGTTGGCGCTGCCCGCCGGATTGGAGAACCTCACGTGAATCGTGTCTACCTGTCTTCCCCCCACATGTCCGGTCGCGAACTCCAACTGGTCCAGGACGCATTCGCCACCAACTGGATCGCCCCGCTCGGGCCGCACGTCGACGCATTCGAGCGCGAGTTCGCGGCGTGGGTCGGAATGCCGCACGCAGCGGCGCTCTCCTCCGGCACCGCCGCGCTGCACTTGGCCGCCATGCTCCTCGGCGTCGAGGCCGGGGACGAAGTGGTTTGCTCCTCGCTGACCTTCTCGGCTACCGCCAACGCGATCACCTACTGCGGCGCGCAGCCGGTGTTCATCGACTGCGACGCGGTGAGCTGGAACATGGACCCAGACTTGCTTGAGGCGGAGCTGGAACGGTGCGCCAGGGCCGGGAAGCTACCGAGGGCCGTGCTGGCCGTAGACCTTTACGGGCAGTGCGCGGACTACACCCGCATCGTGCCGATCTGCGAGCGCTTTGGTGTCACGCTCATCGAGGACGCGGCCGAGGCATTGGGCGCTACTTGTGCGGGACGGCCCGCCGGGTCGTACGGGCGCGCCGCGGCGTTCTCGTTCAACGGCAACAAGATCATTACAACCTCTGGCGGTGGGATGCTGGTCTCGTCCGACGAGGCCCTGATCAAGCGCGCCCGCTTCCTGGCGACCCAGGCACGCGACCCTGCGCCGCACTACCAGCACACAGCGATCGGCTACAACTACCGGATGTCCAACGTGCTTGCCGCGATCGGCCGTGGCCAGTTGACCGTGCTCGACGAGCGGGTGGCTGCACGGCGCGCCAACTTCGATGCCTATGCCGCGGCGCTCGGGGAGCTGCCGGGCGTGGAGTTCATGCCCGAGGCACCGTACGGCCGTTGCACGCGCTGGCTCACCTGCCTGACGATCGATCCCGTCGCGTTCGGCGCAACGCGCGAGGACGTACGGTTAGCCCTCGAGGCGGAGAACATCGAGTCGCGGCCGATCTGGAAGCCGATGCACCTGCAGCCCGTGTTCGCGTCCTGCCGCGCGGTGGGCGGTGCGGTGTCGGCGCAAATCTTCGAGCATGGGTTGTGCCTGCCGTCAGGTTCGAACCTGGCCGTGGCCGATCGGAACCGGGTGATCGAGATTGTGGGGCGGTGCTGCGGAACGGTTCGGACCTGAGTGTGGGAGGCCTAACGGGCGGATTGGGACTGCCGAAACCGGCTTTGCAGCGCCGGGGAATCCTCTCCTTCGCTTCGCTCAGGACAGACTCGCCTGCGGCATGGCCCAGGATGACAAGCAAACGCGGGTGCCCAGGATGACATTGAGGTGCGGGGCTTCACGATGACAACCACACGCGGGGCGTCAAGATGAGGCTTTGGTTCGCAGCAGGGGCTGGATGGGCTACGCGATCAAGAAGCTGATCGGCTGGTGTGTGAGTCCACTCGGACTCTCGATGCTCTTGCTCGGAGCGGGCGTCGTGGCTGGGTTTACGCGGAGGAAGCGGCTGGGGCGGGACCTAGTGATTGCGGGGTTCGTGGTGCTCGTAGTGTTCAGTCTCGGGCCGGTGGCGGATGGGCTGACCCGGCCGCTCGAGCAGCGATACACAGCGCTGATGCCTGCTGCGCCGCTCGAGGGCGTCGCCGCGGTGGCCGTGTTGGGCGCCGGGTACGAGCCTGAGCCGGGAAGGCCCGCGACAGCCTGGCTGCAGACGCCCGGACTCGAGCGGCTCGTGGAAGGGGTCCGCGTATTGCGACTGGCGCCTGGGAGCCGGATGGTCGTTTCAGGTTGGAGTGATGGCAGCGATCTCTCCAACGCGGAGGTGATGGCGCGCGCGGCTGCGTCGCTGGGGGTCGATCCCTCCCGGATCGTCGGCTTCGACGCGCCGCGGGATACGGCTGAGGAGATTGCGGCGCTGCACGCTCTGGTGGGCACGCAGAGGGTCGTGATCGTGACCTCGGCCGAGCACATGCCCAGAGCCATGGAGCTGGCGGCTCAGGCTGGGCTTGATGCGATCGCGGCGCCGGCGAGCGTCGCGGAGGGTGCGCCGGCCACCGGCCTGCGGGCGTGGGTGCCCTCGCCCGGTGCGCTGTTCCGTTCGACGGCGGCGGTGCACGAGCTACTAGGGCGGCTCTGGGCCGGCTTCGTCGAGGCGGTGTAGTCGGCGGCCTGGGCAGGGGTTGTCGCCGGCGAAGGGTCTCATGCAGCTTGTGACGCCCTTCCGCACCGAAGTCACGGCCCTCGTGGCGCGGGGGGATCCTTCGCTCGCTACGCTCGCTCAGGATGACAGCGAGGATGCACAGGGCGTCAGGATGACAGCCCTGTCACCCTGAGGAGCGAAGCGACGAAGGGTCTCAGGGGACTACGAGATCCTTCCGCCCCGCTGCGCGGGGCGTCAGGATGACAGCGGAGACGCGGGGCGTCAGGATGACAAAGGGTGTGTGGGCGTGGGGCGTGAGGCTGCACCTGCGGCTCGCTCATGCGGGTCGAACGGCAACGAAGCGGAGTGGCGTTCGTTCGGATGGCCGCAGCGGGGGCTTGCACCGCGGGGAAGAAGTTGTAGAATGCATGGTCAGATGCGCCAGGTGATCGAGCGATGAAACCCGACCGGGGCGATACCCGTGCAAGCCGAAATGGCGTCACTCGACTCATGACTGGAGCGGCAGGTCGAATACGATTCTCCCCGCTGCGGTATTTCCTCGTCATCGCGCTCGATGCGGCGATCCCGGCGTTTTCCCTGTGG
>PKYI01000091.1:1779-4168 GCA_003133645.1 Acidobacteriota bacterium | reverse complement strand
CCCGCGACCTGAGTAATGGCACCATTCACGCCGAACGTAGTGAAGCCGACACCCCGGAGGCCGCGGACGAGTTTGCGAACCCTACGCGCTTGAGTTTACGAACCCTTCGGGGTCAACCATCTATCGGAGCGGACTCACCCGTACTAAGATCCGTAATGCGGCGCCTCATTGATCGACGCAGCGATTAAGTAGCGGCGGCCGAAGTCATCGGCCACCGCGAAGGGTCCGCCCTCGGCAGAGCAGGTCGGAGCAGGCTGACCGGCGCCGCGTTTTGATCGGCGATGAGTTCAAACTGAGGGGGACCGAATATGAAGCTTTCCATCTTCAAGCGCCGGCCGGGCGCGAGACGTTTCCGCTCCCGCGCCACGTGGGGTACGGCTCTCCTCGCGCTGCTCGTGCTCGGGATGCTGGTCGGGCTCGTCGGCGGCGCCTCGGCGGCGGCGACCGCCGTGCCGCTCGGAACCGCAAACAGTTTCGCGGTCCTGGCCGGCTCCGGCATCACCAACACCGGCCCAACCACCGTCACCGGCGATCTCGGGACCTTCCCGACCACGTCGATGACCGGGACCGCGTCAATCACCGTGACCGGGGCAAACCACGCCGGCGACGCAGTCACGCAGGGGGCGAAGACCGATCTGATCACCGCCTACACCACCGCGGCCGGCGAGGGGCCGACCTCTCCGATCGCGGCCGACCTCGGCGGGCTAACCCTGGCGCCTGGGGTTTACAAATCCGCCTCCTCGGTCGGACTCACCGGGACGCTCACGCTTAACGCGGGCGGCGACCCGAACGCCGTCTTCGTCTTCCAGGCGGGCTCCTCACTCACCACGGCATCGGGGAGTCAGGTGAAGATGATCAACGGCGCCCAGTCCTGCAACGTCTTCTGGCAGGTCGGGAGCTCCGCGACGCTCGGCACCGGCTCCACCTTCCGGGGCACTGTGATCGCGTTGACCAGCATCACCGTCACCACCGGCGTGACGGTTGACGGGCGAGTGTTAGCTCGAAACGGCGCAGTAACACTCGACACCGACAAGATCGCGAGGTCAACGTGCGCTGGTTCGTCGTCCACGACAGCCACCACGGGGACAACCACACAGAGCACTGCGGCGAAGAAGGCCGCAGTGAAGAAGGCGGCCGCGAAGAAGGCGGCCGCGAAGAAGAAGGCCGCGAACGCGAAGCGTGGTCACGCCCGACCGGCTCGCCGCCACGTCGGGTTTACGGGTTGAGCGACGTCTCGCTGGAACCCGATGGGCTCCAGCGATCACGAGCGGGTGGCGTCGCCGCCCGCTCGTGCTGTTTCTTGCGCAAACAGGTATTAGGAGCGGTGACCGTGCGCAGCCATTGTTTACGGCTCATACTGCCAACGCTCGTGCTGTTCGCCGCGACGTGGACGGGAGCGGCACCGGCGCGCTCCGTCACAGCGGCGGTCGTGAGGCCGACCCAGAAGTTGGCGGCGCTATCCAGCGCGCACGAGGCGTTCTCGAAGCCCGCTAAAGATTCAGCGCGGCTTGAGGTGGTGCAGGCGCGGCGGCCGATCACGGGGGAGCGAACAGTGCTTCCGGTTCTTGGTGACAGGACCGGCGCCGGCGGCCTCCGGTGGCTGCACGTCAGGCTTCCCGGGCGCCCGAACGGACATACGGGCTGGATCAGACAACGTGCGACGGTTGCCTCGGCGACGCGCTGGCACATCGTCGTCAATACCTCTAGGCGACAAGTGATCGTCTACAAGAAAGGCCGCCCGGTGCGAATCGTCAAGGCGGTCGTGGGCAAGCCCTCGACGCCGACGCCGCGCGGCGAGTTCTTCGTCGAAGAAGTGATCCAGTTGCGAGCCGGCGATGTCGGCGCGCCGTTCGCGCTCGCATTAAGCGCCCGCTCCAACGTGTTGCAGGAGTTCGAGGGCGGCCCAGGCCAGATCGCCCTGCACGGGCTGGCAAACGTAGGCGGCGTCCTCGGCACTGCTGTCTCCCACGGTTGCGTGCGCCTCAGCAACAGCATGATGCGCTGGCTGGTTGTTCGCATCAGCCCCGGCGTGCCGGTCACCATCACAAGCTGAGCGACCGGACTCCGCCCCGCAACGGTTTGGACAAAGGACATTCCTTCTCTGATATTTAGGCCGTGGCGGATGCGAACTATGGGGCCGCGCGCGCGGGTTTGGACGTCGAAGCTTGGGTCATAGACAGCGGGGCACGTTCGAACCTTTTGGAACTAAACGGGGCACGTTCGAACCCTCGACTCGGTGTTGAGCTTTCTCGGTTGGGGGCGCTCCACGACGAATTGCTCCATCGGGCCTCGGTCGATCCTCGCGAGCCTCGCCCTGCTCCAGCCAAGGTGAGCCCGGTGCTCGAGACCGTGACGCTGGCGCTGGAGCGAGCCGGTAAGCCGATGCGGG
>PKYI01000091.1:0-1765 GCA_003133645.1 Acidobacteriota bacterium | reverse complement strand
GTCTACCAACTCGCGAGAGACGTCAGGCGCTGCACCAGTTGAGCCGCCTTGCCCACCAGAAGCCCCGATGATCTGCTGTCAGGCGATGGCATACTCGCCCACTCCACCCACGGGGCGTGACTGAAGCACCCTGGCTTTCCTAGAGGCTCGGCTATCTGACTGATACCTTTCCTTCGAGCCCGGTCAGCGCGCTCCACTCTAGCGCTGGCTGGACGGGCTCGAACGGCCCGCAGGGCCGCTTGCTCTCGTAGTAGTTGCGCTCGTACTCGACGCGCATCCTGCTCGGCGAGGGCGAGGCGTTTGGTATCCGCACTTCGGTGAAGGCGTTACTCTCCGGCCCCGTCCGCGGCAGGAAGCTTCGGTGAGTATTGGCGCATACAAATCGCCCAGAGGTGGCAGCAGCGTTGGGGGCCAAGTGCTCTCAATGCCTCACCACCGTCTTGGGTTTCCAGGCCGGAGGGTGCAGCGGAGGACGTAGATCGGTAGCACGGGGATCATGAAGAGGAAGGCACCGACTCCCCAAGCGGTAGCGTGGCGGTTGCCTCGTCTGGTTGCGTGCAGGAAGACAGTGATCGCCACCGCTGCGGCAATCGCCCATGCGGTCAGGACGGCCGGGGTTGAGATGGCTCCCAGCATCGGGGCTCGGACGGGAGCAGGTTCCTCGCAGATCCCGTCTCGCCGCTGGTCGCGGCGATCTGGTCTTTCGGGCCGGGCGATCGTTAGCATTAGTCTTCTTGTCCTGCGAGGTGGGGGTTGACGTGGCGACGAAGAGGCAGAGGGCACGGGCAGCGGCTGCGGGGAAGAATGTCCAGGCCAAGCCCAAGCCGAAGAAGAAGACCTCGCGCGGAAAGTGATCGCTCGTCAGCGCCGCCGTGCGCTACGTCTATGCGACAAACCGCACGCCGCAGCGCCAGCGGGCCGCTCAGCATCGCGCGGCCGCGCCTCCCGTGCCTGTCGGGCTAGGCTCTCGTAGGTGCAGGGCAGCGATCCACAAAACACGCCGCCGGACTTCGAGCGGCTGATCCAAGACACGCTCGATTCGCTGCCGCCTAATCTTCGCGAACAGATCTCGAACGTCGAGGTCGTGGTTGGAGACGAGCCGCCGCCAGGGCAGCGACTGCTCGGTCTCTACCAGGGCGTGCCGCTCACGCGAAGGGGCAGTAACTACAGCGGGGCGCTCCCGGACAAGATCACGATCTACCGTCGCCCGCTCGAACGCCTCTACGGACACGACCCAGAACTGCTCAGCCGGCAGATCAGGCACGTGGTGCTGCACGAGGTCGCACACCACTTCGGCATCAGCGACCAGCGGCTGATCGAGATCAGCCGCTACTAACGCATGCGTACGTTTTCGCTCTCGACGGCTTCACCGGAGATATCGAGCAGCTCACCTGCCTCCGCGGCGAGGGTTGCACGCTGCGGCTTCGGATGCGCTTGATCGTGGTCGTATCGAGTCCGGTCTCGCGACGCTTCGGCGAGCGCTCGCGGGTAAGCGAGTCAGGAAGAGCACGCGATCGCGGCCATCGGCGATCGCGGCGTCGCTTGCCTGTGAGGAGCTGCGCGCTTCTAACCCTGGTCTCTCTCTTCCCGGTGACCCGGAGCAGATCTGTCACTTCTACCGGCGCTCGTTCGGCGAGCTCGTAGCGCGCGTCTGCGCGGGCTGCGGAGAGCGTCTTCGCGGGAAGCAGAGGCGGTGGTGTCCTGAGGCTTGTCGGGCGCGAGCGAAGCGGGAAACCCGATCCTGTCTGGCATAGCCGAGGCTCAG
>PKYI01000177.1 GCA_003133645.1 Acidobacteriota bacterium | reverse complement strand
AAGGGGATGATCAGTCAAGTATGCAGCCGACCACGACCTAATTGCGGTCCCCTCTGGACGTTCCGGCGGGGTTATTGATGACGTGGTCATGGATCTATCGGTCGGACTCCAGGTGGCATTTCAGAAGAACGGCGCGCCACGGTCCGGAGAGCGGATCGAAAAACTCAACTTCCTCATGCGTGCTGCTGACTCCATTCCCGACTGCTGCCTTGCAGATGTGGTCAGCATCGTGAAGTTCTAGTGTCCCGTGGTTGAAGTAGATTTCGCGCACGTCGCGGCGCAGGCGCCTGAGTTCCTCGCGCTCCTCGCTCGTTAGGCCTTCGGCCTTGCCCTCATTGATGGCCGTCTGACGCATCCAGCCCTTGAGCGTCTCGAAGGCCTACAAGGAATCCGGCGACTACCTGAGGGACGGACGACCACGAAAAGCAGACGGCGCGGCCGGCTGCGTGACGTCTACGAGCGATCCTCCTGAGGGTTGTAGCGCTCATAGAAAAGACGCAGAGTGACGCCATGCACGTCCCCGACTACCACGTCCACAGCCGTTTCTCGGATGGCGAGGATGAGCTGCGCGCCTGCGTCGAACGCGCCGTGGAGCTCGGGCTGCCTGAACTTGGCTTCGCTGAACACCTCACCCCGGCGCGCTTTGCCGACGAGGGCTGCGGCCCAGACCAGGGCCGCCTCGACGAGTATGTCGCGGCGGTGCGGGCGATCGCTGCCGCCTACCCGCAGCTGCGGGTGCTGGCCGGCATCGAGGCCGACTACCTGCCCGAGGCCGCAGACGAGACGCTCGCGCTGCTCGCCGCCTATCCCTTCGACTACGTCCTCTGCTCGGTCCATTTCGTCGATGGCTTCTGCTTCGACGAGCCGGACGATCTCGAAGCCGACGGCTGGCGCGACGTGGACCGGGTCTGGCGGCGCTACTACGAGACGCTCATCGAGGCCACCCAGACCGGCGCCTTCGACGTCGTCGCCCACCTCGACCTGCCCAAGATGTGGGGCTTTCGTCCCTCAGCTGACATGAGCGGGCTCGAGCACGACGCGCTGGCGGCCATCGCTGCGGCCGGCATGGCGATCGAGATCAACACCTCAGCGCTCGACCGGTACCCCGTGGCCGAGATGTTTCCCTCAGCGAGCCTGCTCAGGCGCGCCCGCGCTGCGGGCATCGCCATCACCTTCGGTTGCGACGCGCATCGCGCCGCGGAGGTCGGCTCGCACTTCGCTCAAGCCCTCGAACTGGCACGGGCCGCGGGCTATGAGTCGTTCCTGCGGCTCTCGGACGGCGAGTCAGTCGCGCTTCTTTGAGCACGCCGTCGCATTGACCTGGCCGATCCCTTGGTCCACTTCCCATGGTGGTGCGAGAGCCGGCCTCACTCACCTGCTCATCAAGCGCCGCGAGCCGGGGGTAGCGCGAAGCTACAACCTCTTCGGCGGCTCGCGCATCACGCCGCTCGGGGGCGGCTACAGGCTCTTGTGATGACGCACGCCACGACGGCCCGGCGGGCGGCCACCCGCCGGGCCGCCCGACCGCTTTCTCGCTTCCCTTCAGCCCGTCGGCGCGCTGCCGCGGAACGTGCCGTACGAGGATCGCGGCAGCCGCATGGCGACGCCCAGTGTGCGCCAGAACCCGAGAGAGCGCGCCACCCAGCGCGTGCCTGAAGGGTGCATTTATTGGCTGTCAAGCTGCACGGCGGAAGTACTCGTGGATCAGTCCCCCCAACCGGTCTCGTCTCTCGACTGTTCCGCCGCCACCGGTTTGAGTGGGCGTGGGTCGCCGGATGGGACAATCGAGTCCGAGACCCCGGTGCGGTCGCTCGGCGTTGTAATGGTGCACGTAGTCGCAAAGCACGCGTTCGAGATGGCCCCGTCCCCAGACCAGCACGTCATCGAGGCACTCCTGGCGAACGGTCCGCACCCAACGTTCGGCAAAGGCGTTGGCTTGAGGCGCCCGGTAGGGCGTTCTCACCACCCCAAGTCCCTCCGTGCGAAAGACCTCGTCGAAGGGGCCGCAGAACTTGGCGTCTCGGTCACAGATGAGGGAGAAGACATCTTCGAGTCTCCCGTCGATGGCGAGGTCTCTGGCCTGCTCAGGTGATCCAGGCCGAGTGCGGATGGGCGCTCACCCCGGCGCGCTGGACACGTCTCGTGGACAGTTCGATGAAGAAGAGCACATACAGGGTCTTCAGCCTCGCGGTCTCCACGGTGAAGAAATCGCAGGCTAGGATTGCCGCGGCTTGTTGGCCAAGGAACTGCCTCCACGTAGGACCGCCCCGGCGAGGCGCGGGGCCGAGACCTGCGTGGCGGACGATCGTGCGGATGGCCGTGGCTGAGACTGCGGTACCCAGCTTCAGCAGCTCGCCCCGAACCCTCTGGTAGCCCCATCGGGGATTCTCTCTGGCCAGTCGTAGGATGAGTTCCACGGTTCCATCGTCGAGCCTGGGTCTGCCGGGCCCCAAGGCTCGCCGGTACGTCCACTTGCGACGGACCAGCTCGCGATGCCAGCGCAACAGTGTCCGCGGCTTGACCAGGAACACATCCCAGCGCTCTCTCGGCAGGAGTCGGCTTGTTGCGGCGAGTAGTAGGCGATCTCGACGGCGGAACGAAGCACGGCCCACCTGCCGGCTGAGGACCTCGAGCTGATGGCGGAGAACCAAGAGTTCGATGTCGCGGGCGGGGTCGTTGCGGTCGGTCAGAGCCAGTGTCTGAAGCAGGCGACCCAGGCCGAAATAGACGAGCGAGAATAGCATTGCGGCGCCTCCTTGGGGATGGGACGGAGTGCCGATGCTAAGCGATGCCGCTGTTCAAGACGGGTGTCGCGATTTGTGAACTCTTCAGGCTCGACGACCACGATCTCCTGGCCTTCGGGCACCAGTGCGGTGCGGCTCGGCGGCCTCTTCGTCACTCAGTGTCTGGAGCAACTCTTTTCGTCCGCGGCTTCGCTGCCTTGCGCTTGAGGGCATCGCGCTCCCTCTCTTCCAAGGCCCGGTCGAGGTCGTCCAGGAGAGCCTCGACATCGACCTCGATAGGCTTGTCGAGCCGCAGCAGCTTGATGATGCGATCGGTCACCGCGACACAGCCCCTCACGTTCTGCTGCGAGCGCGCCAGGGCGTAGGCGTCGTCCATGCGGCACAGCGCCTGACTTAGGCGCGCGCGTCTGTACTGGTTGGCGGCATTGGCCTGCAGGTCGAGGGCGCGACGCATGTAGACATGGAGCTGTGCCCGGCTGATCGTGTCCGCCCAGGCCTCGCCCCGTTGTCTTAGATATTCGCGGATATTAGGCTCGCGGAGACCATTCAGGACGGGCTGGTAGATCAGCTCGACTCGGCGGGCAATTTCCTGCTCGGTTTCCCTGTGCCCTGGCATCGACTACCTCCCTCACCGTCTTGCTCCCGATGAAGGCTCCCATCTGGTCGCCGCCAAAGGCCGGTGACCCCTCGATAGCGTAACACCGCCGTCCAATGATCTCGGCTGCCCGTGATTGCCATATCCGAGCCGCTGAAGGGCTCGTTGATCAAGTCGCCCGGGCGGGGGTGGCACGCGATAGGCTGAAAAGACCTCGACGCGAGGTCACGACAGGCCGCCGCCATTCCTCGCTTCGGCGACCTTCGCGGCCACGACAACTTGGCACCTGCTTGGCACTTGGGCGAACCGAGGCGTCGCGCTTGTTGTGGCGGTATCCAGCACAATCTGCCTTCGTCGTAGGCACCACGGGCATCCCCGAAGCTATGAGGGGACATCCCACGGGGGGTTGGCACTGAGATGGCACTTCGCCGGCGCTGATCTGCTCCGGAAACGGCGCCTGTGCTGGCTACTCTGCCGGGCCGCCGAAGACTGAAGCTATCCGCTAAATAACCACGGAAAGATAGGGAGTGGAACTAAGCCGTGGCCATTCCCGCTCACTTTTGTCTTTGCGGGCTTCAAGTCGTTAACGTGGATTACAGAGCTCTGAAAACAGAGGCAGAAGCTGCTGAGCGATACGCCGCGAAAAGCATGCCGTTCTCGCACAATCCGGACACATAACCGTAGATACGCGGCCGACGGCTTGCCGACGAGGGCTTCGCGTTGTGCCCCTGTTTGTGGTGGTCGGCCCTCTCAGGGGCCACAGTCAGGCCACCTGCCGCCTGATCATGGGCGATGTCATGATCCGCTGGCACCGATCACGACTGAAAATCATGGTGTCGGCAGTTCAATTCTGCCCCTCGCCACCAGAAAATCCCTGCAAGGCGCGATGTTCTGTCGCGCCGCCCGACATCTCGTGCTGCCCCAAGCGGTGGAATCACGCAATGATGTCGGCCGTCTGCCGACGCGTTGCCGACACTGACTCGGATTCGAACCGGTGTTACCGCCGTGAGAGGGCACTGGTGTAGGTGTCAGGTATCTCCGCTGGTGGCCGCCGGGCGCCACGTAGTGCTCGAAGAACTCGCGGGCACTGAGCTCCTGCTCGCCACAGAGGATGTAGCACTGGCCGCTCTGCCCCCGCATCAGCGCGGCCAGCGCGCCCTCCACGGCGTCCGAGACGAAGAGCGGCTGTACCCGGCCGCCCTCGGGTGCCGGCACGACCAGCAGGCGCGGCGCATCATGCGCGGGGGGATCCCCGTCCAGGTGCGATCTTGCGGCCCGTAGATCTGGGAGGGCTGGATGACGATCGCCGAGATGGCGCCTTGGCGGGCCGCATCGAGCACGATGTTTTGCGAGAGCAGTTTGGTATCGCAGTAGGGATCGCCAGAGAGGCGGGGGCAGCTGCACTCATCTGCGCCCGCGCGCTAGCAGTGGTTTGGCGGGGAGGGCGACTATGCGTGCCAAGAACGCGTGGCATCCCACGTTGTCGGCCGATACACTTACTCGGTCCTATCCTCGAGAGCGCCGGTCGAAGGTAATCTGGTGCGCGTGAGTACTATCGCCCGCCTGACGGTGACCTTGCAGGGCATTCGCCCTCTCGTCTGGCGGCGCCTCGAGGTTCCCGCTACGTTCAGCTTCGCCGAGCTGAGCGCCGTCATGCTGACCGCCTTTGGCTGGAGGGGCTGTCACCGCCACGACTTCGTTCTTCCGGACCGTTGCATCGGTGTGCCGGACCGAGAGGCTCCGAACGAGAAGCCGATCGCTGTCGACGGCCTTGCCGACCTGCTCGGCCAGCTTGCCCCCGAGCTTGGCAGCCTTGTGCCGACGCCGTCCCTGGAAGATGAGGCGCACGTCACGCTTGCTCGCGAGATTGAGCGGCCAGCGGCGGTTCCTCAATCGCTACGACTTTGGTGACGACTGGCGACATCTAGTGGAGATTGAAGACGTACTCATCGCCGAGCCGGGGATCGCCTACCCACGTTGCACCGCCGGCTGCGGGGCTACGACTGGCCCTCGGGCCTGGATGATCTGGAGATGTGGACCAATGTCTGCGGTGTGGGTCGGCAGTCGACGACGAGGACCGCTTCTGTCGCGGTTGCGGAATTGGCTTCACTGAGTTACCGACAGCGTCGACGGGCAGCACTACGTGCTCGTGTCCCGTGGCCGGGTGTTCACTCTGCCGCCAGACGCTTTTCCCCCGGACCGTACTGCCTACGACTGGCTGGTGCACCTTAGTGGACAACTCTCGAACCTTCGCCGCGAGTTGCGGCTGCTCTTCGATGCCCTGTAGGTCACCAAGCAGACTGCAGACCTAGCTACTGCGGGCTTCCCAACGTTGCCGCGGGGAGGGTCACCATGCAGACTGTGCCGTGCCCCTCCGCGCTCTCGATCTCGATCCTCCCGCCGTGCGCCCTGGCTACCTCGGCCGCGATCGGCAGGCCGAGCCCGGTGCCGTCCGCGGAGCGCGACGGGTCGCC
>PKYI01000032.1 GCA_003133645.1 Acidobacteriota bacterium | reverse complement strand
CTCACGGGCCAACTCGGCGACGTGATGAAAGAGTCGGCGCGCGCCGCGTGGAGCTACGCGCGCGCCCACGCCGAGGAGCTCGGCATCGAGGAGGCGGCGTTCGAGCGCGACGTGCACGTCCACATCCCGGCGGGCGCCATCCCCAAGGACGGGCCGTCCGCCGGCGTGACGATGTCGGTTGCCCTCGTCTCGGCCCTGGCCGGCCGTCCGGCGCGCCACGACCTCGCGATGACCGGCGAGATCACGCTCTCGGGCCGCGTGCTGCCGATCGGGGGCGTGAAGGAGAAGGTGCTCGGCGCGGTGCGCGCCGGGATCACGACGATCCTGCTGCCGCAGGCCAACGAGGCCGATCTCGAGGACCTCCCGGCCGAGGTGCGGCAGCGGCTCACGGTGGTCACGGTGGGCCATCTCGACGAGGTCCTGGCGCTCGCCCTGCGAGGAGCCTCGCTCCACGAGGGACGCCTCACATTCGCCGAAGCCGCGTTCCCGGCGGCCAACACCGCCCACTGACGGGCCGCGCCGAGCGCCCGTCGGAGTCAGGGCCGCCGCAAGGATCCGCCCTCGCGCCGTACGTACTAGGTCTATCCTGAACGATCTGGCGCCGCCGACACTGGGGCGCCGCGGAGGCAGGCCGGTGATCGCCTTCCAGACCTTATTTCTCGGTCTCGTGTTCGGGTTCGGACCCGTGCGGGTGATGGTGGGCCCGCCGGTGGTCTCGGCCGACGTCTTCCTCGACGGCGTCTCGCTCGGCACGGTGCGCGCCGCGCCGTGGGAGGTCGGCTGCAGCTTCGGCAACTTGCCGCTCCCCCACGAGCTTGTCGCGGTCGGGCGCGACGCCGAGGGGAAGGAGGTCGCCCGGGTCCGCCAGTGGGTCAACCTGCCGCGGCCGCCCGCCGAGGCCCGCGTTCTGGTGGAAGCGGGCGCCGGCGGCACGCCGGCGTTCGCGCGCCTCGCCTGGCACACCATCGACAACGCGCGGCCGAAACGCTTCGACGTCAAGCTCGACGGCCAGGAACTCCCGGTCAAGGACCCGGAGCGGATCCCGCTCCCCCGCGTCGACTTCAAGCGGACTCACTTCCTCGCCGTCGAGGTCGTGTTCCCCAAGGGCGTCGTGGCGCGCACCGAGAGCAGCCTCGGCGGCGACGTCGCGGCCAACACCGCGACCGAACTGACTGCGGTCGCCGTCGTCGTGCGTCCCGGCCAGACGCTGCCGCCGGTCGAGGCGATGCAGGGGTGGTTCCGCAGCGGCACCCGGCCGCTGCGCGTCGTAGGCGTCGAGGAGGGCCACACCGACGCGGTCATCGTCTTCGACCAGGACAGCGCCCAGCGGTTCCGCGGCATCACCCCGCCCAACCCGTTTTCCGGCGCCATGACCACCACGATCCCGATCCAGCCGAGCAAGGGCGGCAACCGCCTCTACGGGCTCTGGGCCGTGCCGCAGCCGGGCCCGGGTGGCGGCGCCGCCGCACCAGGCCTGTTCCCGATGTCGATCCCCCTCGACACCGACGTGGACGACGTGCGCACCCTCATCTTCCGCTTCAACTTCCCGGCCGCCGGCCCGCAGCAGCAGCAGCTCGCCAACGCGGTGGCGACCGCCGGGATGCAGGCGGCGGCCCTCAACCGCCGGCGTGCGGTGGTCCTGATCGTCGGCGAGGCGCCGTCCGACGCGAGCACGATCTCCGTCACGGCCGCGCGGGCCTACCTCGAGAGCCTCAACGTCCCGTTGTTCATCTGGACGCCGGAGCGGCGGATTGCGGGGCTCTCCCTGCCCGGGTGGGGCGTCCCCGACGACATCTCCACCGACCTCCAGCTCCAGGGCGCCGTCACCCGACTCCAGAACGCGCTCGCGGCGCAGCGCATCGTCTGGTTGGAGGGAAGCTACCTGCCGCAGAGCGTCACCCTCGCCCCCGGCGTCACGCAGGTGTTCCTGGCGCGCGGCGTCGTCCGCGAGGTGCGCTCCTCGCACTGACCTCCGGTCGTGTCAATCTGCGACGACGCCGGCCGCCCGGCGGGCGGCCGCTACCAACGATCCAGGTCTTCGTGGCGCGGCCGCCCTCGGCCGCGCGCGACGGCCTTGTGCCCGCGAGCCCTCGCAGGGCGGGCGAGGCGCCCGCCCCACGGGATGGTCCCGTCTCAATGTGGGGCGCGACCGCCGGGCGCGCGGTCGTTGATCTTCTGCGTAGGGGCAAGCCCTTGCGGCCGCCCGCAGGCGAGCGGGAGGCATCGCGGGGGCGACGTCGGGCGGGGCCAAGCCCGGCCCCTACATCGGACCGATGTGGGGCGTGACCGACAGGTGCGCATGCAGTTCAAAGGTGAAGCGCGACCGCGACCGCCTGCCGCTCAGCGGCCGAGCGTCAGCGCCAGCAGGACCTGGGCGAGGTAGTAGGCGGGGAGGCCCCAGGTGCGGCTGGCGAAGCGGCGGACGACGAAGCGGTCGCGCGCGACCGCCAGGTCGGAGAGGTAGAACAGCAGCGCCCCCGCCCACGTCATCCAGGGCGCGTGCCCCGCGACCGAGAGCGCGCCCCACGCCATCGCGGTGATCACCGCGATGTAGGCGAGCACGGGGACACGCATCCGTCCGAGGTGCGGCCACAGCCACGCCGCCGCGGCGGCGCTCGGGACCGCCATCGCCGCTGCCAAGGGCCACGGCCACTCGCCGAGTGGCACCAGCGTCGCGAGCGCGGTCGCGTAGGCGAGATGCCCGGCAAGGAAGCAGCCGAGACCGGCGGCGAGGCCACGTGGCAGCGCGAGCAGCACATCGCCGGCCAGGCACAGGACGAGCGCCAGCAGCACCCGCGCGTCGTACGGGGTTGCGAGATGGGCGCGGCACAGTCCGAGGAGGACGAACCCCAACGAGGCGACCACCTTGGCGGCCACGCCCCACCGCCGCAGCCCTCGCAGCTCCGCCGCCACGAGCGCGGCCGTCGCCGCCGCGACCACGGTGATCAGCGCGACCGGGAGGACGCCGGCTCCCATCGCCTCACGCCAGGAGCTGGCCGGTGGGCCGGGCGGGCTCGACGAGCGCGCCGTCTGCAACCACCGCCTCGCCGCGCAGCAGCACGTGGCGGACGTTCCAGGTGGTCGTGCGGCCGGGGTAGGTCTCGTACGCGTCCGCGAGCGTCGAGACCACGGGGCGCCGCGGGCCGGAGGGATCGACGACGACGAGGTCCGCGTCGGAGCCAGCGGCGATCGCGCCCTTGCGCGGGTAGATGCCGAGGAGCTTTGCGGGGTTGGCGGCGAGGCGCGTTGCCAGCTCCCCGAGGCCGAGGTGGTGCCGCACGACCAGTAGCTCGAAGAGCATCGGGACGAGGGCGCCGACCCCGGCGACGCCGGAAGGGACCGCGCGGATATCGTCTCGTCCCGCGTCCTTGTCGGCCTTGGTGAACGCGCAGTGGTCGGTCGCGAACAGGTCGAACGCGCCCGCGGCCGCGTCGGCCTCGAGGCGCGCCCGCGTCGCGGTGGCGCGCAGCGGCGGCGTGCACAGGAAACGGTGTCCGTTGCGGCCCGACAGCGCCGCGTCGGTGAGCAGCAGGTAGTGCGGCGCCGTCTCGCAGGTGACCGCGGCGCGCGAGCGCGCGGCTGCGATCCGCGCGACGGCGTCCGCGGTCGAGACGTGGACGATATGCACCGGACAGCCGGTGCGCGCGGCGAGGTCGAGGACGCGCTCGACGGCGGCGACCTCGGCGGCCTCGGGGCGCAACCGCCCGTGTTCGTGCGCGTCGCCCGGGTCGAGCGCGGACGCGTCCACCGCGCGCAGGACCTCGTCGTCCTCGCAGTGCACGAGCAGCCGCGCGCCGAGGGGGGCGAGACGTTCCATCACTGCGGCCAGGCGTTCGTAGCTGGTGAACAGCCCGGCCTCGCGGTAGGTGGTGTAGAGCTTGAACGTGGTGCAGCCCGCGGCCACGAGGCTCTCGACCTCGTCCCACGGCCACGGCCACGCCGTCGGCGTCAGGTGGAAGCGGACGTCGCACCGGCTGCGCCCCCGGGCGCGCGCCCGGCAGCGCTCGACGGCCGCGGTCAGCGTCTCGCCGGGGCGCTGCGTGACGAACCCCGCGAGCGTGGTGACGCCCGTGGTGAGCGCCAACTCGGAGGCGGTCGGAAAGGTGTCGGCGAGCTCGTACGGCCCGATCGCGTCGTCGGCGTGCACGTGCGCGTCGATCATCCCCGGCAGCACGTGCAACCCGGTCGCGTCGATCACGCGCTCGCCGGGGAGCGGCGCGAGGTCGCCGATCTCCGCGATCGTGCCGCCGCTGATTCGCACGTCGGCCGCCCGTGCGCCCTCCGGCGTCCACACCGTCCCCCCCCGGACCAGCACGTCGGGCTGTTCCCGGTCCCCGGACCCTGGTCCCCGGACCCCGGTCTTCAGAACCTCTCCCACAGCGCCGCCGCACGCTCGCGCGCCCTGGCCATGACCTCGGCCTCGTCGATGTCGAGTTCGAGCCTTCTCCCTGCCATCAGCACGCGGCCGCCGGCGATCGTCGTGTCCACGGCCGCCTGCGACACGCCGAACACGAGGTGTCCGAAGAGCGTGCTCTCGTCGAGCGGCGTCGGCGGGTCGTAGTCCACCAGCACGATGTCCGCCGCATGACCCTCGACGAGTTCCCCGAGGCCCTCTCCCGGCCAGAACCGTTCCGCGATTGCGGCGTTGCCCGACACCAGGAGCGAGACCGTCTCCATGAAGCCGCACGACGGGTCGCCGGCGGCGAGGTGGCGAACGAAGAGCGCGGCGCGCAGCTCCTCGAGCATGTCGGTCGTCATGGCGTCGGTGCCGAGGCCGACGAGCACCCCGGCGTCCAGCATCCCCGGCACGTTCGCGACCCCAACCGCGTTGTTCATGTTCGACTGCGGGTTGTGGACGGCGGCGGTGCCGGTCTCGGCGAGCAGCGCGGCCTCGTGGCCGTCGATGTGGACGCAGTGGGCGGCGATCGTCCCGGGGCCAAGGATGCCGAGGCGGTGCAGCCGTTCGACCACCCGCTCGCCGTGCTTGCGCATCGAGTGCTCCTCGTCCGAGGCCGCCTCGGCGACGTGGACATGGAAGCCCGCGCCGTACTCGCGCGCGGCCGCTGCGGCGCGCTCCAGCGTCGCATCCGAGAGCGTGAACGCCGCGTGCAGGCCGAACGTCGCGGCGAGGCGCGGGTCGCGCTCCCGCCGGCAGCGCGCGGCAAACGTCGCGTTCTCCTCGATCCCCTCGCGGGCGATCGCCTCGCCGTCCCGGTCTGACACCTCGTAGCACAGGCAGGCGCGCACGCCCACCTGGGTGACGGCCGCGGCGAGCGCATCGAGCGAGCCGCGCACCGCGTGCGGGCTCGCGTGGTGATCGACGAGCGTCGTGGTGCCGTGGCGTACCGCGTCGATCGCCGTGACCAGCGCCGAGAGGCGGCAGTCCTCGAGGTCGAGGGCGCGGTCGAGCCGCCACCACAGGTGCTCGAGCACCTCGCGGAACGACGCCGATGGCGCCGCCTTGCCCAGGCCGCGCGCAAACGCCGAGTAGAAGTGCGTGTGCGCGTTGATGAACCCCGGCAGCACGAGCTTGCCGGCGGCATCGATGACCCGCGCCCCGCCGGCCGTAATCGCGCCGCCCGGCGCGATCCGCGCGATCCGTCCGCCCTCGCACAGCACGTCGTGGCGGCGAAGCACCCGGCTGGTCGCGCCGAGAGTAACCACCGTACCGTTCGTGATCAGCAGGCTGTCCACGTCCGCCTCCTCAACTCCGGGTCGCCGGCTCTCACGCCTCGCGCAGCGCCGCCGCCTCTGCGGGCGTGCGGTCGCGCATCGCGAGGGCGCCGGTGAAGCACATCAAGGTGCAGAACGAGCAGCCGACGCAGCGCTCGGGGTCGGTGTGCGGCACCCCCTCGGCGTCGAGCGCGATCGCGAGGTACGGGCAGCGCGTGCAGTTGCCGCAGTGCACGCACAGCGCGGCCTCGGCGTGCGAGATCTGTTTGGCCGCCGGCAGCTGCATGAAGTCGGTGACCGGTCCGGGCAGCGCGCGGCCGATCAGCTCCGCGACCGACCCCAGGCCACGCGCCTCGAGCAGGTGCGAGAGGCCGGAGTGCAGCTCGCCGACGACGCCGTAGCCGTACTTCATGACGGCGGAGCAGAACTGCACGGTGCGGGCGCCGAGGGCGAGGAAGTTGGCGGCCGAGCGGTAGTCCATCGGGCCGCCGTTGCCCGACACCGCGACCCCGAGGCCCGCCACCTTGGCCAGGGTGAGGTTGGAGATCGGCGTCACCCCGGCGCCGCTCATCCCGACCACGATCCCCTCGTCCCAGCGCTCGCGGCGCCCTGGCCGGAACGCGAGCGTCGGGAAGGTGTTCGCGAGCGTCACGCCGGCGAGCGCGGCGGGGTGGAGCGCCAGGACCTCCCGGATCGCCGTCACGATCGGGGCGATCGAGGTCACCGCGCCGGTGAGCTTGAAGAGCTTGGGAACGCCGGGGTCGCCGGTCTCCAGCACCCAGCCGACGATCGTCGCCGTCAGGGCGGCGTCCTGCGAGACGATATCCCCCTTGGTGCCGTCTCCCCCCTGCGGGCAAGAGAGCGAGTACTCGATGCCGCAGGCCCCGGCCGCCTCGAGCTTCGCGGTGTTCGCCTGCCACCCGCGGCGGTCGAACTCGTCGTGACCGGTAACCGGGCCGCCGGTGGACGCGAGCGTCAGCCGGTCGGGGAACTCGCGGCGGAGCCGCTCGACCTCGCGGCAGACGCGCTCGAGCGCGTGGCCGGAGACGTTGTCGCAGTTGGCGAAGGTCGTCTTGTCGAACGCGAACATGTAGCGCGCCGGGATGTGGACCGGGACGCCGTCGAACGCGGTCTTCATCACCCCGCCGGCCCACCCGGCCTCGTACGCCTTCCGCATCTGCTCGTAGCCGTCGGTCGGCGGCGCTGCCGAGAGCAGGAACGGCGACGCGATCCGCCGGCCGAAGAAGTCGGATGTGAGCGGCACCGGGAGGCGGTGGAACCCCGGCAGCACCCCGGTGCTCTTGATCCGGGGCACGGTGGAGACGGGGTCCGGGGTCCGGGGTCCGGGGTCCGAAACGACCGCGGGATCCGGGATCGGCGCCTCTTCTCTCCGGTGCCCTGCAAGCCACGCGAGCACGTCGAGGGCGGCGTTCTTGCCGGCGGCAACCGCCTCGACCACGGTGGTCGGGCCGTTGACCGCGTCGCCGGCGAAAACAACACCCGGGCGAGCTTCGCGCGGCACCGTCGCCCGCGCCCCGATCGCCACGATCACGGCGTCGAGGTCGGCGCGCGTCTGCTCGCTGCCGATGACGTCCACGACCCGGCTGGGGTGGAACGCCAGCCCGTCCGGGAGCGCGACCTTGCGGGTCAGGAGCCCGCGCACCGCGCCGCCCTCGGTGAGGACCGCCGCGACGCGCGTACGGCCCGAGACGTGAACACCGGCCTGCAACAGCCCCGCGCGCTCCCTCCCGGTCAGCGGCATCTCCGAGAGCTTCTCGAGGGCGAACAGCTCGACGTGCTTCGCGCCCGCGGCCGCCGCGGTCTCGGCGCAATCGGCCGCCACGGCGCCCCCGCCGATCACCGCCACACGCCGGCCGGCGACGCTCCGGCCGCCGCGCTCGGCGAGGAACGAGGTCCACGGCAGCGCCAGCTCCTCGCCCGGGATGCCAAGGCGCACCGGCTCCGCCAACCCGGTCGCCACCACCACGGCGGCGTAGCCGTCACCGAGCAGCGCCGCCGGATCGGCCACCTCCCGCTCCTGCACACGGACCTCTCCGAGCGCCGCCACGAACGCGAGGTCGGCGGCCAGCACCTCGGCTTCGAGGCGGAACGGCGGGATCAACCCGGCCATGCCGCCCGCGGCGCGCGCCTCGAGAACGTCCACCCGGCAGCCGGCCTGCGCCAGCACCGCCGCCGCC
>PKYI01000052.1 GCA_003133645.1 Acidobacteriota bacterium | reverse complement strand
CGTCGCGCGCGGCGCGTCGCGCGCGGGCTGAGCGCGGCGGTAGGCAGCACCGATGCCGGCGGCACGGGTGTGATGCTCGCCACCCGGCCAAGGCTCGCCTCCCCGGCGCTGGCCGTCGTCATCCCGGTTGACGATCTTTTCCCGCAGGATCTGGACGCGATCGACCATGCCCTCGCCCGTCAGACGACGCACAACTGGCAGTCCGTGACGTGGAGCCGGGCTCGTGGTCGCTACGAGGTCCGGAGTGCGTTCGGGCTTCTTCTCGGTGAGGGGGCGGCAGGGAACGAGGACGACCTCCGGGACGTGCTGACGGCCCCATACGCCTGCACGTTCACGGCGGACTGCTCGCGGTTTGCGAACGCCGCCCTGGAGGTCGGCCTGTGGACCGTCGCCGGCGAGGGGTTGCCGGTCGTGCTGCTGGTGTCGGGGGACGGCGCCGGCGGCGGTGGGAGAGACCTGGGAGCGGATGCACGCTCTGGAGCACGCGCGGCATGCGAGATCGCCATCGTCGAGCGCGAGCTGTGGGGCGCCGGCGGCGTCGACGAGCGCCGAGTCCGAGAGCTGGCCGGCCGGGTGTCCGCCACCCCGATCGCCAAGGTGGTCACGGCAGCCGGCCCGCCCTCCGGCGAGCCCAAGCCCGGCCGCGACCGATGGCGGTCGTGGGGCTTGCGACCGGCTGACGGACACTTCGAGTACCTTGTCGGACCCGGCTTTCGCGCCCGTCGCTGGCGGCGCGAGGTTTATCCCCTCGACCAGGTCCTCGACGAGCCGGTCGTGCCCGACGCCCGGTCGAGCGTGCTGGCGCTCGTCCCGTCTCCGGAGGGCGGCGATGCCGAGGTCGAGCTGCATGATCTGACGAGGAAGCTTGCCGGACGGTGTCGCATGGTCGTGGTGACGCTTGCGGAGCACGGCGAGCCGTCCGGTGCTGCCGCCGCGAGGGCCTGGGCCGATGTCGATCTCTGGTTCGATCTCGGGGCACTCCCACGCGAGCTTCACGGGTCGTGTCTGGCGGTGCTGCTCCGCACGTATCAGGTCGAGACTCTCCTCGCGCTCAACGGCACCGCCTGGCTCAGCGGATCCATGGCCTGGTTCCGAGCACGCTTCCCGGGGCTCCGGTTCGTGTCGTGGCTGAGCCGCGAGCCCGAGTTGATGGCCCACTGGCGGCTGCAGGATCTGGTCTCGGGGCTCGACCGGTGGCTTGTCTCGGAGGAGCGTCTGGCGCGCCGCATCCTGCAGCTGCCGGAGTTGCAGACCGCCAGGTTGCGCTACCTGCGCCACGGGGTGGAGCTCGATCCGAGCTGTCCCCCGGTCCCCGGCGGGGACCGGGCGCTCGAGACCCGGGCGGCACTCGGGGTTCCAGAGGGCTCCGTGGCCGTCACGATGTGGGCGACGCGGGCGGCCGAGAACCGCTGCGAGGACTTCGTCGGCCTCGCCAACCTGAGCCGGGACATGGCAGGGGTTCACTTCCTGCTCGGCGGGGATGTGGGGACGAACGGCGGCGTCGAGCGGCTCGCCGCGGCTTTCCGGCTCGCGAACTTCACCCGCGTACCGGCCGGCTTCCCCCAGGACGACCTGCTGGCCGTGACGGATGTCGCTTGTTCCACCGGCGAGGAGGGAGCGTCCCTGACGTTCCTCCTCAAGGCGCTCGCAGCCGGCACTCCGATCGTCGCCACCGCCGCCGCCGCGGGAGAGATCATCGCCAGGGACGGCGGCTGCGGCGCGTTCGTCGCCGGGACGGGCGATCTGCAGGGCTTCCACGACGCGCTCCTGGGGCTTCGGGAGCGAGCGGCCAGGGAGCGGCTCGGGGCGAGGGGGCGCCGGGTCGCGGAGGAGTTCTTCGGGCTCGACCAGCCGGCCAGAACGCTGGCCGAGGCGCTCGCCCTCGTCGACGGGGGGACGGCGTGAGCCTGTCGACCTGCGTCGTCATCCCCTCGTACAACCACGAGCGTTTCATTGGGGAAGCGGTCGAGAGCGTGCTGTCGCAGACAACCCGGCCGGACCAGATCGTCGTGATCGACGACGGCTCCACCGACAACACGCGCGAGGTCCTCCGGCGTTTCAGCTCGACTGATGTCGTGGTCCACACCGAGGAGAACCGCGGCGCCCACGCCGCGATCACTCGTGGGATCGACGAGACCTCCGCGGACCTCATCTTCATCCTCGACTCCGACGACCGGTTCCACCCCGAGCGTGTGAGCCGCTTCGTCGATCTCTTCGAGTCGAAGCACGACCTCGCGCTGGCCGGTTCATGGCTCGACGTCATCGACGAGAAGGGCCGCACCCTCGATCTCAAGAAAGCGTGGAAGAACCTGGAGCCCTGGCCCGTCGCCGACCGCAGCCTTACGTTTCTGGCAACCGAGGATGCCCGGGGCAACCTGCTGCAGGGCAACTACCTGGCGTCCACCTCGAACTTCGTGTTCCGCCGCGCCATCTGGGAGCGCTACCGGCCGTTCCGCCCGCTGCGGTATGCGCACGACTGGGACTTCGCGCTGCGCGTGGCGTGCCGCGAGGAGATCGCGGTCCTTCCTGAGCCTCTGGTGGCGTACCGGGTACACCGGGGCAACACGATCCGGGAGAACCAGCTCGCCATGGAGTTCGAGGTCATGTGGGTGATGGCCGCACACCTCCTCGAGTTCCTTTCGGAATCGAACGCGGCTGGATCGGATGGCGGTGCACGGAGGGATTTGCTGAGCCGCACCCTCCACTCGGTCCAGACCTTCGGGCGCGACCGGCTGTTCTGGCTCATGGTTGCGCTGGCCAACCGCGGCCCGGCGGGAGCGGAGGAGTTCCTCGCCCTCCTGGACCCCGCCAACCCGACCCGGCGATGGCTTACGCAGGAGATGCAGTAGATGGCCGCCCCGTCGATCAGCGTGATCATCGCCACGTGCAACCGCCGGGCGGTCCTGGAGCAGGTGCTGCGGGCGTACGACGCTCAGGAGGGCCTGGAGCGCGACTTCGAGGTCATCGTCGTGGACGATGGATCGACCGACGGGACTGCGGAGCTGTTGAGCTCCTGGCAGCCCAGCCGCTACGCCTGGAAACATGCGGCCCAGGGGCGCAGCGGTCCCGGCCGGGCGCGAAACGTGGCCCTCCGCCAGGCCGAAGGGGAGGCGGTCCTCTTCACCGGGGACGACATCCTTCCGGCGCCCACGCTGCTTGCCCGCCACCTGGAGGCGCACCGGAGGAGCCGGACCCCGTTCGCGGCGTTCGTCGGGTTTTCGGGATGGCCGGCCGGCATGAAGCTGACGTCCACGATGCGCCACGTGACGGGGGTTGGCGCGCAGCAGTTCAGCTACCACTATTTCAAGGACAGGGCGGAGTATGACTTCCGCCACCTCTACACGTCCAACTTCTCGATTCGCCGGACGGTCCTCGACCTGGAGCCGACGTATTTCAGCACGGCGTTCCCGAAGGCCGCGTTCGAGGACGTCGAGCTCAGCTACCGACTCTCATTCCACGGCATGAGGATCTACTACCTCGCGGGGGCCCGAGCCGAGCACCACCACCATTTCGACGTCGGCCGCTTCTTCGGCCGCCAGGTCGCGTGCGGGGAGATGGGCGCCATTCTCGTCGCGAAGTACCCCGAGCTGCGAAAATGGGTGAGGACAGCCGAGCTCGAGCGGGTCCGGATCCTCGGGCTGCGGGAAACCCAACGGGAGCGACGCCGGACGCTCGATGCGGCCGGCCAACTCGCCGGCCTGGAAGAACGGCTCGTTCGAGTTGCGGGGTTCTTCGACGACCTCCATATCAAGGCGCTCGACGCGTTGCTGGTCGCCATCTTCGACTATGCGTACCTGAAAGGTCTTGCCTCGGCGCTGTACGGGGTGTCGAGATCACCCTCGATCTGCGGATACCTGTTCAAGACACGCGTGGTGCCGGCGCTGGAAGCGTTCAAACACGGGAGCGAAGCCGTGGGGCTGCCTGTGCCGGCCGCCGACTTCAGAGCGCTCTGCCGCCATGCGAGTTGAGAGCATCGTGACGCGCCTCGGGCACTCCTGGAGGATGGGGTTCAAGCGCCTGGCCCCGCAGTGGCTGCAGCGGTTCACGCGGGCGGCGGTGCGCGCGGGCCTCGACGTTCGCGGGTCGGCGAAGAGGTTCCTGCGACGGTCCGGGCCGGCAGGCAAACGGGCCGAGCTGGCAATAGGGGACGAGGGAGCTGCGCGGCGGTACGTGCTGTCCGAGGACCTCTTCAGCCTCTTGAACCCTCACCAGCTCGACGCCCTCCGCCTGTGTCTCGCGCACCAGCCCCTCGATTTCGTGCTTGTTTCCTTTGGTCTGTGCGGGCCGCCGTTGGTGAAGCACGCCACCGCGCTCAGCGGTGCATGTCACCTGGTCTTCGCCCGGCAGCACGCGGATGTCTTCCTGCGCGGCGGCGCTCCGGCGCATCCGCTCCGTGGCAGGCTGGCGAGGCTGCTCCCGGCGCCGGAGGTTGAACTCGAAACGAGGTCGATCGAGACGCTCTGGCCGCACCTGCGCGCGAGGGCTTCGTGGGACGAGATCGTGCTGCGGCCGGACGGCGGAGCCGCTGCGCCTCAGGGATCGGGGCCGGGGCCCGCTTCGGTGCCATCGCCTGGTCTCCGCACCCTCGACCTGGACGACCGGTGTCATCGTCCCGAGTCCGGCAAGCCGGTGGTCTTCGTGCTGCCGGTGTTTCTGGCCGTCGGCGGCGTCGAGCGCAACACGATCGAAATCATGCGCCGGCTGCAGGCGCGCTACGACTTCGTCGTGGTGAACATGGTCGGGCTCACAGAGGCGCAGGGGTCGCTGCATTACCGGGTCACCGATCTCGCCATCGGTGTCTTCGACCTTTCCGAGCTCGCGCCGCTCGAGCTGTACCTAACGCTGCTGGCGGACCTGAACGCCGCCTACCGGCCGTCGTTGGTCTGGATCTGCAACGGGTTCCCGTGGCAGTGCGATCACGCACAGGACATCCGGGGCATCTTCCGCGACGTGCCGATTGTGGATCAGGAGGTCTACGACACGAGGCTGGGCTGGATCGAGCGCTACCATGAGCCCGGAATGCAGTCGTACGACCACTTCATCGCGATCACCGACAAGGTCCGGCGGAAGATGGTCGGCGATCTTGGGATGGATGGTGAGCGCGTTTCCCTGATCTACAGCGCCGTCGACACGGCGGGCTTCGATGCGCTCGCGTTCAGCGACGATGAGCGCTCGAGGACCAGGGCCGAACTGGGCTTCGGGGCTGATGCGGTCGTGCTCACCTGGCTGGGGAGGTACCATCCGCAAAAGCGGCCGCTCCTGTTCGTCGAGCTGGCGACGCGGGTGGCGCAGCGGCATCCTGAGCTGCGCTTCCTGATGGTCGGGGACGGCCCCCTGCGTGGCGAGGTCGCGGTTGCAGTCGAGAAGGCCGCGGGAGCCAACCTCAGACTCTCGGGGTATGTCTCGCAAACCGCGCCCGTCTGGTCGATCTCCGGCGGCTACGTGATCACCTCGGAGTACGAGGGCTTGCCGATTGCGATGATCGAGGCGCTCTGCATGGGCGTGCCGATCTTTGCGGCCGATGTCGGCGACATCGGGCTCTTCGTCGAGCGCTACAGGGCCGGTATCGTGTTCCCGGCTGGCGCCAGCCTGAAGGAGATCGAGCGCGCTTTCGACGACTGGCTCGAACGGCGTGGTGAGTATCAGGCAAACGCCCGCGCCGCCGCTCCGGCGGTGCGGGAGTTCTTCGACAGCGAAGCGATCGCGGAACAGTACCAACGCTGCTTCGGCGGACTTATCGCTGTGCGGGGTCAGGTGGTCGCCGGAGCGGATGGGGCCGGGCAGCCATGATCGGCATCCTTGGCGGAACGGGCTTCTTCGGCTCGAACCTGCTCGTTCACCTGAACGAGCGTGGCTTGGCGTGTAAGGCGTTTGCGCGTCACGCGCCGCCGCCGCCGTGTCATGCGCGACTGCGCCGCGCGCTCGCCGAGACCCAGGTCGTGACGGGAGATCTTGCCGATTCGGGAGCCGTGGGCGCGTTTCTCGACGGCTGCGAGGCCGTCGTCTTCGTGGTGTCGCACCTGCTTCCCAGCTCTACTCCGGAAGAGATCGACCGGTGCCTTACGTGGTTTCCTGCGGCCTTCCAACGGCTGTTGGGGCACTGTGCGACCGCCGGTGTGCGCCACTTCCTCTTCGTCTCCTCTGGGGGCACGGTCTACGGCGACGACGAGCGCCGTGTCGCGTTCACCGAGGACCACCCTCTCAAGCCGCGGTCGGGGTACGGCGCGCTGTGCGCCCTGCTCGAGGGCCTGGTGACGTCCGCGCATCTACAGCGGGGCTTGCCCTGCACGATCGTCCGGGTGGGCAACCTCTACGGTCCGTACAAGCGGCCGAGCGACCGGCAGGGCTTGATCGAGAACATCACCTTCCGAGCCATCAACGGTGAGCCGATCCGGATCTTCGGCGACGGCAGCGAGGTCCGGGACTACGTATACGTGGAGGAGGCGGCCGAACGGATCGGAGAGGTCTTGAGCCGCCCGGCCACCGATCAGGTCTTCAATCTGGGAACGGGCCATGGCACGAGCACCGAGGACGCGGTGGAGCTGGTGTTGCGGGCTCTCGACCTCCCTCGCCCCCCAGTGACGCTGGAGCGCGAACGGCCGTGCGACGTGGCGCATGTGGTCCTCGATTCGTCCAGGTTCGCGGCACAGTTCGGCCGTGCGTGCGAGATCCCGCTCGCGGAGGGCCTGCAGCGATACCGCGCCCACCTGGTCGAAACCGGGATCCTGCGCGACCCGTGGACCAAAGCGTAGTCGACGCAATCACCGCCACGTCGATGATCCCGGGCTCTCGCTGACGGTCATTACCTGGAGAGTCTCTCGGCCTACGCAGGCAGGCAAGTGCGGATCGCCGCGTTTGCGGGCTGGGACAAGCCCCGCCCCTACAGAGCGATGCCAACGCACGTCCTCTGTAGGGGCGGCCCTTGTGGCAGCCCGCTTGGATCTCTCGGCCACGCTGCGCGCTCCACAACCGCGACTTTCATGGCCTGGGGTACGCCTGGGCTCACGAAGACTGCGACGACGCCTGCCGTTTGCGGTCATTGCTCGGAGCGCAGCTGAGCCTGCCCCGAGCGGGCGCGCAGTGCCCGCGTGGGGGAAGCAATCCCGTGCCTACCGTTTGGACCGGCCGACGCTGTCGACCTCGAGATTGCCACGGTTCCCTCGCGCCGCTCGGTCCTCCTCGCAATCTTCATGCGCCGGGGCGCACCCCGGGCCATGAAAGTGGCTGTCATCCTGAGCCGGAGCGGAGCGGAGGCGAAGGATCCCATGGCCATCGCACGGCGTCCATGGGATCCTTCGGTCGGCGACGCCTCCCTCAGGATGACAGGGGTTCGGGGACTTTCAGGACAATGACAGGTTGTCCGCCCGGAACGGTTGCGCCCTTACTGGTCGCTCCCCACATCTGCATGGTCTGTGTAGCGGCCGATGCTTGCATCGGCCGACGAGCCGGAGTTCGCAGCATTGACGCGCGGCGCCCGCGGAGGACGCTACGTTTGAGCGAAGCGTGGCATCACTTCGAGGTCGCTGAGGGCATTGTGGCTCGCAGTAGTGCCGCCGCATCGTCGTGGCTCAGGCGTGCGGCGGCCTTTTGAGGATCGGCCGAGACCTCGGCCAGGATCGTGCCGACGTCAGCCGCATTGGCCGTCACCCGGTGTTGGACGCGCGCCTTCACCAGCGGGAAAAGTGTCGAGGCCAGGAATCCAAGAGCGCGACTATCGGTCCGGATATACAGGGCAACGTGTGCGGAAACCCCGGAGCCTCTGGGCTGCGTGGTGAGGACCAACGCCATCCGCCCCTTGAAGGATGGAACGAGGGCGTGGTTCAGGCTGCCGAACCCGACCCAGACGCGTCGATTTCCCGTCTGTTCGGCCAGGTAGAGATCCCCCTCGATGCCCGTCGGGTCGACCACATGGATACCATTCCCCTGAAGGCGGGCCCTGTATCTGGGCGTAAACCCATGGGCCTCCCAGAGGCGCGCGACGATCATCGGCGATGCCAGGAGTGCATCGACGATGACAGGTCGCGCGTTGAATTCGAAATCCCCCGCGAGCGAGATGTCCGGCTTGGACTGCAGAAGCTGGGCTTCCCCCCGCAGGTCCGCGCCCTGTGCAAGAACGCAGTGCAAAGCCAGGGAAAAGACGAGCAGGGGAATGCGCGACCGGACACCGAAACCCATCACGTGACCTTTTCTCCGAGCTTCTTCCGGTTGCCGTGGATGGGAAGTCTATTGTTCACGTTGCGGGATGGTACCGCCTGCGGAGGTACTGTCAAGATCGCCTCGGCCCACGTGCGAGTGAGCCTGCGGTTGGCTGGTGACCAGGACCTTCGAGGGACCACGCACCGAGGCCGGGAGGTGTTGCCCGGTGGGGGAGCCCGGCTGATGGATAGCTATTCCCTTCGTCCATTGGTTCCATGATACCTCTGCGCAGGTCGCGGTCAGGGCGTTTGGCGGGGGGATCATCGCGAGGGGCATGGTGAAGAAGGCGGGCATGGCGGGGGAAGGCGGTGAAGCCCCTGCGGTTCTCGTGGGTCCATGAGAGCTTGTCAGGCGACCCGCGCGGGTAGTAGGGTTCACCGGCATGGATCGCCTCCGGGTTCCTCAGTCGAAGCCGTCTCCACGTGCTTCTCGTGATCGTCTGGCTCTCGTGGTTATCGCGGCCTTGGTCGCGATCTTCATGTGGCGCGTTGTGTTCGATGGCAAGGTCATGATGCCGCTCGACATGGCCTATACCGTCGAGCCTTGGAAGAGCGAGTCGTTCTCGCCCTTCAACGAAGCCCAACCCTGGAACTGGTTGATTACAGACGCGGTCTGGCAGTTCTATCCGGCGGGGTTCCAGGTCGAGGCGCTTCGGCACCAGGGGCTGCCGTTGTGGGACCCCAACGTCCTTTGCGGGATGCCTGGAATCGCCAGAGGAGAGCTGTTTTCACACCCTCTGTTCAACCTCCTTTCGCTCATCATGACGGTGGGCCGGGCGATCAGCTGGGCCGCGGTATTCGGCTTGCTCGTGGCAGCCGTGTCGATGTTCCTCTTTCTCCGCGAGCTTGGCGCGGGACCTCCCGGTGCCATGATCGGCAGCGTCGCGTTCACGTTCAACGGCTACCTGGTCGGATGGCTTTCGCTGCCGAACGTGACGGGCTCGATGATCTGGATCCCGCTCATCGCGTTCGGCATCGAACGCGCATGCAACCGGCGCGACTGGCGGTGGGGGCTCGTTGGCGGCCTCGCGTTTTCGTTGCAGATCCTCTCCGGGAGCATTCTCTGGCCGTTCTATGCGGCATTTGCCCTCGGCGCGATCGCGGTCTACCGGGCCGTCTTGAACTGGTGGCGTGAGAAGGACTGGCGGGCGGCGCTGCGTCCCCTGATGTACACGGCGGTCGCGCTCGGTGTGGGTGCGCTGCTGGTAACGCCTCAGCTCCTCCTCACCCTCGAGCTCTTCTCGCAGACAACCCGGACCGAAGCATGGGGTGCATCGAGCTTCCTGGCGATCGGGCTTCACCTGCCGCGGCTCCTTGCTCCGGCCATCAGTGGGACCCCGCTCCACGGCGGGCATTTTTTTGGACAGTTCAACTACACCGAGACTGACCTCTACTTCGGTGTGCTGCCGCTGTTCTTCGTAGCGGCTGCGCTTGCCTCGGCACGAAAGGGACTCGCCGCCGGCTTCTTCGGCATCGGCAGCGTCGCACTCCTGGCTATCTACGGGATCACGCCATTCCGCCAAATCGTCACCTTCGTATGTCCCATCTTCCTCAACACCTTTCCCGGCCGGGTTTTCTATGTCGTGGCGTTTACCTGGGCTGTTGCGGCCGGCCTCGGCGCGGACTGGCTGCTGGAATCCCGGCCGCGACGGTTGCTCCGTGCCCTGATCGGCACGGCCGTGGCGGCGGGCGCACTCCTCGGAACCGGGGCGCTGGTCCTGGGCACCGGGCAGCCATGGAGGGTTGCCCAAGGGCTCAAGGCACACCTCCTCGGATTGGCGCAACCACCGGTACTGACCGAGACACTCGCCCGTGAGGCCATGCACGTGAGCGCCTCGAGCCTGGGCCTTGCCGCCGTGTGGTTGGTGTCGGCCGCGGTCGTGTTTCTGGTTCTCCTCAAGGGGTGGTTCGCGCCGAAGACCAGAGGCGGACTGGCCTTGGCGTTGGTCGTGGTTGACCTTTTCGCCGCCGGTATCAACTACAACCCCGCCTTTAGCGACAAACTTGCCTTTCAGGAGACGCCGAGCCTGAAGTTCCTGACCGAGCGAATCAGACAGGATCCGGAACCGGCCAGAATCCTGACCCTGAACTCCAACTTCATACTCACCGGCATGGTGCCCGAGATGTTCGGGCTGCAGACGGTGACGGGTTACTCCTCCTGGGTTCTGCGGAGGTATGGCGAGTATGCGGCGCTCGTCGGTGGCCATGCGTCGCAAAACCACATGTACTGGGGGAAGTGTTGTCAAAGGCTCATCGACGCCATCAACGTGAAGTTCATCTACGCGTGGCCAGGGGAAGTTCCGAAGAGCTCCGCCGAGCGGTTCAGGCTGCTGGATCGGTGGAGCGAAGCCAGGGTGGAGGCCCAGGTGCCGGCAGCGATTCAACGGACCTCGTGGACGATCGACGGTTTGACGCACGAGGTGCTCCTGGAAAACCCGCGAGCGCGCGTGAGCTTCGACCTCAAGGTGCCTGTCGGCGCCAAGCTCTGGACCGGGCTCTCGTTCAACCCGTTGGCCTGGGACAAGCCGGGTGGCGGGACGACCTTCGAGGTGGTCATCACCCCCAAGAATGGCCGGGAGGCAACGCTGTTCTCACGCTACATCGACCCGAAGCATAACGTGAGCGAAAGGGCCTGGATCCCGGTCGAAGTCGACCTGGCGCAGTATGCGCAGCAAGACGTGGTGCTCTCCCTGGTGACCCGGCCGGGGCCAAGCGGGGACAACTCCTTCGGCTGGGCGGGCTGGACCGACCCCGATGTGGCCGCCCGCCAGGGCAATGACATGGTGCTCCTCTACGACGGACCGAACAAGGTCTACGAGAACCGGGCGGCGCTTCCCCGGACCTGGGTGGTGCGGCAGGTGAAGGTCGTGCCGTTCGGCGACACGGAGGCCGTCAAGCGGGAGTTGGTCCGGGAGGACTTCGAGCCCTCCGCCGAGGCCGTCGTCGAGAGCGATGCGAGGATCGCGGGGTTGCCTGCTGCGCCTCTCGACGTGAGCCCGCCGGGGGATCGCGTGCGCGTCGCCAGCTATGCGCCCAGGCGTGTGGTGATCGAAGCCACTCTGGCCGATGCCGGCTTGCTGGTCCTCTCCGATGCCTTTTACCCGGGCTGGAAAGCCCTCGTCGATGGTCACGAGAGGCCCATTCTCGCCACCAACCTGATCATGCGCGGCGTTCTCCTCGACCGCGGCAACCACAAAGTCGTGTTCGTGTACCGCCCGCCCCTGCTGCGGGTCGGTCTGTTGGTGGCAGGCGGAACGCTGTGCCTGACGCTCCTCGCGCTTGCGGTGCCGTGGGCGCTTGCCCGGCGCTCGCGACGGTTGGTCGCGACGGCCTCATAGCTCGCGCCATCGGCCGGCGCTCATACCGGCCGGCGCTCGCACTGGCGGACGCGACGCGGTTCCTGTCTTGTCTTGTCGATGTGGGGCCGGCGCGCCGCGCCGGCGGTTCCTTGCCTTCCGGGGAGTGAGCCCAGGCGCTCAAGACCACGACCGCACGCCCGGCGATCGCGCCCCACATTCAAGGCAAGAGGCGACGAAGTCGACTCGCGAAGGCTCGTGCCCTACGGCGTCACAGTAAACTCCACGAACCCGCCGCCTCCCGGTTGATCGGACCAGATTCCCCAGCCGGCGTCGGATCCCGCGGTGCACGTCGCGCCGGAGGGACACGCCCGCACGATCCCGAGGTAGTTCGTGCTGATGCCGCCGATCGCCTTGAGCGGCACCTGCACCGACAGCCCCGGCGTCACCCCGCGGAAGATCACCGGGGTGGCGGGCGGGGTCACCCGCTGCGCGACGTAGTACTCGTACAGCGACGCCCCCGGCAGGGGGGTCCACTCGATCGTCACGTTGCCCTGGGGTACGGAGAAGCCGTAGGCCGGCTGCACCATGGTCGGGGACAGACCGCCGGGACCACGCACCAGGAAGCCGGTGGCGGGGCCCTGCACCGGGCTTGCCGTCCGCGGCTTGGCGATCACCAGGGCGTCGTAGCGGGTGCCCTCGGCCTTGAAGTTGGCGGCGTAGTAGTTGGCGGTGGTGTAGACGTCCAGGGCCGGTCGGGAGCGGGCGTTGTCGCCGGCGTAGAGGCGGTACTCGGTGTTGGAGCCGGTATCCCCGGGGATGCGGTTCCAGGAGAAATTGACGGTGGGGCCGGTGACGGAGGAGCCGGCGAGGGGGGTGCCGAGGTTGGGCGTCGAGGGGTTGGGACCAGGGGCGGTGACGTCCCACCCGGCGCTTTGCGGGCCGCAGCCGTCGCCGGTGCAGCCCCAGACGAAGATAGTGGCGGCGCCGGCCGGGATGGGCAGGGTCACGCTGGTGGCGGAGACCTGCATGGCGGCGACGGTCAAGGCCCCGCCTCCGGGGCCCGAGGTGGGCTGGACGACCTGGATCTGGTAGAGGTCGGCGCGCGGCACGCCCGTCCACCACACGGACAGGCTGTTGCCCCCGGCGACCGAGGCGTTGGTGATGACCGGGACGGCGGAGGGGATGGCGGGGAGGGCGACGGCGAAGTCGACCGGCAGCGACCACGCTCCACAGCCGGCCTGGCACCCTCGGACCTTGAGCTGGTAGTGGGTGCAGGAGCGCAGGCTGAAGATGGTGGATGTCTGATCGAGGACGGAGATCTGGAGCTCGGCGAGGCCGGTGGTGATGTCGGTGAGGACGACCTCGTAGCGCATCGGGGAGGCGGGGTCGATCTTGGCGACGGAGGTCCAGGCCAGGGTCTGGGTGGAGGTGGCAAGGGTGGCGCCCTGGGTGGGGAAGGTGACGGTGGGAGCACCCGAGGGTGCCGGGGAGCTGACGGAGAAGCTGACCGAGCCGAACGCCCCGCAGGTGGCGTCACTCGGAGCCCCTGAGCAGGCGCGGACGGCGAAGGTGTAGGCGCCGTCGGGGAGGCTGAGGAGGACCGAGGTGGACCCGGCGCCGTCGAGGGAGCCGGAGAACACGGTCTGCCCCGAGCCGCCGGCAAACAGCCGCAGGTCGTAGCCGGTCGCGCCGCCAACGGCACCCCACGCGAAGCTCACGCCCCCGCTGGTCAGCGTCTGACCCGCGAGGGGCGCCGCCACGGCGGGAGCTGCGAGAGGTCCCGTCCCTGCGTCCACGTTGACCGCCAACGCCTTGCTCGCGCTGCC
The DNA here is from genome assembly GCA_003133645.1 of Acidobacteriota bacterium. GTDB lineage: Bacteria > Acidobacteriota > Thermoanaerobaculia > Thermoanaerobaculales > Thermoanaerobaculaceae > RBG-13-68-16. The sequence continues at coordinate 10,447 of PKYI01000052.1, read as the reverse complement.
GAAGGCGCTGCTCGCGATCAAGGTGTACAGCGTCGTGGTCGTGGGGTGGACGATCTGGCTGCCGCTGGGACGGGCGACCAAACCCCCGTTCAGCGTCAGGCTGTCGGATCCTGACGTCATCCACGAGAGAGTGGGCGCGTTCCCTGGCCGGACCAGGTAGGTACTGGCGGCGAACGAGGTGATCGTCGGTGGTGCCGCGCCGTAGAGGTACCCGTTCGCGAGCGTGGCGCTTTGGCTGTCTAGATTCCGCACGACCACGTTGACCGAACCTGCTGCGTGGGCACCGGTCGTCGCCGCGATCGTGGTCGCGTTGACGACCGTCACGCCAGTGGCGTTCACCCCGCCGATCGTGACCGTGGCGTAGGGCTGAAAGCCGGTACCCGAGATGACAAGAGCCGTTCCGCCACCGATCGGACCGCCAGCAGGCGAAACCCCGGTGACCGTTGGTGCCGCCGTCAGTGGTCCGAGGCACGCCGCTTTGCTCTCGACGAACCCGCGCATCTGGTCGAGGACGGGCTGGCTTACGTCGCCGTTGAGGCCGAAGTAAAGAATGATGTTGCTGTAGCCTCCCGAGCAGGCATGGCAGTAGCTCATGATCGTCCCGCCCCCCGCTGGGACCGAACCGATGCACGAGAAGGTGTCACAGGGCGTGCAGGTGTCCACAGGCGGGTTGTAGCACTCCGTGTGAGGCGAGCTGAAGTTGTGGCCGATCTCGTGTGTGTAGCAGAGAACGTCCCAGCAAAGGTTCGGGTTGGTCACACTGAACGTGGTGCTCAGGCTGCTGCTCAGACCATAGCCGAAGCTCGAGTTGCACAGCGCTCCGAGGTAAGCAATTCCGCCGCCCATGTTCTTCCCGCTCAGCATGTGGACGATCGTGCGCTGGACCGAGGTGTAGTTCGAGTTCCAATAGCTCAAAAGTTCCGAAAGAGCGTTCGAGGTCGTAGTCGCCGTCCAGGGATCGGCAGCCGTTGACCACAGGTGCACCGTGCCGATCTTGAAGACGGTCTTGACGTCGCGCCAGTAGATCGCCGACGCCGCTGCCGTCAGGTCACCGATGAACCGGAGCTCGGCATCCGTGGAAGACCCGAACTTCGTGTACAGCTCGTAGTCCGTCTCGATCGCGAGGTTCACGGTGTACACCGTCGAGGTCCACATCGGCTGCACCGAAATCGGGCCGCCGAATGCTGTTGCGCTCATCCCCGTTCCGAGCGGCGCCGGCACGGATTCGACGTCACAGTGGAAAGGTGGCATCCCCGCCGGCCGGTCGCGCTTTGGGTCCACTCGCCGAAGCCGCGCAGTGGGGTCGGGCAGGTCGTCCCCGTAGACATCGCGGTCCGGTGCAATCGCGTAGAGTTGCCCCTTCGTGAACACGAACCCGCGGAGCTTGGTACCCGAAACCAGCACAACGACGGAATCCAGGTCCCCGATTACACTGCCTCTAAAATAGTGATCCTGGGGCGGCGCAAGGCGGCGCGGTCCCTTGTCGGTGTACTCGATGATCGCCGCGCCCGGAGCGAATACGTCGAAGCGCTCCAGGTCGAGGGAGACCTCAGACCCGTCGTCGAGCGTCAAACGCGGGATGACGACGTGAGATCCGGTTTGCGTTGGGCCACTCAGTTCCCTTGCCACGTCCTGGGTGAGAGGCGCGCCACCGAAGGCGAAAAGCGCCGGCGATGCAAGCAGAGTCGCCACACAAAGGAACAACACTTCCAGACGCGACCATCCTCCAGAGGAGTCGGCACGGTCAGACGTGGCGACGCGGGCGTCCCTGAAGGACTGGGTGGGTCCTGCAAGCTCGAAAAGGCCCTTGAAAGTTCGCATCTGGTTCAGTCTCCAAAACTTTGCCGTTGTTCACGTGGACAAGGCCGGTGTTTGCAAGCAAACGCCGCTACGGAAGCAACGACCTTACGGCGTCACCGTAAACTCCACGAGCCCCCCGCCACCGGGTTGATCCGACCAGATCCCCCATCCGGCATCGGAGCCCGCGGCGCACGTGGCGCCTTGCGGGCACGCCCGCACGATCCCGAGATAGTTCGTGTTGACCCCGCCGATCGCCTTGAGCGGCACCTGGACTGAGAGCCCGGGCGTGACCCCGCGGAAGATCACCGGGGTGGCGGGCGGCGTCACCCGCTGCGCGACGTAGTACTCGTACAGCGACGCCCCCGGTAAGGGGGTCCACTCGACCTGGACGTTGCCATGCGGCACCGCGAAGCCGTATGCAGGCTGCACCATCGTGGGGGAGAGGCCGCTGGGTCCACGGACCAGGAAGCCGGTGGCGGGTCCCTGGACGGGGCTTGCCGTCCTCGGCTTGGCGATCACCAGGGCGTCGTAGCGGGTGCCCTCGGCCTTGAAGTTGGCGGCGTAGTAGTTGGCGGTGGTGTAGACGTCGAGAGCGGGACGGGAGCGGGCGTTGTCCCCGACGTAGAGGCGGTACTCGGTGTTGGAGCCGGTATCGCCGGGGATGCGGTTCCAGGAAAAATTGACGGTGGGGCCGGTGATGGAGGAGCCGGAGAGGGGCGTGCCGAGGTTGGGCGTTGATGGGTTGGGGCCAGGGGCGGTGATATCCCACCCGGCGCTCTGCGGACCGCAGCCGTCGCCGGTGCAGCCCCAGACGAAGATCGTGGCGTCGCCCTGCGGGATGGGCAGGGTGACGGTGGTGTCGGAGACCTGGATGGCGGCGACGGTCAACGCCCCGCCGCCCGGGCCCGAGGTGGGCTGGACGACCTGGATCTGGTAGAGGTCGGCACGCGGCACTCCCGTCCACCACACGGACAGGCTGTTGCCCCCGGCGACCGACGCGTTGGTGATGACGGGGACGTCGGAGGGGATGGCGGGGAGGGCGACGGCGAAGTCCACCGGCAGCGACCACGTCCCGCAGCCGGCCTGGCAGGCGCGGACCTTGAGCTGGTAGTGGGTGGACGAGCGCAGGGAGAAGATGGTGGAGGTCTGGTCGAGGACGGAGATCTGGAGCTCGGCGAGGCCGGTGGTGATGTCGGTGAGGACGACCTGGTACTGCATGGGGGAGGATGGATCGACCTTGGCGACGGAGGTCCAGGTCAGGGTCTGGGTGGAGGTGGAAAGCGTGGCGCCCTGGGTGGGGAAGGTGACGGTGGGGACGCCTGAGGGTGCGGGAGAGGCAATGGAGAAGCTGACGGACGCAAACCTCCCGCAGGTAGCATCGCTCGGCACGCCCGAGCAGGCACGGACCGCGAAGGTGTAGGCCCCGTCGGGGAGGCTGAGCAGGGCCGAGGTCGAACCGCCGCCGTCCAGAGAACCGGAGAAGACGGTTTGCCCCGAGCCGCCGGCAAACAGCCGCAAGTCGTAACCCGTTGCGCCGCCAACGACGCCCCACCCGAAGCTGACGCCCCCGTTGAGCAGGGTCTGACCGGCTGACGGTGCGGTCATCGCCGGGGCGGGAAGCGCTGCCGTGCCCGAGTTGACGTTGACCGTGGCGGTCTGCGAGGTGTTGCCGCAGGCGTTGGTGGCGAGCAGGGTGTAGGTGGTGGTGACCGTGGGATGGACGACCTGAGTGCCGCCGGGGAGGTTGACCTGGGTCCCGTTGAGGAAGAGGCTGGTGGCGTTGCCGACGTCCCAGAAGAGCGTCGCTGAGCCGCCCGCTGTGATGATCACCGGGGTGGGAAAGAACTGTGCAACGTCGGGCAGGATGCACGACGGTTCCGCCACGGCCACCGTTGCCGGGACCACCGTCCCTCCCTGCTCGGTGATGAGGTAGAGGTTATAGGTCGACGATGTGGCCGGCGAAACGTCGATACCGCCGCTGGAAGAGCCGCTGGCGTTGCCAAGGTCGACTCCCTGGTCGATCGCCGCCTCCAGAAAACTTCCCGCGGTTGTCGCCCAGTACAGAGTGGTCATATCCCCACGGCTGATCGACGCTGGGTACGCGGACAGGGTGCCGTTGGGAACGATCGCGTTGGCGACCGTTGCCTGAAACGTCGAGGAACCTACCGAAAGCGTGAAGCTGCCGGGGTTGGTTGCCTCCACGACGGCCGTGTTGCCTGATAGTCCAGAGCCGTTCAGGCTTGCCGGTGCAGGATCCCAGGCGAGGCCGAGGAACGCGGATTGTGGCGCGGCGTCGTCGCCGGAGGCCTTGACCGCAACGATCTCGGGTGGCGTTGCGAGGATTGTCCCGACCGTCGGCGTGGACGTCGCATTGGGAACGAGCGACTTTGTGGTTGACTCCGCCCCGCCGGTCCGAGTCACGACCAGGGAGTTGAGCTGGGGCACGGTCTTGCTTCCCACCAGGCTGTCCGTGTAGACCTGCGTCCCAAACGTAGGGGAGGAGATCGAATTATTGTTGTACTGCATGGCGTTGACTGGTCCGTTGCGGTCGTCGTCGAAGATCGAAATCCCGAAGTTGTCGCTGAAGGTGGAATTCTGCACGACCCCGCGAATCGAAAGAGGCAATCCCGCGGGCGGGTTCTGGTCTACGGTCGTGAAGAGGCCGGCACCGTACGACTGCGACATCGCCTCAGCAAAGCCTGGGCTCACTTCGTTCGAGATCAAGTTGCATGCGTCGAGGTTGAGGGTGGAACCTGACCCGAAAAGGCCTCCGCCAAAAGCTTCTGCGGTGCACCCAGCCACTGTCGTGTTTGTGAGGTGCGCGTCGGACTGATCGATGACCGCAATGCCGCCTCCCGCGCCGGAGCCCGGAAGGCCGTTTGCGTCGCTGGTCATGACGAGCGAGTCCTGCATCGTGAGCGCCCCGATGTCGGTCAGGATGGCGCCGCCCAACCCGCTGTTGTCTGCGCTCAGGTCCGGGACCTCGCAGTCGGCGAACACGACGTGATCGAGGGTTACGGTCGTCCGGTTCGTGGCGGCGCTGCCGTTCTGGGGCATCCCGTTGAGGCCGTAAAGGCTGTTTCCATCACCCCCGGCGTACAGGCATCCCCCAGTCTGGGCCGCCGCCGTTACTGAGCCATAGCGCCCTTGGATGAACGAGTAACTCACGGTCAGGGTCGAGGTCCGGCGATTGATGGCCCCGTTGTTGTTGGTCAGACTCGGACCCTCAGATGCCGTAGCCGAGAACGTTCCCCCGAAGCCGGTGCCGGGCGCGGTGCCGGTGGCATGGTTGCCGCGGAAGATGCAGCGATCGACGCTGACAATGGCGCGGTAGAGGTTGACCGCACCGCCGAGGTCGGCTGAGTTGGTGAAGAATCGGGAGCTGAAAATCCGTGCCGTTGCCTGATCCTCGACGTGGATGGCGCCGGCCTCCGTCGGGAGGGACGAGATCACCGAGCTGTCTCGTTTGGCGACATTGTTGACAAAGGTGCAGTTGGCCACGATCACATCCGCTGCCGGGATCGAGGTGTCAGGGTCCGTCCAGTCGCCGATGGCGTAGATGGCCCCGCCGACGTACCCGGCTGCGTTGCTGTCGAAACGCGTGTTAGAGACTCGCAGGGCTGAGTTGCCGATGTTGAGAGCCCCTCCCGCGGCCGACAGTTGATGGTTCGGCACGTTACAACGGTTGTTGAGGAACTGGCAATGATGGATGTAGACCTTGGAGTTTCCTCGGACGAAGAGGCCTCCGCCACTGTTCTTCGAGGAATTGCTGTCAAAGACGCAGTCGACAAAGAAGGCCACCGACGCAAACCCGATATTGCCCGCTCCACCGCCGGTATCCGAAGGGTTAGCTTGGTCGTTTTGGAAGGTGCACTGGAGGAACGTCGCCCGCGCCCTCTGCATTGTAAACCCGCCGCCGATGCCGTCCGTCGTGGACAATCCGTTGGCGAAAATCAGCGATTGGAAGGTGACTGGACGACCCGTGATCGCCGACGAGTTGAGAAACCGGAGGATGTCGCGACTGCCACCGCCATCGAGCACGACGGTCTGTCCAGCAGCGGCACGAACCGTGAAGCCTCTCGGTTGATCGGAAATGATGAACCCGCCAGAGGGTGCGGCATAGGTGCCAGCGGCCAACTCGATGATTCCGCCGTCGGGAATCTGATTGATCGCCTGCTGAAGGGTTGACACATCCGCCGGAACTCGCAGGAGTTGCTGGGCACTGGCGAGGTCTGGCCAGAGCCACGTCAAAACCGAGAGGATAAGAAACAACACGACGAAGTTGAGACGTTGCGTCTTGCTATTTGAAGCGGCGGCCGAGACTTCCCTCATTCAATAACACTATTCCTTTCAACTGGAAGGCGCAATGAAAGTTTTGTGATCCAGGTCACAATGACGAGATGCAGGATAAGGAAGATGCGACTCATGTTCTACGTGATAAATTCGGTCCAACGATCTCCGCCGGGTCCCGTAATCGAATGGAAGAATCCAAGGTGTTCCCCGAGCCATCTCGGTTGTGGAAGTGCCCCGCGGTGCGGTGGGATTCGTGCAGTTCGGGAGGCCCCGTCGCTCTGGTGTGCGTTCTTATCTCGGCTGTATTTAAGAGCGTTTGTGAACGATCCAAGGCCGGCGTTGCGGTGTCACAATTCCCCACACGAAGTTCCATCGGAAGTCGAGGTCCCATAGGGTCTCGCGCCGCCACCGTCGCGGCCATAGCGCCAGAAGTGCCGAGGCAGCGGCCGCGGCGGTAGGACGGAGGATGAGCGGCCAGAGCAGCGTCGGATGGTGTCGCACCGTGTAGCGGGTTGCGGCCCCGGAGATCCTCGCCCGGTGCCGGTATTCAGCGGGGCTGTCGTAGTGATGGTCGTGGAAGCAGAGCGCATCCGGCTCGTAGCGGATCGGTCGCCCCCTGCGCGCCAGGCGGAAACCCCACTCCGTGTCCTCCAGCGAGGGGTAGGGGAACGCGGCGTCGAAAGGTTCCTCGAGGTACCAATCGCGAGGCAGACTGAGGTGGGCCCCCCAGCAGGCGTCCCAGTGCACCAGCTCGTGCGGCTCCAACCGCGAGAAGTTGAATTGGTGGCCGTTGGGCGCGAGCCACGTCATGTACGGGGTGATCTCCTGCGTCGGGTCCCAGTCCACCTTGCCCACCAGGACGCACGGTCCGTAGCGCTCCTGGGCGAGTATGTGCGCGAGGAGGCAGCCGGGGTCGGGCCTGGTGTCGTCGTTGAGGAAGACGAGGTACGGGGCGAGGGCGTGTCGGGCGCCCAGGTTCTTCGCCGGTCCGTTGCCGCTGCGCGGTTGCTCGAACAGCTGGACGGGGAAGCGATGCTGCTCGTGCGCCACGGCCCGCGTCGCCGGATCGGCGCCATCCAGCACGACGATGACCTCGAACGCCGGCGTGTCCGGGTGGAGGCGGTCGAACGCCGCGAGCGAACGACGCAGCTTCTCCGGGCGCCCCATGGTGGCGATCACCACGCTGATGGCCGGCTCCACGCCGCGCTCTCTCACGTTTTTGTTCATCCGCACGGCATATCCTACTACCAGCCGGTGCGGCCGCCCATTCAGGCGCGACGACCGCGCACCCGGCGGTCGCACCCCACATCAGCGCGTTCTGTGTAGAGGCCCGTGCTTGCATCGGCCGACGAGCCGCATATCGTTCTGACATAGGGGCGGGGCTTGTCCCCGCCCGCCATCGCCACTTCACCCGTGGGAATCGGATCGCGTGGGCTGAGAGACTTTCTAGGCAATGATGCCCGTGGTTCTCCATGGGCCGCTTGTGCTCGGGGCCTCACGATGACCGCAAAGACCCACAATTGAACGCAAAATGGTTTCGACCTCCGACCTCCTGCCTCACCGGGGCGACCGGTGCGGCGCAGCGAGCAGGCAGGTGAAATAACCGTCACGGCGGCGGAGGTCCTCGAGGGGGACGGTGGCGCCCAGCGAGTGGCGGCGCAGCCCGTGGTAGAGCTTGCCGAGGTCGCCGCGGCGCTGGAACAGCCATGATTCGAACGGCTCGCCGTCCTTCAGGCCCACCGGCGCGAGCTTGACGCGAAAGGCGTTCGCCAGCGCCGCCACCTCGTCCTCGAACCGGCCGATGTACCAGGTGCGGGTGGCCTCGTCCTCGAGGACGCTGACGACGCACAGGCGGGGGTCCACCTCCGTCTGCGCGGCGGTCTCGGCGCCCTCGGCCTCGCCGCCCGGGCCGCGCAGTCTCTGCAGCGTCTCCTGCAGCGGCGAGCCCGGTGGCAGCGGCAGGCTGCCCGGCGGCGCCTGCTCGAACACCACGGTCTCGATCAGCGACATCGGCTCGAGTCCCTTCAGGCGCGCGGTGCCGAGGATGCGCAGCCCGACCCACGGCGCCGCGTCGCCCGGCGGGGCGGTCGCGAGCAGGAGCCAGCGCGCCCCGAACGCCTCGCCCTCGGCGACCCCGAGGTCCGCCCACTCGGCTTCGAGGTCGCGCAGGAAGCTCTCGGTCACGATGCCGCCCAGGTTCACCAGCTCGCCGTTCTCGGCGATGAACGCGGCGTAGGGACGGTCCTTGGTGATGGCGGCGAACCGGCTGGCGTGCCGGACCGGCTCGAGGAACTCGAGCACCCGCTGCAGGTCGTAGCCGTTGGCGATCAGGAAATCCGCGATGTCCTCGACCTCGTGCGTGGTCTTGCCGGTCGTGAGCCGGACGAGCTCGACGAGGCCGTGACCGAAGAACTCGAGGTGGGGGCGGTCGACCGCCGCCGAGACCATCGGCAGCAGGTGGTAGGTGCCGACGTTGACGGCGAGGCGCAGGCCCCGGTCGAACGGGAACCCCTCCCGCCGCATCCCTTCGTACACGGCGCGGAGCTCGGCCGCCGCGAGGAAGACGGCGCGGGCGCTGCGCGCCGAATAGAACGCCCCGTCGCCGAGGAACTTCTCGAACTTCAGGCGGTGGCGCGCGCGGATCTCCTCGACGTGCCCGAGGAAGCGCACCATCTGGCGCATCGCCTGCTCCTCGGTGGCGCGCCCGCGGCGCCGCAGCTCCTCGATGAGCTGCGTGAACTCGACGAGGTCGTAGAGGAGGCCGTAGCGGCGCACGACCGAGGAGAGGACGCCGGGCGACGTGAAGTCGAACGGCCGTGTCGTGTCCGAGAGCTGCACCGTCCGCCCCTGGAGCTGGGTCAGGATGTGCGGCCCGCGATCGGCGATGCCGACGACCCGTTCCCGCAGCGCGCTGAGGACCTCGAAGCGCTTGAATCGCCGTGCGACGTCGGCGAGGAGGCGGTGGAGGTCCGCCGACAGGCGCGGCGTTGCGGGGTGCGGCCAGATCTCCAGCAGGTCGAGCACGGCGGCGCTGAAGAGCAGGCGGTCGGCCGGGAGCGCGGGCGCCTCGGGGTCGATCGCCGCGAGCACCCGGTCGAAGGCGGGATCGAGCGCGCGGAGGGCCTGGATCTGGTCCGTGTTGGTGCGGAAGATCGTGCGGAAGCGCCCGGCGTCGATGTGCAGGTGCCCTTGCAGGTACGCCGTCACCTCGGGCAGACCGGTGCCGAGGTGAAGCTCGGCGAACGGGACGATGTCGTCGCGGACGAGTTCGGCGAACGCCCGCGAGGCCGCCGTCGGCTCCAGCGCCTCCGCCTGGCGCAGGCGGTCGAGCGCCTGCGTGCGGGCGCGGTGGGCCACGTCGCCGACCCTCTGCGCCGTCGCGTACCGGATCTCGTCGATGGCGCGGGCCCCCAACTCCGGCGCCGCGGCCGTGAGGACGCGCGTGGCCAAGCGCAGGCGCTCCGCGACCTCGCGGGTGAGCACGAGGAGGAAGACCTCGGGCAGGCGCTGGCCGTAGTCGTGCAGGTAGGCGTTCTCGAGCGTCTCCGCGATGCGGCCGACCATGAGCCGGCGCAACTCGACCAGCGCCGCCTTGCTCACCTCCGCCTGCTGCGCCATGGCGCGCCGGTAGACGATCTCCGCGTCGATCAGGCGCCCGAGGTCCCGCCCGAACTCCTCCCACATCGGCGAGAGCTGCAGGGGAAAGCCGAGGACGAGCGGACTCTGGTCGGCGCCCGAGTAGAGCCAGTACGGCTGCGGCACCCTGGCCGCGGCGGCGCCGAACGCTTCGCGCCAACGCCCGGCGCGCTCGGCCAGCGTGAGGAAGACGAGCTGCGGCGTCGCCTGCGCCAGCGCCTGCTCGATCAACCCCGCGGTCTCCTCCGGCATCGCTCCATTCTACGTTCTCTTCCCGGCGCCGGCGCATCGCCGCTACCCCGCCGCGACGCGGTCGAGCGTGCGGTAGGCGATCGCCTCGGCCACGTGGCGGGCCGCCAGGGTCTCGGCGGCGTCGAGGTCCGCGATCGTGCGCGCGACCCGGAGGATGCGGTGGAGCGCGCGCGCCGACAGCGCGAGTTTGTTCATCGCCAGCTCCAACAACCGCTCCCCCTCGGCGTCGGGCGCGCACCAGCGCCTGACCTCGGGGGGCGTCAGCTCGGCGTTGGCGTGCCTCCCGCTACCTGCCAGCCGGCGCCCCTGGCGGGCGCGCGCGGCAAGCACGCGGGCGCGCACCGCGGCGGAGCGTTCCCCGGCGCCGCCGCGCGCGAGGTCGCGGTAGGGGACCGCCGGCACCTCGAGCTGGAGGTCGATGCGGTCGAGCAGCGGCCCCGAGAGCCGGGCGCGGTAGCGACGCACC
>PKYI01000054.1 GCA_003133645.1 Acidobacteriota bacterium | reverse complement strand
CCGGCGCCGCCGACGGCGGCGGAGCTGCTGACCGATGAGCACGTCGAGCGCGTCGCGAGGCGCGCGGCCGAGCTGGTACCGCCGCCGCCGCCGCCGCCGACTGCGGCCGAGCTGCTGACCGATGAGCACGTCGAGCGCGTCGCGAGGCGTGCGGCCGAGCTGGTACCGCCGCCGCCGGCGCCGCCGACTGCGGCCGAGCTGCTGACCGATGAGCACGTCGAGCGCGTCGCGAAACGCGCCGCGGAGCTCGTGCCCCCGCCCGCGGCTCCGGCCCCGCCTGAGCCGCTCTCCGACGAGCAGATCGAGAAGATCGCCAGACGGGTTGTCGAGCTGGCCGCGCCGCAGCTCGAGCGCATCGCCTGGGAGGTCATCCCGGACTTGGCGGAGATGCTGGTGCGCAAGCGCATCGCCGAGCTCGAGAAGGCCGCCGAAGAAGAGAGTTGACGGTTCAGTCCACGGCAGAAACTGACGCGAGGGTGGTGGGCGGAAACGATCGAAGCGCGCGGATCGCCGCTCTCTACGGCAAACGCCTCTATGTCCTCAAGGCGGGCCTTCAGGCTACCGACGCCGTCATCCTGGGCGCCGTGCTTCTCTTCGGACTCCTGATTGCGGTCTTCCGCGCCCACATCGCCGCTCCCGGCGGCCTGCTCCTCCGGCTCGCCGCCTGGGGCGCGCTCTATGTCGGGTCGATCTACCTCGATCCGAAGCTGCACAACCGCGTCCTGAAATTTCTTGTCCGGACGGGGGCCGTCCAGATCCTGTGCGCCCAACTGTTCCTCATCGCGCAGCGCATGCAACTGATCGTCGTCCGGAGCTGGCAGGACCCGGTGGTCCTTCGCCTCGAGAGCGCGGTCTTCGGCGTCCAGCCCACGGTCTGGCTGGAGAGGTTCGTCACACCGCCCCTCACGGAATGGATGATGTTCGCCTATGTGATCTATGTCGTCATCTACCCGGGCCTCGCGGCACTGATCTACTTCCGGCGCGGCGAAAGAGCGCTCGAAGATTACCTGTTCGCCCTGGCCGCGACGAATGTCGTCTGTTTCCTCGGATTCATGGCTTTCCCGATCGCAGGGCCGCTCTACCATATGCCCGAGGCGTACACGGTCCCGCTGAAGGGTTGGTTTTTTACCGCGTGCGGCGAATACATCCGCCACAACGTCCACGAGGTCGGAGGCAGCTTGCCCAGTCCGCACTGCGCGATCGCCACGGTCATGTGGATGATGGCCCGCCGCTACGTCCGGACCGCCTTTTACGTCTTGACGCCGGTCATCCTGTCCCTCTACGTGTCCACATTCTTCCTGCGGTACCATTACGTGACGGACAGCGTCGCCGGCATCCTGACTGCGGTGCTCATTCTTTGCGTTGCACCGCGGCTCGTCCGGGCGTGGAACGCGGCGGTCGGTGGCGAAAGGACCACAGCGTGAAGGTCTTCATCACCGGTGCCAATGGTTTTGTCGGCTCGAACCTCTGCCGCCATTTCCTGGCGAGGGGTTGGGACGTCCACGGACTGGTGCGGACCACCTCCGACCTCCATTTCCTCGAAGGCCTCGAAGTCCGGCTCGTCTTCGGCGATCTCGGGAGCGCCGGCTCGTTCGCCGTTCCCGAGGGGATCGATTACATCATCCACGCGGCCGCGATCACGTCAGACACCGCCGGCGACGAGACCTGCCGTCGCAACATCCTCCTGTCGGCGGTCAACCTCGCGGCGCAGATCGAGGGTATGACCCAGCCGCCGAAGCGTCTTGTCGTCATCTCGACCGCGTTGGCGCTGGGGTTCGCGGCCGCCAGCATCTCCGAAGCTCACCCGGGTCGGCCGGCCAATTTCCTCCCCTACACGCGCTACAAGATCGAGGCCGAACGTCATTTCCTCTCCCGTTGGAAGGAGGGCCGCCTGCCGGTCGTCGTGCTGCGCCCGGGAGACATCTTCGGCCCCTACGATCGTGTGACCAGCGCCCGGGTTCTCCGGAGCCGCGAACGCGGGGTTCCCTTGATCGTGGGCCGGGGCTGGAACCGCTTCGGCTACTGCTACAGCGGGAATCTCAGCCAGGCGGTGGAACTGGCGCTGCTGAAAGAAGGGGTCGAGGGCAACGCCTATACCGTGACCAACGGCGATGTTCCAACATGGAGGGCGTTCTTCACCGGGCTCCAGAACGGCCTCGGCCGCGCTCAGCGGGTCTACATCCCCAAGTGGACGGCGTTCGCGTTGGCGGGAGTGATGGCCGGGATCAAGAGTATCCGCCCCCGGTATGAGCCGACCCTGACGTATTACCGGGTCAAGCGGGTCGTCACCGAGACGACCTACGACATCTCGAGGACGGTCGCGGACCTCGGCTATCGCCCCGATGACGACTGGGAACGGCAGGTCGAGGAAATTCTGGACTGGTATCTCCGAGAGAGACGAGATGGGTTTATCCAATAGCGCCATGGACGTCCGGAACGTTCTCTACATCTATCTCGCCATCGCCTTCGCTGCGATGATGACGGGTTTCCACCGTCGGACGCTGCAGGCGAAGTTCGGCGATCTCCGAGGAACGATCCTGTATTTCGTGGCGTTTTTCGCCATGTTCCTGGCCGTGCCGGTTCTGATCATCGTCGCCTGCGCCCCGCATCCCGGGGAGTTCCTCCGGTTCGTGGGGTTGACCACGGGGCACGCCGGTACGGGCCTCCTCCTGACGGCGGCCGGCGTCCCGGCCGCGCTGGCCGCCGGCTTCATCGGCTCGCGTGACCCGGCCATGCGGAAGCAATATCCGTTTTCCAAGGAAGCCTGTTCGAGCCCGCGGCGCTTCGTTCTTTACGAGACGGCCTACTTTCTTTTCTATTACATTCCCTGGGAGTTCCTCTTCCGGGGCGTGCTGTTCTTTCCCATGGTGCCGCTCGTCGGGCTCATCCCGGCCCTGGCCGTGCAGACGATCGCCTCCACGCTCTACCACTACGGCCATCCGGCGAGCGAGGTCTTCGCTGCCGCGGCCGCTGGGTTCATTTTCGGATTGATCGCCTACGCCACGGGCTCGATCTTCTACACGGTGGCCATCCACGCGATGGTCGGCATCGCCAGCGACACGTTCATCTGTTTTTGCCACCGGCCGGCCGCGTAGTTCCTACCTGTCCGGTCAAGGTTGGAATATCATCAGATCGATGTCCGTGGAATCTGGGGCGGTACCGGGGTCAGACCGCCCGGAAGGTGGAGGGACGATGCCGGGAATGAAGGAACTCGCGAGGCGGTATCGCATCACCGATGGCGAGGCGTTCCACTTGGCGGGCATCGATCCCGGAGACCGCGGCGGCATCCGGTCGAAGCAAAAGGCCGCGGCGGCCCTGGTCGCGGGCGTCGAACGGCTCGCCGAGTTGCACGAGAAGCTTTACGCACAGGATCGCTGGGCGTTGCTGGTGATCCTGCAGGCGATGGATGCGGCGGGCAAGGACGGCACCATCAAGCACGTCATGTCCGGGGTCAATCCGCAGGGGTGCGAGGTCACCTCGTTCAAGGTGCCCTCGCCGGAGGAGCTCGATCACGACTTCCTCTGGCGCTGCAGCCGGCGCCTGCCCGCCCGCGGGCGCATCGGCATCTTCAACCGCTCCTACTACGAGGAGGTGCTCGTGGTCCGGGTCCACCCGGAGCTGTTGGAGCGTCAGCGCCTCTCGCGGGAGCTCATCGGTCCGGGGATCTGGAAGGAACGCTACGAGGACATCAACGCGTTCGAACGCCGCCTCGCGCGTAACGGCACCCGCATCCTGAAGTTCTTTCTCCACGTGTCGCGCGACGAACAGCGGCGGCGGTTCATGGAGCGGCTCGATACGGCCGACAAGCACTGGAAGTTCTCCACTGCGGACGTGGCCGAGAGACAGTACTGGGACGCCTACATGGCGGCGGTCGAAGAGATGATCCGCCACACCGCCACGCGGTACGCCCCATGGCACGTCGTTCCTGCGGACCACAAGTGGTTTACGCACCTCGTCGTGGGCGAGACCATCGTCGCCGCCCTCGGAGACCTCCATCCGGCTTTCCCGACGCTCGACAAGGAGCGCGGCAGGGAGCTCAAGAAGGCGCGGGCCGCCCTCGCCGCGGAGGACTAGCGGTGAGACATTTCGAGGGAATCGAGCAATCGTGAGCGAAAAGCGGATCAGTCCCGCGCTGCTGGCTGCCGTGGAGCGCGAACTCGAGTTCCCGGTGCGCGTGGCGTGCATCGATGTCGGGTCCAACGCCCTGCGGTTCGTGGCCGCCGAGTTCACCACTGCCGACGAGTTCCGCGTCGTCGAGCAGCAGCGCGCCGCCGTCCGCCTGGGCCACGACGTCTTCCTGACCGGCCGGCTCACCGAGAGTGCGATGGCGGCGGCCGTGTCCGCGCTGGCGTCGTTCTGGGAGCGCATGCCGGAGATCGAGGTGGGCGTGTACCGAGCCGTCGCCACCAGCGCCGTACGCGAGAGTTCCAACGGCGAGCAGTTCGTGCAGCGTGTCCGCGAGCAGACTGGGCTGGAGCTCGAGGTGATCTCGGGCTCGGAGGAGGCCCGCCTGGTCTACGCCGCGGTCCGGCGGGCGGTGACGCTTGCCGGGCGCGACTGGATCGTCGTTGACGTCGGGGGTGGCAGCGTCGAGATCCTGCTCGTCGACGACAGCGGCATCCTGTGGAGCGAGTCGCACACCATGGGGTCGGTCCGACTGCTGGAAGAGCTTTCCGAGGCGGGCGAGGAGCCCGGACGGTTCCGCCGGCTGCTGGAGGAGTACACGGCGACGCTTCGCCTGGCGCCGCCGGCCCAGTCCCGCGGCCCGACCGGCTTTATCGCAACCGGCGGTAATGCGGAAACCCTCGCGCAGCTCGCCGGCGCCGGCCCTGCGCCGGCGGAAGGCTGCGCGTCCCTCTCCATCGAGGCGATGAGGGCCGTGATCGAGCGGCTCGCCGGCCTCTCGTACCGGCAGAGGGTGGAGGATCTCGGCCTACGCGAGGACCGTGCCGACGTGGTGCTGCCCGCAGCTCTGGTGTACGAGCGCCTGGCGGGGCTTTCCGGTGCGAGCGTCATTCTCGTCCCGGGCGTCGGGATCAAGGAGGGCGTCCTCTACGACCTCGTCGAGGCCGTGACGACGAAGCGGGCGCACGCCGACCGCCGCGACCAGGAGCTGGCGAGCGCTCTCCTCTCGATCGGCAGGCGTTTCATGTTCGACGAGGGGCACGCCCGCCATGTCGCCCGCCACTCGCTGGCGCTTTTCGACCAGCTTGGCGACGCGCACCGACTCGGCGAGTTCGACCGCAGGATCCTGCAGGCCGCGGCGTGGCTCCACGACATCGGGGGCTACATCAGCTACAAACGGCACCACAAGCACTCGATGTACCTCATCGCGCAGTCCGAGCTGCCGGGGTTCTCCGCCGCCGAGGTCGCTCTCGCGTCCCTCGTCGCGCGCTACCACCGCAAGAGCGACCCCGCCCCTGGGCACGAGGAGTTCGCCCGCCTGAAGCAGGCCGACCAGAACCGCGTGCTGGCGTTGACCGCGATCCTGCGCCTCGCGGACGCGCTCGACCGGGAGCACTGTGGGCGGGTCCGCGCCGTCACGGTGGAGCTGCAAGGGAGCAAAGCCGTGCTCCGCCTCGAGGGGAAGGACGACCTCCTCCTCGAGAAGTGGGCCCTGAAGCGCAAGGCGGCGCTGTTCGAACGTGTGTTCGGGCGCGAGCTGCGGGTTCGCAACGGATGAGAGCGATACGACCCGACGCCGCACCGAAGGGAAGGGGACCCCGAGCGATGACCAGGAAACCGAGTCCGCAGATCAGACGGGCCAAGGCCGGGAACGCTGCCGCCGCCACGGCGGCGGCGTCCGGGCGCCGCCGGGCGACCCCGGCCGAGCAGCTCGTCACCGAGTTGTTATCCGTCAAGAAGGCGCTCGACGGCGCCGTCGCCGAGTTCGGCGCCCGCGTCTCCGGCCAGCTTGCCGAGGTGCTCCGGGCGATCGAAGGGGTCGAGCCGCCGGCGAAGCGCACGGTCAAGGACATGATCGTGAAGGTCCAAGAGGTCAAGCTCAAGCCCGAGAAGGGCAGGGTCAAGGACCTGGCGAGGCTGCAACGGCTCGCGGACGATCTCGTCGCTATGCTCTCCAAGCGCTGAACGCGGCGCCCGACGCACAGGCCATGCGCATCGCCGTCGTGTCCGACATCCACGCCAACCTGCCGGCGTTCGAAGCCGCGCTAGAGGACATCCGGCACCGGCACGCGGACAAGGTGATCGTCGCCGGCGACGTGGTCGGTGACGGCCGGCAACCGGCCGAGGTGGTGGCGCTGTTGCGCCGGCACGCGTTCCCGGCGATCAGGGGCAACGTCGACCGCAAGGTGGTCGAGGCGGCGGCCCTGTCCGGCAACGCGCTCGCGGAACGGGCCGGGAAGAAGAGACACGCCGAACTCGCCTGGACCACACACCAGCTCGGCCGGGCCGGCCTCGACTGGCTCGCGGGGCTGCCCGAGTCCCTGACCTTGCGCGTCGGCGGCTCGCGTCTGCTGGTCGTCCACGGTTCGCCGCTCTCCGACACCGATTACGTCTACCCGAGCCTCACGCCGCGGGCGCTCGCCGCCAAGCTCGGAGCGGACCGACCCGACGTGCTGGCGTGCGGCCACTCGCACGTCCCGTTCGCGCGGCGGATCTCGGGTGTCACCGTCGTCAACGCCGGCTCGGTCGGGCGGCCGGTGGACGGCGACCCGCGCGGCTCGTACGCGCTGGTCGATCTTGCAGTCGGCCGGACGCCGCGCGCGCGGATCGTGCGGTTCGCCTTCGCGGCCGCGGAGGCGGCCGCCGCTCCCGGCCCTCCGCGTGGGTAGGCGTCGCGCCTGTGGTCGCTGCGTCCGCGGCCGCCGCGCTCACCGGCGGCCGAATAGGCGCGCGTCCAGCTCGGACCAAAGCGCCGCGAACGCCCGGGCCGGCTCGCTGAAGGGTGCGTACGCCGGGAGCGGCGCGCGGTGAACCCCCATCTTCTCGACAATGCTCGCGGCCGGAATCGCCGCGCGGAGGAACCCCTCGTCGGCGGCGCAGAGCCCGATCGCGTCCCTATGCATCGTCTTGCGCCTGTCCACCATCGACAGGAACGGCAAGACCAGCAGGTCTCGCCTGCCGCGCTTCGTCGCGAACGACCGGACCTGCGCGAGCCCCCGCAGCGACAGCGTCGTCGGGATCACCGGCACAAGCAGGGCGTCGGCGGCGCGCAGCACGCTCTCGCTCGCGAGCGACACCGACGGTGGGCAGTCGAGGAAGACCACGTCGTACTCGTCCGCGAGCGGCGCGAGCTTGAGGGCCAGGCGCCGTTGCGGCTGCTTCCGGGCGTCGAGGTCGAGGTCCAGCCGGCGGTAGGAAAAGTCGGCCGGTAGGAGGTCGAGGTTCTCGATGTCGGTGCCCCGGACCAGGAGCTGCAGCTCGGCCGAGCGCTTCAGGAGTCGTCGCCCGCCTCCCTTCACCTTGGCCTTGACCCGGTAGTAGAAGGTCGCGGCCCCCTGCGGGTCGAGGTCCCAAAGCAGCGTCCGCAGCCCCGCGGCCGCGGCGAAGAACGCCAGGTTGACCGCGGCCGCGGTCTTCCCGACGCCACCCTTGATGCTCCACACGGCGACGACCCGCATCACTCGCCTCCCCGGTGCCCGACCAACCGCTCGAGCCGCGCCCGTGTCGGTGCCCCGGCGAACGTCTCGAACCGGGCGAAGAACGTCTCGACTCTCGCTCTCTGCCGGCGCTCGAGGTCGGCGGCGAGCTCACCCATCGCGAGGAGCGCGGCGGCGCGGCCTCCGGCGGCCAGGATCTCGTCGCCGAGCCCGACCACGAGCTCGCGCTGGAGCCAGGCGTCGTGGTAATCGCCGAGCGCGTCCTGCACCAACTTGAGCTCGCGCACCAGCGCGGCGGTCTCCTCGGCGTCCCACAGGCTCGCGAAGAACTCGAGGAGGTAGCGCAGCTTCTTCCCGTCGATCCGAAGGCGGTGCATCGCCGCGACCGGCGCGCCGGGGCCGAGCGCCAGCCCGTGCCGCGCGAGGCGCCGGTAGGCGCGGACGACCCTCTCCCCCGCGACGGCACCGATCGGCCTGGAACCGTCCTCCCCGCCGGGCGCGCGGCGTCCGAGCAGCCTCCCCCAGCGCCTGACGAGCGCATGGAAGCGCTCGGAGGCGAGCGCCGCCGCCAGCTCGGCGCGCGCCGTCTCGCGGTCCGCCTGCAGGCGCGCGACGAGGGGATCCAGGGCCGCCCCGCCCGCTCCCTGCCGCGAGACCCGGCGCGCGTCGAGGTCGAGCAGGAAGACGTCGAGGTCGCGGCACGGCGTCGTGGCGTCCCCGAGCCAGCGGAACTCCCCCGCGAACGGCGCCACCCGTTCGGCCGGCAGCACGCCCTCGAGCTGTCCGAGGCAGGTGCGGGTGCGGCGGGTCGCAACGCGAAGGTCGTGGAGGAACTCGGTGTCCAGGTCCTGCACGGTCCCCTCGACGTTGGCGACGAGCGTCCGGAGCAGGCGCGCAAGGACGCGCCGCACGGCTCGCTCGGCGGGCTCGCCGGGCGTGAGGCGGACTGCGACCTTCGACGAGTAATCGCCAGGGACGCGGCCCGCGGCAACAACGGCGTCCGCGAGTTCGTCGCCTCCGTCGACCGCGAGAACGAGGGTGGCCGCAAGCACGTCCGCCGCGCGGTGGCCGGCCCTCGCGTATCCGGTCAGTGGCTCGACCAGCAGGCGGCGCCGCTCCGGGCCCGCGGGTGCCCCTCCCCGCATCGGCTGTACGTCTTCGATCGGCACCCGCACGAGGGTCTTCCCCTCGCGGTCGAGCACGCGGACGAGGGTGCGCTGGACCGCCGTCTCCCCCACGGGCAGGAGGGCCCGCCGGCCCGCGGCGGCCGCCACCTCGCGCCGCAAAGTCCCCGCTGGCAAGTCCGCTGCGAACCGCACCTCCCCCGTCAGCCGGAACGCGCGCGGCGGGCCGTCGCCGGCCGGCTGCCAGAGAAGCCGCCGTCGGTTCCCGTCGCGCTCGACGGTGAGGCGCCCTCCGCTCCTCCACAGTGCCCAGTCGAAGGTGTCGAGGTGGCGCCGGATGACGCGCCTGGCCTCATCGACCGCGACCGGACCGAGGGCGGCGAG
Organism: Acidobacteriota bacterium; assembly: GCA_003133645.1. Lineage (GTDB taxonomy): Bacteria > Acidobacteriota > Thermoanaerobaculia > Thermoanaerobaculales > Thermoanaerobaculaceae > RBG-13-68-16. The sequence continues at coordinate 38,958 of PKYI01000054.1, read as the reverse complement.
AGAGGCAGCGACCTCCTGCGGCCCCACCGGGCCGGCGATCGCGAAGCACAATGATGCGGGCACTCGGCTCCCCTCCGACTGTCAGCCCCGCGCGGCGGGCGCAGTTTGGCCGGCACTCCCGTAGAATTGTACCGGTTCGTGACCGAACTCGGCACGGCCGCACGCCCGCGGAGGTTCCCGAAGGGGCCGGCGGGCTGCAGCCGGCCAGGAGAACGTTGGCATGGAAGACAAGCCCAAGGCTGCCGCAGCGATCGGGCCCGAGGCGTTCATCAACCGGGAACTCTCGTGGCTCTCCTTCGCGCGCCGCGTCCTCGCCTTCGTGGCGGATCCGGCGACGCCGCTGTTGGAGCGCGTCAAGTTCGCCGGCATCATGGGGATGCTCCACGACGAGTTCTTCATGAAGCGGATCGGCGGCCTCAAGCGCCAGGTGAAGCAGGGGCTCGCCAAGCGCTCGCTCGACGGGCGCACGCCGCGCGAGGAGCTCGACGCCTGCCGCGCCGAGATCCTCGCCCAGATGGCCGAGCTCGCCGCCCTCGTCAACAACGAGGTCCGGCCGGCGCTAGCCGCCGCCGGCCTGCCGATCAAGGACTATGCGGCGCTCTCCAAGAAGGACGCAGCCCAGGCTGCCGCCGCCTTCGCGCGCGCGATCCTCCCGATCCTGACGCCGCTCGCCGTGGACGCCGAACACCCGTTCCCGTTCATCTCGAACCTCAGCCTCAACCTGGCCGTAAAGCTTGCGGGTCGCCGCAGCGACCGCTTTGTCAGGCTCAAGGTGCCCTCCAACCGCGCCCGCTGGATGCCGGTGTCCGGCGGGGGCTTCGTGCCGCTCGAGCAGGTCATCGCCGCCAACCTCGGCCAACTCCTGCCGGAAGAGCGCGTGGCGGGGGTGTGGTTCTTCCGGGTCACGCGTGGGATGGAGGGAGAGCAGCCCCTGGCAAACGCCCACGAGGATTTCGAAGTTCCCGCCACGCCCGGGAGCATCATCAGCCACGTGACGGACGAGCTCAAGGCCCGCCGCTTCGCCGGCGTGGTGCGCCTCGAGGTCTCGTCCGATATGCCCAAGGCGCTGCGCGGATGGCTGACCGAGCAGCTCGGCGCCGAGGCCGGGGACGTCTACGCCTCCGAGCACTTCCTCGGCCTCGCGGAGTTGTTGTCGTTCCCCGTCCTTGACCGCGCCGACCTGCACGACGAGCCCCACGTCCCGGTCACCCACCCCCGGCTCGCCGGAGCCGACAAGCGCGAGCCCGAAGGGTTCTTCGGCGAGGTCCGGCGCGGCGACATCCTCCTCCACCACCCCTACCAGAGCTTCGACACGTCCGTCCTGCGGTTCCTCCAGCTTGCAGCCGCCGACCCGAACGTGCTCGCGATCAAGCTCACGATCTACCGGACCTCGGTCGACTCCCCGATCGTGCGGGCGCTCGCCGAAGCGGCCCGGGCCGGCAAGCAGGTTGCCGTGGTGGTCGAGATCACCGCAAGGTTCGACGAGGCTCCCAACATCGCCTGGGGGAAGCTGCTCGAGCGCGAGGGCGCCCATGTCGCCTACGGCGTCGAGAAGCTGAAGACCCACGTCAAGCTGGCGCTCGTCGTGCGCGAGGAGGCCGACGGGATCAGGAGCTACGTCCACGTCGGCACCGGCAACTATCACACCGGCACGGCGAAGCTCTACGAGGACCTGGGGATCCTTTCGTGCGAACCGATGCTCGCGAGTGACGTTGCCGCCGTGTTCAACGAGCTGACAGGCTCCACCCCGCCGCGGGCGTTCAGCCGTCTGGTCGTGGCGCCGGCGTTCATGCGCGACACCTTCACCGCGCTCATCCGGCGCGAAGCCGAGCACGCAGCCGCGGGGAGGCCGTCCGGCATCCGGGCCAAGATGAACCAGCTCCAGGACCCCGCGCTCATCCGCGAGCTTTACGCCGCCAGCCGGGCCGGGGTTCCGATCACGCTGAACATCCGCGGTCTGTGCTGCCTGCGCCCCGGGGTCCCCGGGGTGTCCGAGACCATCTGCGTCCTCTCGGTGCTGGGGCGCTTCCTCGAGCACGCCCGCATCTACACCTTCGTCAACGGCGGCAAGCCCGAGTACTTCCTCGGGTCGGCCGACTGGATGAAGCGCAACCTGGACCACCGGGTGGAGACCGTCGCGCCGGTCGCCGACCCAGCGCTCCAGCGGGAGCTGGATGCGATCCTCGACCTCTACGACGCCGACAACGCCACCGCCTGGGACCTCCGGTCCGACGGGACCTACGTACGCCGGGCGCCCGCCCCCGGCGAGGCCCGCCGGTCGGCGCAGGATATGTTCGTGCACCTCGCCCACGAGGGCAGGGGGGCTGACCGCGACGATCAGGAAGCCGACGAGGCCCCGAGCACCTGACCGCAGGCTCTCGACGCGACGGGCACACTTCTCCGAAAAGCCGACTCTTTGTCCCCGGAGGGGGCGGGGCCTCGCCCGGCGGAAGGCGAGGCCGGTGGCGGAGCGAGCGTCACGGATGGCGTGACCGGGGCGGTTAGGGGCTGAATTGTTGCTATAGCAAGAGTCCTGTGCTATACGCTCCGGTGCGGGAGCCGAGGGTTGGCGCTCCGCGAATCGGGGGATCCACGAAATGAGCCTCAACAGCGCGCGTGATGGCGAGCTTCAACGTACCGAATCGGGCGACGGCGCGCCGGGGGCTCCCGGCGCGGGCGCGAGGCGCGGCCGGCGGCGTTGGTTGGTGGCGGCCGTCGTCGCCGTCGTCGCCGTCCTCGCCTACTTTGTCCTCTCCAGGGTTTTCGCCGGACAGGCGAGCAGCGCAAACGCCGCCAAGGGCGGCGCGCTGCGAGCGGTTCCGGTCGTCGCGACGGCAGCCAGGACGGGCGACTTCGGGGTGTACCAGAACGGGCTGGGCACCGTGACGCCGGTCAAGACGGTCACCGTGCGCAGCCGGGTCGATGGCGAGTTGATCAGCGTCGCCTACCGCGAGGGACAGCTCGTCCGTGAGGGCGACCTGCTCGCGCAGATCGACCCCAGGCCGTTCGAGGTCCAACTCCACCAGGCCGAGGGGCAGCTCGCCAAGGACGAGGCCGCGTTGAAGAATGCCAGGGTCGATCTCGACCGCTACCGGGTCCTGATCAAAGACAACTCCGTCTCGGGCCAGCAACTCGACACCCAGGCGGCGACCGTCGATCAGACCGAGGCGGCGATCAAGAGCGATCGGGCACAGGTCGAGAGCGCGACGCTGAACCTGACGTACAGCCGGATCACGGCGCCGGCCTCCGGAATCGTCGGACTCCGGCTGGTCGACCCGGGCAACATCGTCCACGCCACCGACCAGAACGGTCTGCTGGTGATCACGCAGCAGCAGCCGATCACGGTGATCTTCACGATCGCCGCCGATCACCTCCAGTCAGTGCTGCAGCAGAGGAAGAGCGGACACGAACTCCCTGTCGAGGCGTGGGACCGCGAACTCAAGCGCAAGCTCGCGACCGGTGCCCTGCTGGCGATCGACAACCAGATCGATCCGTCGACCGGAACGATCCGGATGCGTGCGCAGTTCGCCAACGAGGACTCGGCGCTCTACCCGAACCAGTTCGTCAACGTGCGCCTCCTGGTCGACACGCTGCACCAAACCGTGCTCATTCCGACCGCCGCCATTCAGCGCAGCCCGCAGTCGACGTACGTCTATGTGGTCAAGCCCGACTCCACGGTCGAGATGCGCACGGTCGAAGTGCAGCTGACCGAAGGCGACACGACCTCCGTGCAGAAGGGTGTCTCCTCCGGAGAGGTCGTGGTCGTGGACGGTGTGGACAAGCTCCAGCCTGGCACGCTCGTCGCGCTGGCAAAGCCGAACGGCGCGCGGCAGCAGAACCCATGAACCCCTCACGCCCTTTCATCCTGCGGCCGATCGCGACATCGCTCTTGATGGCGGCGATCCTGATCGCCGGCGCGATCGGGTTCAAGCTGCTGCCGGTTTCGGCGCTGCCCCAGGTCGACTACCCGACGATCCAGATCGTGACGTTCTACCCGGGCGCGAGCCCCGACGTGATGGCGTCGGCGGTCACCGCCCCGCTCGAGCGCCAGTTCGGGCAGATGCCGGGGCTCAACCAGATGACGTCGAGCAGCTCGTCGGGGAGCTCGGTGATCACCCTGCAGTTCGTACTGGACCTCAACATCGACGTGGCCGAGCAGGAGGTCCAGGCGGCGATCAACGCGGCGGGGACCTACCTCCCGAGCGACCTGCCGAACCCGCCGATCTACAGCAAGATCAACCCAGCCGACTCGCCGATCCTGACGCTCGCGCTCACGTCCGACACGCTTCCGCTGTCCAAGGTCGAGGACTTCGCCGATACGAGGTTCGCGCAGAAGATCGCGCAGCTTCCGGGCGTTGGCCTGGTCAGCATCAGCGGCGGTCAGAAGCCGGCGGTGCGCGTCCAGGTGAACCCGACCGCGCTCTCCTCGTTCGGACTGACGATGGAGGACATCCGGACCGCGATCACGCAGACGAACGTCAACCAGGCCAAGGGTGCGTTCGACGGGAAGAGTCAGTCGTACTCGATCTGGGCCAACGACCAGCTCCTGTCGAGCGCCCAGTACCGTCCGTTGATCGTAGCCTACCGCAACGGTGCGCCGGTGCGGCTGTCCGACGTCGCCAACGTGATCGACGACACCGAGAACGTCAGGCAGGCGGCGTGGATGAACCAGACGCCGGCCGTCATCCTCAACATCCAGCGCCAGCCCGGCGCCAACACCATTGCGGTCGTCGATCGAATCAAAACGCTGCTGCCGCAGCTCCGCGCATCGCTTCCTTCGGCGATCAAGGTCTCGATCCTCACCGACCGGACCACGACGATCCGCGCCTCGGTCCACGACGTCGAGTTCGAGATGCTGCTCACCATCGGTCTCGTCGTGATGGTGATCTTCCTCTTCCTGCGCACGGCCGCGGGCACGGTGATCCCGAGCGTGGCCGTGCCGCTCTCGCTGGTGGGCACCTTTGGCGTCATGTACCTGCTCGGCTACAGCCTCAACAACCTCACGCTGATGGCGCTGACGATCTCGACGGGGTTCGTGGTCGACGACGCCATCGTGATGATCGAGAACATCACGCGGTACATCGAGGAAGGAGTACCTCCCCTCGAAGCGGCGCTCAAGGGATCGGCGCAGATCGGCTTCACCATCCTGTCGTTGACCGTTTCGCTGATCGCGGTGCTGATTCCGCTCCTCTTCATGGGCGACGTCGTCGGCCGGCTGTTCCGCGAGTTCGCCGTGACCCTCTCGGTGACGATCCTGATCTCCGCTGCCGTGTCGCTCACGCTGACGCCGATGATGTCCGCCAAGCTGCTGCACCTGAAGCGCGAAGAGGAGCAGACGCGTTTCTACCGCAGCTCACAGCGTGCGTGGGACTCTGTGATCGCATTCTACGGCCGAACGCTCACGTGGGTGCTCAAACACCAGCCGGCGACGCTGCTCATCGCGGTCGCGACCCTAGTCTTGACGATCCTGCTCTACATCGTCATTCCCAAGGGGTTCTTCCCGGCGCAGGACACGGGCGTGATCCTGGGGATCTCGGAGGCCTCGCAGACCATCTCGTTCCCCGCCATGGCCGACCGCCAGCAGGCGCTCGCGCGGGCGATCCTCAAGGACCCCGGCGTGCAAAGCCTCTCGTCGTTCATCGGCATCGACGGCACCAACACGACGATGAACAGCGGCCGCATCCAGATCAACCTGAAGGCGTTGGCGGAACGCCAGGCGAGCGCCGACGAGATCATCCGCCGGCTGCAGCCCGAACTCGCAAAGGTGGAGGGCATCACGCTGTTCATGCAGCCGGTCCAGGACCTGACGGTGGAGGACCGCGTCAGCCGCACGCAGTACCAGTACAGCCTCGAAGACCCGGATGGGCGCGAGCTGGCGCAGTGGGCGCCCCGCTTCGTCGACCGATTGCGAGAGCTTCCCGAACTGCGCGACGTCACTTCCGATCAGCAGAGCGCGGGCCTTGAGGCGCGCGTGATCCTCGATCGGACCACGGCGTCGCGCCTGGGGATCACCCCGCTGGACCTCGACGACGCCCTCTACGACTCGTTCGGCCAGCGGCAGATCTCGACCATGTTCACGGAGCTGAACCAGTACCGCGTGGTGCTCGAAGCGCAGCCGGCGTTCCAACAGGGCCCCTTGCAGCTAGGCGATGTCTTCCTCAGGTCGGCCGGCGGAGGCTCGGTGCCGTTGGGAGCGTTTACCACGATCGAAACCGCCAACGCCCCGCTCGCCATCAACCACCAGGGGCAGTTCCCAGTCGTGACCGTCTCGTTCAACCTTGCGTCCCGCACCTCGCTCGGGGAAGCGGTCAAATCGATCGACAAGGCGAGGGCGGAGCTCGGGTTGCCGGAGAGCGTCCAGACGGGGTTCCAGGGGACCGCGCAGGCGTTTCGGGCGTCGCTCGTGAACACGCCGTTCTTGATCCTCGCGGCGATCGTCACCGTCTACATCCTGCTGGGGATCCTTTACGAGAGTTACATCCATCCGGTGACGATCCTTTCGACGCTGCCTTCGGCAGGGGTGGGTGCGCTGCTGTCGCTGATGTTGTTCCGCACCGATTTCTCGGTCATCGCCCTGATCGGCATCATCCTGCTGATCGGCATCGTGGAGAAGAACGCGATCATGATGATCGACTTCGCCCTCGACGCGCAGCGCAAGGAGAAGAAGCCGCCGCGGGAGGCGATCTACCAGGCCGCGCTGCTGCGTTTCCGCCCGATCCTGATGACGACCATGGCGGCGCTGCTCGCCGGTCTGCCCCTGGCGCTGGGTTCGGGGATCGGAGCGGAGCTGCGCCGGCCCCTCGGAATCGCCATCGTCGGCGGGCTGATCTTCAGCCAGATGCTGACCCTGTACACGACCCCGGTGATCTACCTCGCCTTCGACCGCCTCGCCCGCCGCGTCGTACGGCGGAGGTCCACGACTGAAGCACTGTCGGCCGCCGCCCCCGGCGGCGGGGAGAGCGATTGAAGTTCTCGTCGCTCTCGTCGCCGTTCATCCACCGGCCGGTCGCGACAACGCTCATGGTCGTCGCGATCGCGCTGGCCGGCGCGATCGGGTACAGGTTCCTACCGGTGTCGCCGCTGCCGCAGGTGGATTTCCCGACGATCAGCGTCTCGGCGGGCCTGCCGGGCGCGAGTCCCGAGACGATGGCCTCGTCGGTGGCGACGCCGCTCGAGCGCCAGTTCGGCCGGATCGCGGGCGTCACCGAGATGACGTCGACGAGCTCGCTGGGGTCGACGAACGTCACGCTGCAGTTCGACCTGAACCGCAACATCGACGCCGCGGCTCGCGATGTCCAGGCGGCGATCAACGCGGCGCGAGGCCAGCTCCCGGCCAACCTGCCGAACAACCCCTGGTACCGGAAGGTCAATCCGGCCGACGCGCCGATCATGTTGCTCTCGCTCACCTCGGACCTCGTCGGGCGCCCGCACATGTACGACATCGCCTCGACGGTCCTCCAGCAAAAGCTGGCGCAGGTCCAGGGCGTCGGCCAGGTCTACGTCGGCGGAGGGGCGTTGCCGGCCGTCCGCGTCGAGCTGAACCCGACCGCCCTCAACAACGCCGGTCTTGCGCTCGAGGATGTGCGCACCGCGCTTTCCTCCGCCAACGCCAACCGGCCCAAGGGCGAGGTCGCCGACATCCACCGCGTGTGGTCGCTGTCATCGAATGACCAACTGCTCAAGGCCGCGGAGTACCGGCAACTCGTGGTCAGCTACCGGGACGGCGCCGCTGTCCGCCTGGCCGACATCGCCGACGTCACGGACTCGGTCGAGGACGTCCGCACCATGGGGTTGTCGAACGGCAAGCCGGCGATCATCATCATCGTGTTCCGCCAGCCCGGTGCGAACATCATCGAGACCGTCGACGGCGTCCGCGCCGTACTGCCGCAGCTCCAGGCCTCGATCCCTCCCTCGGTCAAGCTCAACCTGCTGATCGATTCCACCCGGACCATCCGGGCGTCGGTCAGGGACGTCGAGATCACGCTCTGCATCTCGATCGCGCTGGTGATCCTGGTCGTCTTCATCTTCCTTCGCAGCGCCCGCTCGACGCTGATCCCCAGCGTCGCGGTGCCGATCTCGCTCGTCGGCACGTTCGGGGTGATGTACCTGCTCGGGTACAGCATCGACAACCTCTCGTTGATGGCGCTCACTGTCGCGACGGGCTTCGTCGTGGACGACGCCATCGTCGTGATCGAGAACATCACGCGGCACCTCGAGGCAGGGATGCAGCCCTTGGAGGCTGCCCTCGTCGGCGCCAAGGAGATTGGCTTCACGGTCGTTTCGATCAGCTGTTCCCTGGTCGCGGTGTTCATCCCGATCCTACTGATGGGCGGGATCGTCGGGCGGCTCTTCAGGGAGTTCGCGGTCACGTTGTCGGTCGCGATCGGCGTGTCCCTGGTGGTCTCCCTGACGGCCACGCCGATGATGTGCGCCACGTTGCTGCGTGCGCACAGCGAGGAGAAGCACGGCCGCTTCTACCTGGCGAGCGAACGGGGGTTCGCCTGGATCTTGGGCCGGTACGAGAGGGCGCTGGGCTGGGTGCTCCGCCATCAGCCGCTGACATTGGCGGTCACGCTCGGGACCATGGCCGCGACGATCGTCCTGTACGCGAAGGTCCCGAAGGGGTTCTTCCCGCAGCAGGACACCGGCCGGATGATGGGGCAGATCGTCGCCGATCAGGACACCTCGTTCCAGGCGATGCAGGCCAAGCTCGGCGAGTTCGTCAAGACGATGGTGCAGGACCCGGCGGTCGACAGCGCCAACGGATTTCTCGGCGGGACGGTGAACACCGGCCGGATGTTCGTCAGTTTGAAGGACCGGTCAGAGCGCAACGTCACCGCCGATCAGGTCATTGCGCGCCTGCGCGGTAAGCTCGCACGCGTTCCGGGCGCGACCCTCTACCTGCAATCGGTCCAGGACATCCGCATCGGCGGGCGGCCCTCCGCCACCCAGTACCAATACACGCTGCAGGGCGACAACTCCGACGAGCTGTTCGAGTGGGCGCCCCGCGTCTTGGGGCAACTGCGCAAGCTCAAGGAGCTCGCCGACGTCAACAGCGATCAGCAGAACAAAGGCCTTCAGGCCGCGCTCACGATCGATCGCGGCACGGCGTCACGCCTGGGAATCACCCCCAAGATGCTCGACAACACGCTCTACGACGCGTTCGGCCAGCGTCAGGTCTCGACGATGTACACGCAGTTGAACCAGTACCACGTGATCATGGAAGCCGCGCCGCCGTTCTGGCAGAACCCGGAAGGGTTGAAGGACATCTATCTGCCTGCCAGCGGCGGCGGTATGGTGCCGCTGGCCGCGTTCACCAAGTACGCGCCGAACACCGCGCCGCTCCAGGTTAACCACCAAGGGCAGTTCCCGGCGGTCACGCTGTCGTTCAACCTCCCGCTCGGGGTCTCGCTCGGCAGCGCAGTCGATGCGATTCAGCGCGCCGAGGCGGAGATGCGGCTTCCCGCGACCATCCGCGGCAGCTTCCAGGGCACGGCCCAGGCGTTCCAGGCTTCGCTCGCCAGCGAGCCGGTGCTGATCGCGGCGGCGCTCCTGGCGGTGTACATCGTGCTCGGCGTGCTGTACGAGAGCCTGATCCACCCGCTGACGATCATTTCGACGTTGCCCTCCGCCGGCGTCGGCGCACTGCTGGCGCTGCTCGTGTTCCACACCGAGCTGTCGGTCATCGCGCTGATCGGCATCATCCTGCTGATCGGCATCGTGAAGAAGAACGCGATCCTGATGATCGACTTCGCGATCGAGGCCGAGCGCAAGGAGGGGAAGACCCCGGAGCAGGCGATCTTCCAGGCGTGTCTCCTCCGGTTCAGGCCGATCACGATGACCACGATGGCGGCGCTGCTGGGCGGCCTCCCGCTCGCGATCGGCGGGGGCACCGGGTCGGAGCTGCGCCGGCCGCTCGGCATCGCCATCGTCGGCGGCCTGATCTTCAGCCAGATGCTGACGCTGTTCACCACACCGGTCGTCTACCTGTACCTGGACCGGTTCCGGCTCCGGTTGGGGAAGCTCCGACGCAAGTACGCGCGGAAACCGACGCCCACCGTGGAGGTAGTCTGATGGTACGTCGATTCGTATTCCTCTCGCTTGTGATCCTTTCAGCCGCGTGCGCTGTCGGTCCGACGTACCGGCGTCCCTCCGCTGCCGTCCCGGCGGCGTACAAGGAAGCCGCGCCACCTGCGCCGGCGGCCGGCGAGTGGAAAGCGGCGCAGCCGCAGGACGGAGCCCAGCGCGGCAAGTGGTGGGAGGTGTTCGGGGACCCGGCGTTGAACGCCCTCGAGGAGCAGGTCGAAGTCTCGAACCAGAACGTGGCGCAGGCAGAGGCCGCCTTCCGCGGCGCCAGGGCGCTCGCCCGCGGAGCGCGCGCGAGCCTCTTCCCGACCGTGGGGACGAGCCCGTCGGCGACGAGGTCAAGCGGGGTGACGACACACTCCTCAGGCGCTCCGGGAGTCCCGGCGCCGACCGTCACGGCGTACTCCCTGCCGGTGGACCTCTCCTGGGAGCTCGACGTCTTCGGCAGGGTTCGACGGAGCATCGAGGCCGGCATCGCCGGGGCGCAGGCGAGCGCCGCCGACCTGGAGAGCGTAAAGCTCGCGATGCAGGCGGAGCTCGCCGCGGATTACTTCGCCCTTCACGGGCTCGACGCGGAGAAGCAACTGCTCGACTCGACGGTTGCCGGGTATCGGAAGGCGCTGGAGCTGACCACGAACCGCTTCAACCAGGGGGTCGTTTCGGGGATCGACGTGGCGCAGGCGCAGACGCAGCTCGAGACGACGCGCGCGCAGGCGACCGACCTCTCGATCGCCCGCGCCCAGGTCGAGCACGCCATCGCGGTGCTGGTCGGCAAGGCGCCGGCGGAGTTCGCCGTCGCGCCGCAGCCGATTCGCGTGCCACCCCCCGCGATCCCGGCCGGCCTCCCGTCGGAGCTGCTGGAACGGCGGCCGGACATCGCCGCTGCGGAGCGTCGCGTCGCGGCGGCCAACGCCGAAATCGGCGTCGCGCGCGCCGCGTACTTCCCCACACTGACGCTCAGCGGCGCGGCCGGGTACGAGAGCTCGACGCTGTCGAAGTTCTTCTCGCTCCCCAACCGGTTCTGGTCGCTGGGGCCGGCGCTCGCCGAGACCCTCTTCAGCGGCGGCAAGCGGCGCGCAGGCATGGAGCAGGCGCTGGCCGCATACGACGCCTCCGTGGCCGCGTACCGCGAGGGCGTGTTGACGTCGTTTCAGCAAGTCGAGGACAACCTCGCGGCCCTCCGGATCCTCGAGGAGGAAGCCCGGCAGCAGGCGGATGCGGTCGCGGCTGCCGAGCGCTCGCTGGCCATGGCGAAGAACCAGTACCAGGCTGGGGTCACGACGTATCTCCAGGTGATCACGGCGCAGAACACCGCGCTCGCCAACGAAACCGGCGCCGTCACCCTGCTGACCCGGCGGATGACCGCCAGCGTGAACCTCATCGCCGCTCTGGGCGGCGGTTGGCGCGAGTCGGCCATTCCTTCGCGGGACGCGGTGCTGGCCCGTGTCGGGACCCCGGCGGCCCCGATGCCCACTCCCGGGCGGGCGGCCGGACCAGGGACCGTGCGGCCCGATTGACCGGCCGGCACGTTTTGGCGTATTGAGGGCGGGCGATGGGCGAGATCTGGCTGATCCGACACGGCGAGACCACGTGGAGCCTCTCCGGGCGGCACACCGGAAGGACCGACGTCCCGCTCACGCCCCACGGCGTCCGGCAGGCGGAGCTGCTCGGCCGCCGCATCGCCGGGAAGCGCTTCGCGCTGGTCTTGACCAGCCCGCTCGCCCGCGCCCGCGAGACCTGCCGGTTGGTCGGGCTGGCGGCCGGCGCCGAAGTGGACGCCGACCTCGCCGAGTGGGACTACGGCGACCTCGAGGGCCGGACCAGCGCCGAGATCCGCGCCGAGGTCCCGGACTGGACGATCTGGACCGGCCCCGTCCCTGGTGGCGAGACGGCAGCCCAGGTGGGCGCGCGCGCGGACCGGGCCATCGGCCGCGCGCGGCGCGAAGACGGCGACGTCGCGCTGTTCGCGCACGGCCACCTGCTTCGAGTTCTGGCCGCCCGCTGGCTCGGTCTGGCGGTGGACGGCGGGCGCTACTTCGCCCTCGACACCGCGTCGCTCTCGGTGCTGGGGCGCGAGGGCGAGGAGCCGGTCATCCGCTCGTGGAACGAGAGCTGCGACCGGGACACCGTCGAAGGTTGAGCCTCCGAGGTCGAGAGCCGGCAGCTAGCTGTCGGCCTGGCGCGGGGTGTGTGCGAGCGGTCGACCGGCGCGGGTGAGGTGACAAGGTAGCGGGATCGGTGCGTCTCTCCTAGCATGGACGCTGTGGCCCCCCCGATGATGGACGCCGCGATCGGCGAGCCGGGCGTCGCGTGTACCGGCGCCTGGGACGACGCGTCGCGCTGGATCGAGATTTTCGGCGAGGTGGCGGCCGGCCGGACCGAGCCGCTCGGGGACCTGTACGACATGGCGAGCCGGCGGCTGTACGGGCTCGCCTTGTGGCGGACCGGCAGCCGCGACCTCGCCGCCGAGGTGGTGCAGGAGCTGTTCATCCGTGTCGCGGAGCACGGTGAGCGGCTTGCCTCCGTCAGGGACCCGCGCTGGTGGCTGCTGTCGGTCACCCACCGGCTCGCAATCGACGCCGTCCGCCGCGCGGCGCGCCGGGAGGCGGAGCCGATCGAGGAGCACGGGGAGCTGGCGGCGGAGCCGGTCGATCACGCTCGCGCGGTGGACGCGCAACGCGCATGGGCGCTCGTGGCGCGGCTCTCGGCCAAGCAGCGGGAGGTGATTTACCTCCATCACGTGGCCGAGATGAGCCACGCCGAGATCGGACGCTGCCTCGGCGTCCCGGCGTTCACCGCGGCCAGCCGCTACCGGCTCGCGCTCAAAGCGCTGCGCGGCATGCTCGGGAGGACGACATGAACGTTGAACGCGACCCCGTCACTCGGCTTCTTGCCGCGATCGAGGAACCGGAGCCGCCGCGCGGCCTGCGCGAGCTCGCCCTGGCGGGAGCGGCTGCCGCGGGTGCGCGGAAGGCCGCCGTCGACGCGTGGCGCCGGCTCTGGGAGAGCCGCCCGCTGCGCCTGGCGTGGGCGGTGGCGGTCGCGCTCCTCGTCGCGGCGAACTTCACCATCCGGACCGGATCGCGCGCCCGCCCGCCGGCGGTGCCGGCCGCCGCGGCCGCGCAAGAGCGCGCCGGTCTCAAGGAGTTGCAAGCCATCGTCGAGCTGCCGCGGATCCGGCTGCATAGCGCCGGCATCGACGCCCCCGAGTGGCGGACAACCGGTCCGCACGCCCCCGAACCCAAGACCCCACACCACGACCAGGAGGACAAGTCATGAGCGTTTCTCGAAGCCGTTCGGTCCGCATCGCCATCGTCGCCGCCGTCGGCGTTGTCGTCGTCCTGGCGGGGGCGCTCGTCGCGAGGCTACTCGGCCACCCTGGGGCGGCCGCGTACGCGCTGCAGGCGCCGCCCGCAGCGACGGTCCCGGCCCCGCACCCGTGCGACCTCACGAAGCTCGCGATCCCCTGCTGGTCGTGCCCGGTGGCCGAGAAATGGCCGCTGCGGTTCGTGACCAACCTCGACATGTTGGCGCCGCTCGGGACGGGGACCGCCAACGCCGCGGAGTGGTTCGCTGCGTTCGCCAAGCCCCAAGGCCCCCGCCTCGCGGAGGCTGAAGCCGCGATGGCACGGCGCGTCGACCGGCCGCCGGTCGGCCCGGTGCTCCCGCCTGGCGACCCGCTCCTGGCGGAGGCCGCGCCGTGGTGCGACCAGGCCTCGATGCGCTTCTATCCGGGAATCTTCCCCGTCCAGGGTTTCCAGACGCAGATCCCGAACCTGCTCTTCATGCTCACGCTGGCGCGGTCCTGGATCGCAAGGGGGACTGGCGCCCAGAGCTCCGAGGCCGCAATGGCCGACTTCCGCCGCGTCATCCAGTTGGGGCGCCTGCTGCGACAGGAGGACGCGGTGGTCATCGACGACCTGGTCGGTCTGGCATGCATCCGTATCGGCGCCGAGGCGATCTACGACCGCGCCCGCAAGGACGGAAACACCGGCCTGGCGCTCCTGGCGGCGGTCGTGGCCGGCGAGGCGCCGCCGCAGAAGTACCTGACGGCGGCTCGCGTGACATCCGTCAATGTTGCGCCGTACCTGCGCAAGACCGGCGCCGGTTCCTACGAGCTCCAGCTGCCGGCGGAACGCTACAAGGCGATCGCCGATATGGCCACGTCGTGCCCGGATCGGCGGTTCCGCAACGAGGTGACGCTCAGCCTGCGCGTGGTCGCGGCCCTAGGCGCCGGACCGATGCGGGCCGACGCGCACGCACTGCTCGAGAAGCTGGCCTCGGGCCCGGACCCGATCGTGGCCGCCAACGCGCGCTGGGGCCTCGCGACTCCAGTCACCGAGAAGGATGTGAAGGGCCTGGTGGAGGAGAAGTAGCCGCAGGTGCAGGGACGTCGAACCGTCCGCTCACGGTCGACCGCCGGCGGCTGTCAGGGGTGAGCCGGGGGGGTGGCCACGGGGAGGGTGTCACCTGCGACGGGCATGAACACCGTGCCGTGGCGGCCGGGGACGGTGCCGTAGCCCATGCGGCGCTCGGGGAGCGGGCGGCCGTCGGCACGGCGGGCGGCGAGCAGCTCGCCCAGCGGGGCCGGCCGGATGCCGCGCTCGGCGGCCCGGCGGAGGAAGCGGCGCAGGTCGCCGGCGTAGGGGCCGCCCTCGAGCTCGGCGTGGACGGTGAGCACGGGCCAGGCGGCCGACGCGGCGGCATCGAGCATCGAGTCGTAGAAGGCGCGGGCGTCGTGGTGCGTGTCGCCGAGCGCCTCGTCGAGCGTGGGGAGGGTGGTCGGGACCTGCGGGGTCGCGAGCGCCTTGCCCCCGACCACCGGCAGGAACGGCTCCACGCCACGGCAGTCGCTGGCGTACTCGAGCGCGTACCACTCTTCGACCTGCAGCGAGCGCTCGTCGCCGAACCAGGCGGGGGCTGCAAAAGTGCGCGGGGGTTCCCCGAAGATGTCGATGAACGCCTGCCGCGCCCGGCCGAGCTGCGATGCGACCTCGTTGTCCGAAAGACGCGGAAGCTTGTCCTGCCAGCGCCGGTGGTCCCAGGCGTGAACGCCCGCCTCGTGCCCCTCCGCGGTGACCCGGCGCGCGATCCCGGGGAGCGCGGCCGCGATCAGGCGGGCGGGGAGCAGCGTCCCCGAGAGTACGGTGCGCAGGCCGTAGACGCGGGCGGCGCCGGTGCGCCGCATCTTGCCGAGGAACCCGGGCCGGCGCAGGACGTTGAAGATCGCCTTGCCGGCGTTGTCAGGCCCCATCGAGAGGTAGAAGGTGGCCTTGACGCTCGCCTCGCGCAAGAGGTCGAGCAGCGCCGGTACGCCGCGCTTCATCCCCTCGTGGGTGTCCACGTCGATACGAAGCCCGAGCAGCGGGGCCCGGGGTCCGGGGCCCGGGGTCCGGGAACCGACGCCCGCACTCGGCGGCCGACCGTCGCTCACGATGCTTCGACCACTGGCCCCTGATCCCTGGCCCGGCAGTTCACTGCTGCGCCAGCCAGTCCTTGAGGAACGCGTCGAACGTGAGTTCCAGCGCCTCGTCGAGCCCCACCTTCGGTTCCCAGCCGAGGAGCTGCTTCGCCTTGGCGACCTTGGGCTTGCGGGTGAGGATGTCCTGGTACCCCTGGCCGTAGTAGCTCGCGGAGCTGACCTCCTCGATGCGCGGCGGCGCGTAGCCGGGGATCTCGTCTTTGCGCGCCTCGTAGAGTCGGGCGAGCTTCTCGGCCAGAACCTTGACCGAGCACTCGTTGTCCGGGTTGCCAATGTTGAAGATCTGGGCGTTGGCGTTGCCGCGCTCGTCCGCGATCACCGCCATCAACCCGCTGATGCCGTCGTCGAGGTAGGTGAAGCAGCGCTTCTGCGCCCCGCCGTCGACGAGGCGGATCGGCTCGCCGCGGAACAGGTTGATGATGAACTGGGTGACGACGCGCGAGGAGCCTTCCTTGGCGGCGTCGATGTCGTCGAGCTTCGGGCCGACCCAGTTGAACGGGCGGAACAATGTGTAGGCAAGGCCCTCCTGCTGGCCGTAGGCGGCGATGACGCGGTCGAGGAGCTGCTTCGAGCAGGAGTAGATCCAGCGCGGTTTGTTGATCGGGCCGAGCACGAGCGGGCTCGTGTCCTCGTCGAACTCGGGGTCGGTGGACATGCCGTAGACCTCGGAGGTGGAGGGGAACACCACGCGGCGGCGGTACTTCACGCACTGCCTGATCACCCCGAGGTTCGCCTCGAAGTCGAGCTCGAACACCCGCAGTGGCTCCTTCACGTAGGTCGCGGGCGTCGCGATCGCGACGAGCGGCAGCACCACGTCGGACGTCTTGACGTGGTACTCGATCCACTCCTTGTTGATGGTGATGTCGCCTTCGAGGAAGTGGAAGCGCTCGTGGTGGAGCGAGTGCTCGAGCTTGTTGGCCGAAAGGTCCATGCCGTGAACGTGCCAGTCGGTGGTCTCGAGGATGCGCCGCGTGAGCGCGTTGCCGATGAAGCCGTTGACGCCGAGGATGAGGACGTTCACTGGGGGTCTCCGTTTCGTACAGAAGAAGTGGGGTCCGGGGTCCGGGGTCCGGGGTCCGGGGTCCGGCACAACCGAGAGGACGGCGCCGGGAGCGATGCCGTAGGCGACGGCGAAGGTGGACGCCGGGAGCTCGAGCTCGCCCTCGAGCTGGACGGTGACGAGGCGGAGCGCGCCGTCGCCGGCGGCGACGGTGATGCCGCCGCCGTCCGCCGCCAGCACAGTGCCGGGCGCGCCGACTCTTGGCGCGGCGACTGGGACGGCCCACCACACCAGCAGGCGCCGGTCGCCGACGTCGACGAACGCGCCAGGGTAGGGGTGCGTCACGGCGCGGACAAGGTTGTAGATCCGCTCGGCCGGCCAGCCCCATTCGAACCGCCCATCGTCGGGGGTGCGGCCGCCGAAGTACGAGCCCTGGGTAAGGTCCATCGGACGCAGGTGCGCCCGCCCCTCGCGCAGCAGCGGCAGGGCGCGGTCGAGCAGCCGCTGGGCCGCCGGCTCGAGCTTGCGGTAGAGCGCCAGCGCGGTGTCGTCGTCCGCGATCGGGACGCGCTCCTGGTCCACGAGGTCGCCGGCGTCGGCCTTGGCGACCATCGTGTGCAGCGACACGCCGGTCTCGCGCTCGCCGTTGACCAGCACCCAATTGACCGGGGCGCGGCCGCGGTAGCGCGGCAGCAGCGAGCCATGCAGGTTGAACGCCCCGCACGGCGCCAGCGCGAGCACGCGGGTCGGGATCATCCAGCGGAAGTAGAACGAGAAGATGAACTCGGGGCGGTAGGCGGCGACGAGCTCCACGAACGCGTCGGTCTTCAGCTCGCCCTTCTCCGGGTAGTGCACCGGGACCGAGCGGGCCTCCGCGCGCTCAGCGAGCGACGCCCACCAGACCTCCTCGTGCGGGTCGTCGCGGTGGGTGAACACCGCCGCGACCTCGAAGCCGTGCCGCAGCAGCGCGTCGACGCCGACGCACCCCATGGTGTGATAGCCGAAGACCAGAGACCGGGGTCCGGGGACCGGGGTCCGGGGTCCGGGAGACGCGCTCACGACGGGCCCTCGCCGGAGCGGAAGACCTGACGGACGACGTAGCGCGGGCGGTGGCGGACCTCCATGTAGATGCGGCCGACGTACTCGCCGAGCAGGCCGATGGCGAAGAGCAGCACGCCGATGAAGAAGAACAGCACCGCGAACAGGGTGAACACTCCGCTGACCGCCCACTCGTGGCCCTCGATGATCCGCCCGACGATCAGCACCAGCGCGACCATCATCGAGGCGGTCGCCATCGTCACGCCGATCGCCAGCGTCGAGCGCAGCGGCCAGAGGGAGAAGCTCGTCATCAGGTCGAACTGCAGGCGCACGAGCTTCCACAACGAGTACTTGCTCTCGCCCCGCAGGCGCTCGGCGTGCGCCACCGGCACCTCGGTGACGCGCCCGGCGAACATGTCGGCCAGCACCGGGATGAAGGTCGAGATCTCCTTGGACTGGCACAGCGTCTTGACGACGTTCCTGCGGTAGGCGCGCAGCATGCACCCATAGTCGGAGAGGTGCACGCCGGTGGCCATCGAGGTGACGCGGTTGACCAGCCGCGACGCGAGGCGGCGGAACAGCGAGTCCTGCCGCTGGACCCGGACCGAGCCGACGACGTCGTACCCCTCCTCCATCTTGGCCACGAGCTTGCCGATCTCCTCGGGGGGGTTCTGCAGGTCGGCGTCGATCGTGACGATGATCTCGCCGCGCGCCTCCTCGAACCCCGCGAACACCGCGGAGTGCTGGCCGTAGTTGCGGTTGAAGTCGATGACGACGAGGTGCGGGTCGCCCGCGGCCGCCTCGCGCAGCAGCTCGAGCGAGCGGTCGCGGCTGCCGTCGTTGACGAGCACGACCTCGTAGCTCTTGCCGATCGCGCCGAGGGAGGCGGCGAGGCGGGGGAGGAGGTCGGGAAGGTTCTCCTCCTCGTTGAAGACCGGGACGACGATCGACAGGTACGGACTGCTCACTGTGGCCACCCCCGGCTCAGCCCCTGCGCTGCGCAAGGACGTCCTTGATCGCGTCGACCACGTACCCCGCGTCGCCGTCGCTCATCAGCGGGAACAGCGGGATCGAGCAGAGGCGCTCGGAGACCCACTCGGCGACGGGCAGCCTGCCGATCCACTGCGGGTACTTGCCGGCGTAGTACGGCTGCGTGTGCACGGCCCGGAAGTGGATGCCGGTGCCGACGTTGCGCTCGCGCAGGGCGGCGATGAACTCGTCGCGCGTCATCCGGGCTTCGTCGAGCACCTTGACGACGTAGAGGTGGCGGGTGTGGAAGTGATCGTAGGCGGGCCGGCCGAGCGGCTCGATCTCGGGCACCTGCGCCAGCAGCTCGTCGTAGAGCGCGGCCAGCGCGCGCCGGCGCTGGTTGAACTCGCCGACCGAGGCGAGCTGATGGATCCCGAGCGCCGCCTGCAGGTCCATGAAGTTGTACTTGAAGCCGGGGAGCACGATCTCGACCTGCGGCGAGCCGCCCTCCGCGTAGCGGTTCCACGCCTGCTTCTCCAGGCCGTGGAAGCGCAGCGCCTTGAGCCTTTTCGCCAAAGCCTCGTCGCGGGTCACCAGCATCCCGCCCTCGCCGGTGGTGATGTTCTTGATCGGGTGGAACGAGAACACCCCGAGGCGGCCGAAGCACCCGACGTGGGTCCCCTTGTACAGGCAGCCCACGCCGTGCGCCGCGTCCTCGAACACCCAGAGGCCGTGCCGGCCGGCGACGGCCATGATCGCGTCCACGTCGGCCGGCGCGCCGGCGTAATGCACCGGGATGATCCCGACGGTGCGTGCCGTGACCGCGGCCTCGAGCTGGCGCTCGTCGATCTGCAGGGTGTCCCGGTGGATGTCCACGTACACCGGCGTCGCGCCCGCGACCTCGATCATGTTGACCGTCGAGGCCCAGGTCATCGGCGTGGTGATCACCTCGTCGCCCGGTTTCAGGCCGAGCGCGATCAGGCCGATGTGCTGCCCCGCGGTCGCCGAGGAGAGCGCCAGGACGTGGGGAAATCCGGTGTACGCCGCGAAATCGTTCTCGAACCTCTCGGCCTTGGGGCCGGTGGTGATCCAGCCGGACTTGAGGGAGTCCACGACCTCGTCGATCTCCACCTGCCGGATCGTCGGCCGGGAGAACGGCAGGAACTCAGGGCGCTTGGCGAACGAGCCGGTCATCGCGATGTCGCCTCCATGCGGGCCGCCGGGGATGCCGGATGCGCACCCGGGCGCGGCGCCGGGGCCGCGGCCAGCAGCCAGAAACCCAGTCGCAACACCGCGCGATGATAGCACGCAGCGCAGAGACTGGGGACCGGGGTCCGGGGTCCGGGTACCGGGTACGGAACGGCCGCGGTCCGGGCACCGAAGAGGCATGGTCCGTAGTCGTTGTCCAGTGGCATGGTGGGGGCGCCTTTGCCGATGTCCGCGCGTCGCTTCCGTTCCGGAGCCCGGGGCCCGGACCCCGGTCCCCTGGTTCTCCGTGGTACGCCCGTGCTACAAAAGGGGCCGCATGGTCGGCGAGCAACGTCCCCCCGCCTCCGCCGCGGCTCGGCTGCTGCCGGCGCTCGTGATCGTCTGCCTGGTCGTGCTCGTCTTCTGGAACCTCGGCGGCGCGCCGCTGCTCGAGCCCGACGAGGGGCGTTACACCGAGGTCCCGCGCGAAATGCTGGCGACCGGCGACTTCGTGACGCCGCACCTCGACGGCGTCCTCTACTTCGAGAAGCCGCCGCTGCACTACTGGCTCACGGCCGTCGCGATCAGGCTGCTCGGATTGTCCGCGTTCTCCGCGCGACTGTGGAGCGCGATCTTTGGGCTGGCGGGGGCGGCGCTCGCGTACGCTCTCGGGGCCGCGATGGGCGGCCGGCGCGCCGGCGCCGTGGCGGCGGCGGCGCTCGGCACCTCGCCGCTCTGGGTCGGCCTCGCCCGCCTCGCCACGCTCGACATGACGGTGACGTTCTTCCTCACGGCGACGCTGGCGTGCTTCTGGTTCGCGCATCGGTCGCCGCCCGCCCGGCCAGGCGCCGCGAGCGGCCGCCTGTGGTGGTACGGGATGTTCGTGGCCGCAGCCCTTTCAGTCCTGGCAAAGGGCCTGATCGGGATCGTGATCCCGGGCGCGGTGGTGTTCTTCTACCTGTGGGCGACGCGGCAGTGGCGGGTGCTCGCCGCGGTGCCATGGCTGACCGGGGTGCCGCTCTTCCTCGTCGTGGCGGCCCCGTGGCACCTGCTCGCGGCCGCCCGTACCCCCGACTTCGCGTGGTTCTACTTCGTCCACGAGCACCTGATGCGCTTCGCGACGAGCGAGGCGCAGCGCCAGGAGCCGTTCTGGTTCTTCGTCGCGATCGTCGGGCTCGGATGCGCGCCGTGGTCGGGGCTCTTCCCGGCGTCGGCGATGCTCGTCGAGTGGCGTCGCCTACGGGAGTCGCTCGCCGAGCAGCGCGAGGCGGTCTTCCTGTTGGTCTGGGCCGGCTTCATCATCGCGTTCTTCTCGGCCTCGCGCTCCAAGCTGATCCCCTACGTGCTGCCGGCGCTGCCGCCGCTCGCTGTTCTCATCGGTTTGGCCGTCGAGCGGGCGCGCAGCGGGAGCCTCACCGCCCTGCGAGTCGAGCGCTGGGGCCTCGCCGCCGGCGGGGTGCTCACCGGCGTGTGGGGTGTGGCGCTGGTGTGGGCCGGCCTCGGCAAGATCGACAGGCTCGACCTCGGCGGTGTCGTGTCGCCCGGGCTGTTGGGCCCCGGGGCCCTCGTGGTCGCGGCCGCGGCGTTGGTCGTGGTCTCGGGTTTCGGGCGAAGCTGGGAGCGGCGCCTGCTGGCATTGTTCGCGGCGGGCGCCTGCCTGTGCGCCGCGATCGGGGGCGTCGTGCCGCTGGTCGGGCGCGAGCGCTCCAGCGCGGCGCTCACGGCGCGGCTGCGGCCGGAGCTGCGCGCTGGCGACCTGGTCTTCTCCTACGGCTGCTTCCCCGAGAGCCTGCCGGTCTACCTCGACCGCACGGTCGGAGTGGCGGCGTTCGAGGGCGAGCTGGCGTTCGGCATCTCGCACCTGACGCCGGCCGAGCGGCGGCGGCGCTTCCCGACCGCGGCGGAGTTCCGCACCGTCTGGGATTCCAGCCGCAGGGTGTTCGCCGTCGTCGAGACGCGCTCCTGGACCCAGGAATTCGCCAGGGACGGCATCACCCACGCCCGCCTGCTCTGGCAGGGCGAGAGCCTTGCCCTGCTCTCGAACGAGAGCGCGACCCCCGAGCGTTGACCGCCGAAGAGGCGAACTACTCCGCCGAGGGGGAGAAGTCGGCGACGAGCGCTTCCATCGCGTCCCAGACGTGGGAGACGTCACTGGAAGCGAGGATCAAGTTGCGCTTCGTGCCGTTGATGTCCTTGACGTGGCCGTGGAGCACGGCCTCCTGCCTGAAGCCGAGCTTGCGGAACATCTTCCGGGCGCCGACCTGGTTCTCCACGACCTCGATGACCATCTTCTCGACTCCGATGCGGGTCGCGACCTTGACGAGCTCCCCCGCGAGGGACGTGCCCAGGCCGTCGCGGCGCAGCGCGGGCGCGACCGAGACGCGGATCTCGCCGACGTGGGTGGACCAGCCGCGCAGCGCGCGGTAGAGCGTTGCCTCGGCCACGACCTTGTCCCCGCGCTCGGCGATCAGCGACACGACCTCGCCGGATCCGACGAGCGCCACGAACCGGTGCAGCCAGCCGGCGTCGGTGACGTCGTCCTTGAGGTAGAGGCGGTCCTCCTCCGGCAGCGAGCGATAGAACTCGAGCAACGCCTTCGCGTCGGCCGCGGCCAGCGGCCGCACGGTCACCGGCGTTCCGTCGCGCAGCGACACGGTCTGAGGAAACCCTTCGAGCTTCACGGTCGGCCCCCTAGCTCTTTCCCGCGGACTGCTCGCGGCCGTACTCGTACCCCTTGCGGAAGGCGCGCAGGTTCAGGTCCTCCGTGCCCTTCGGCACCGAAGTCTTGACCGCCTGCTCGACCGACTCGTACGACAACAAGCCGGTCACCCCGGCGAAGAAGCCGGTCATCACGATGTTGAGCACCAGCCGCCGGCCCAGCTCCTCGGCGAAGCGGGTGGCGGGGACGCCGAACGCCCGCACGCCCTTCGGCAGCGTGCCGTCCACCTTGATCAGCTCGTTTTCGTAGAGGAGCATGCCGCCGGGGGCGAGCTGCGGCGCGAACTGGGTGTACGCGTCGGGCGACATGACGATCAGGATGTCCGGGTTCTTGACGTAGGGGTAGCCGATCGCCTCGTCCGCCACCGTGACCTGGGCGCTGCACGCGCTGCCGCGCGCCTCGGGGCCGAACGCCTGGATGAGGGTCGCGTGCTTGCCGTCGAAGATCGAGGCGGCCTTGCCGATGATGATGCCGCAGAGGATGACGCCCTGGCCGCCGAGGCCGCCGACGCGGATCTCAGTCTTGTGCATGGGAGCCCCCGTACGGCGTGTACCTGTCGCCGAAATGGTGCGTGTAGTGCTCGTTCATCGCTTCGAGCCAGGTCGGCCGGTCGCGGTCCACGAACTTGCCGACGGTGATGTCGCCCTGGAAGGTGAGCCCGACCTCCTTGGTGTCGGCGCCGTTGACGACCTTGCTCTTCTCCTTGTAGTACTTGAGCTGGTCGACGCCGTCGCCGAGCCGGTTGCGCCGCGAGTAAAGCGTCGGGCACGGCGCCATCGCCTCGATGAACACGAACCCCTTCTTCTTCAGGCCCTCGAGCATCGC
This sequence comes from Acidobacteriota bacterium, assembly GCA_003133645.1. Taxonomy (GTDB): domain Bacteria; phylum Acidobacteriota; class Thermoanaerobaculia; order Thermoanaerobaculales; family Thermoanaerobaculaceae; genus RBG-13-68-16. The sequence continues at coordinate 15,651 of PKYI01000054.1, read as the reverse complement.
CTTGGCGAGCTGCTTGACGTGGTAGACCGTCCAGCGCGCGACGTAGACCGCACCGCACGCGTCCGCCAGGAACGGCAGGTTGAACGGGTTCTCGAAGTTGCCGTACGGCATTGTCGTCTGGGTCGCGCCGATCGGCGTCGTCGGCGCCACCTGGCCGCCCGTCATGCCGTAGGTGAAGTTGTTGACGCACACCACCATCAGGTCCATGTTGCGGCGCGCGGCGTGGATCAAGTGGTTGCCGCCGATCGCCGAGAGGTCGCCGTCGCCGGAGTACACCACGACCTTCGCGAGGTCGGGGTTGGCGAGCCTGAGGCCGGTGGCGAAGGGAATGGCGCGGCCATGGGTGGTGTGGAACGAGTCGAGGTTCATGTACCCGGCGACGCGGCCGGTGCAGCCGATCCCCGACACGATCGCGACCCGGTCGAGGTCCATCCCCGAGTCGGTGAGGGCGCGGGTGAAGCAGTTGACGGTGGTGCCGATGCCGCACCCCGGGCACCAGATGTGCGGCAGGCGCTCCTGGCGGAGGTACGGCATCACCGGGTTTTCGATTTCGCAGACGGGGAGTTCCGTTGCGCTCATTGCGCGGCCTCCTTGATCTTGGCGAGGATCGCCGCGGGCTCGTGGACGGTGCCGCCGGCGTGGGGGAGCGTGAGCACCGGGACCTTGCCGGCCGCCGCGCGCTCGACCTCGAGGGCCATCTGCCCCATGTTCAGCTCGGGGACGACGAACGCCTTCACGGTCGCCGCCAGCTCGCGGATGCGCTTCGCCGGGAACGGCCAGGTGATGACCAGGCGCAGGTGGCCGACCTTGAGGCCGGCCGCGCGCGCCGCCTCGACCGCTGCGCCGGCAACGCGCGAGGTCATCCCGAACGAGACCACCACGACGTCCGCACCGGCGACGCCGTCCTCGCGGATGTCCACGATCTTGTCCGCGTTGGCGCGGATCTTGTTGACCAGGCGCGTGACCAGCTTGTCCTGGGCCGGGGCCGTCATCGCCGGGTACCCGCGCTCGTCGTGGGTGAGGCCGGTGATGTGAATCCGGTAGCCGTCGCCGGCCTTGACCATCTCCGGGACGAGGCTCTCGTCGGTCTCGTAGGGGCGGTACTCGCCGGGCTTCTTCGTCGTCCACTTGCGCTCGACGACCTCGATCTGGGACGCCTCGGGGATCACGACGCGCTCCGTCATGTGGCCGACGACCTCGTCCATCATGAAGAACACCGGCACCCGATACGTCTCGGCCAGGTTGAACGCCTTGATCATGAGGTCGAAGCACTCCTGCGGCGAGTTGGGGCACAGGGCGATCGGCTCGTAGTCGCCGTGCGAGCCCCACTTGACCTGCATCATGTCCGCCTGCGCGGGCAGGGTGGGAAGGCCGGTCGAGGGGCCGCCGCGCTGCACGTCGACGAACACGCACGGGGTCTCGGTGAACGCGGCGTAACCGACGTGCTCCATCATTAGGGAGAGCCCGGGACCCGAGGTCACGGTCATCACCTTCTTGCCGGCCCACGCCGCGCCCTGGATGGCGATCGAGGACGCAAGCTCGTCTTCCAGCTGGATGAACATCCCGCCGACGAGGGGGATGCGCGCCGCGAAGCGCTCGACTACCTCGGTCGACGGCGTGATCGGGTAGCCCGCGACGAACCGGCACCCGGCGGCCAGCGCCCCCTCGCAGGCGGCGTGGTCGCCGTCGATGAAGTGGATGCCTGTCAGAACTCCTTTGGGGTCCGCGTGCAAGACGTCCTCCCTCTGCTCTCTATTCGATCGCCGCGGGTCAGCCGCGCGCGGGGATCAGCGGCTCGGGCGCGGCCGCCTGGCGGCGCTGCTCGATGTCCTTGAACCGCATCCCGAAGATGGCGAAATCGGGGCAGTACAGCCCGCACAGGTCGCAGCCGGTGCAGTCTTCGGGGCTGCTCAGCACGGGGTAGTGGTACCCCTTGCGGTTGAACTCGCGCGAGAACTCCAGGCAGTGCGCGGGACAGAAGTCGATGCAGTACGAGCAACCCTTGCAAACCTCGAGGGTGAGGAAGATCGTTCCCTTACCCTTCTTGATCGGTGCCGCTTCGCTCATGACGGCCCCCCCTCTGCGAAACGGATAGATCCTACGTCACGGGCCGCCGCCGCGCAAGGTCGCGGCGCGAAGTTGAGACGTGTGTGCAGGCGCAACGGCGACGAAAAACGCGAGTCACGCGTATCGCTCGCCACCACCGCTGATGGACTCGGCATCCCCTACACAGGCTGCCTTTCCTTGCCTGGCGCGGCCCAGCGATGTCATCCTGAGCGAGCGGAGCGAGCGAAGGATCTCCCCAAAGAGCGACGACGAAGCGGTGAACCGGTACCGTTGGTAGGGGAGGGGTGTCCGCTGGCGCGAGCGGCGCACGGGGGACTAGAATGCGGCGAACGTGGTCCGCCACGGACCTCGCAACCGTCGCCACGCAACCAAAGGAGGTTCCCCCGGTGTTGACACGCGAGCAGTGGACCGAAAAATTCGTCGAGGTGATCGCGCACGCGTCCTCCCAGCTCCCGCCCGACGTGCTCGCGGCGCTCAAGCGCGGGCGCGACGTCGAGGCGCCGGGATCGCTGGCGGCCAAGGCGCTCGACTCCATCCTCACGAACATCGAGATGGCGAAGGGGAACTGGCAGCCGATCTGCCAGGACACCGGCACGCCGCTGGTGTGGATCCACCACCCGGTGGGGATGTCCACGCGGATACTCACGGCCGCGTTCGAGGAGGCGGTGCGGCAGGCCACGGCGAAGCAGCTCCTGCGCCCCAACGCCGTGGATCCGCTCACCGACAAGAACACCGGCCACGGCCAGGCGCCCGGCATCCCGACGGTGCACTGCGAGGAGTGGGACGAGGCCGGCCTCGAGGTACGCCTGATCTTGAAGGGCGGCGGTTGCGAGAACGTCGGCGCCCAGTACAGCCTGCCCAACACCAAGCTCAAGGCCGACCGCGACCTGGAGGGCGTGCGCCGCTGCATCCTCGACGCGGTGCAGCAGGCGCAGGGCAAGGGGTGTGCCCCGGGGATCATCGGCGCGTGCTTCGGCGGCGACCGCGGCTCGGGGTTCCTCGAGTCGAAGCGGCAGTTGCTGCGCCGTCTCGACGACACCAACCCGGTCCCCGAGCTGGCCGCGATGGAGAATGAGCTGTTCGAGCAGGCCAACCAGCTCGGAATCGGCCCGATGGGGTTCGGTGGCAAGACCACCGTGCTCGGGGTCAAGGTCGGCTACCTCGGCCGCCTGCCCGCCAGCTACTTCGTGTCCATCTCCTACATGTGCTGGGCGAACCGCCGCGCCGGCGCGAGGATCAATCCCTCCGGGGAGGTCGTATGGCTCAGCTGAACCTTCCATGTGACGAGGCCAAGATCCGTGCCCTCAAGGTCGGGGACTTCGTGGAGCTGTCGGGCCGCATGATCACCGGCCGCGACGCCGCCCACCACTGGCTGCTGCACGGCTTCCGCGAGGAGGTCGCGCCGTTCATGAAGGGCTCGTTGATCTACCACGTCGGACCGGTGGTGAAGAAGCACGAGGACGGCCACTACACGTTCGTGGCTGCGGGGCCGACGACGTCGGCGCGCGAGGAGCCTTTCCAGGCGGACGTGATCGGCAAGTACGGCCTGCGCGGCGTGATCGGTAAGGGCGGGATGGGGCCGAAGACGCTCAAAGGGCTGGCCGAGCACGGCGCCGTCTACTTCCACGCCGTCGGCGGCACCGCGCAGGTCCTCGCCCAGGCTGTGGTCAAGGTCGAGCAGGTCTTCCAGCTCAAGGAGTTCGGCGTCCCCGAGGCGCTCTGGGTGATCCAGGTGAAGGACTTCCCCGTGGTCGTGACGATGGACTCCCACGGCAGCTCCCTCCACGCCGAGGTGGAGAAGGCCTCCAAGGCGAAGCTCGAGCAGCTGCTGGGCCTGTCCGCGTAGGCGAAATCTCGAATCCACCCGAAGTAGAAGGGCGGCCGCGCGGCCGCCCTTCTACTTGGCGCAGGTGCCGCGACGCTACCGCGCGTCTCGCTGACCGTCCGCTTCCCGATCGGGCGTTGTCGGGCTCACCGACCTTCGACGCCGATCTTCCGGCCGCGTGTCTCGGGCAGCGTCCACACCCAGGCGCCGGTGATCAGGGCGAAGAAGCCGGCCAGCGAGATCCCGCCGCCGAGGCCGTAGCGCGTGGCGACCAGGGTGATCACCAGCGGCGTGAAGAACTGCACGCCGCGGGCGAGGTTGAACGCGGCGCCCATCGCGGTGTTGCGCACCCGGGTGGGGAAGATCTCCGAGAAGATCGGGCCGTACCCCGAGTAGTTGCCGGTGCCGAGTCCGACCAGGAACATGAACAGCACGGTCAGCGCCGGGTACACCGCGAGCGCGCCCCAGAACCAGGTGACCGCGAACAGCCCGATCGCCCAGACGACCGAGTAGATCGTGTACGCGACGCGGCGGCCCTTCCAGTCGGCGACGACCCCGAACGAGAGGTAGCCGAGCGCGCCGCCGGTCTGGGTCACGAGCATCCAGATCCCCGCCCTCCCCATCGACGACCCGAGGTGCTCGTACAGGTACCTCGGCATCCAGGAGTAGGTGAACCAGTACGCAGACATGTCGGTGGTGGCGAGGACGAGGCCGAGCAGGAAGAGGCGCCTGAGGTCGGGGGTCGTGAGCAGGAACTTGACCTGGCTCGTCTCCTGCGGCGCCGCGAGGCGCTTGCGCTCCAGCCAGACGTCGGACTCGGGCATGTGGCGGCGGATGAGCACGACGAGGAGCGCCGGGGCGACCGAGATGAAGAAGCAGCCGCGCCAGCCCCACTCCGGGCCGAACGCGTTCGCGAGCGCCGGCTCGACGAACCCGCCGATCACCGAGGCGACCGCGATGCCGAGCGGGGCGCCGGTCTGCATCACCGCGGCGAAGCGGCCGCGCATCCGGGCGGGGAACGTCTCGCCGACGAGCGTCTGTCCGGTTGCCCACTCGCCGCCGACGCCGAGGCCGGTGATGATCCGGCACACCGCCAGCCACGCCGCGCCCTGCGCGAACCCGCACAGCAGCGCGCCCAGCGAGTACACCAGGATCGTCCACGAGAGCACGGTCTTGCGCCCGAAGCGGTCGGCGAGCCAGCCGAAGACGATGCCGCCGAGCGCGGTGGCCGCGAGCGTGGTGCCGACCAGCAGGGAGAGCGACGAGTCGGAGAGCCCGAGCGACTTCTTGATCGGGATGACGAGGAACGAGAACAGCATCAGGTCGTAGAAGTCGAACAGCCAGCCCGCCCACGACATCCCGAGGATCAGGTAGTGCGTCCTCGTCGGCGCCTCGCACTCGTTGAGAAGACGCTTCGCGGGCTGGGGTTCCATGGCGCGCCCTCCGGACGTGTTGGCGACACCGTAACCCCGCTGCGCTCGTCACGCAACGGGCTCGAACCGGCCCGCGCCCCGGCGTGACGTCGCCGGCTCAGGCGGGCGGGGCGAGGAAGCGGTCCTCGGCCCAGGCCGCCAGGACCTCCCCGAGGAAGACGCGGTGGTAGTCCTCGCGCGGGTAGAGCTTCGCGACCGCCGGGTCGAGGAAGCGCTCCGGGTCGAAGTCGAGCGTCGCGAGCACGCGGCACTCGAGCGCCAGCTCGGCCTCGGCGACCCGCGGCACGGCGACAGCCTCACCGGGGACCCGCGCGAGGCCCGTCTCACGCCACTTGTCGGTGTCGCGCCCGGAGCGCGTGCCGCACAGGTTGAGCGCTTTGCGGTACCGGTCGCCGAGGACGTTGAGGGTGAACTCGGGGTGCGCCTCCAGCAGGGAGAAGGTGAAGCGCGTCGGGCGCACGTAAACGGTCACAACGGGCCGGTTCCACAGGGTGCCCAGCCCGCCCCACGACACCGTCATCGGGTTGGGCCGCTCTCGCCCGGCGACGAGCAGCGCCCACTCGCGGTCGAGGATGGTGAAGGGCTTGAGGGAGAGTTCGTCGGGCTGGACTCGGCGCATCGCAGGGCCTCCTCGGGTACGGCCGGGGCGTCACGGTAGCACGGCGCGGGCGCTTGGGCCGGCGCGGCGGCTCTGGTATCGTCCGCCGATGGGCAAGCGCTGCTGGCTCGGGGCCCCGGACCCGCTGATGGAGGCGTACCACGACACCGAGTGGGGCGTGCCGGAGCACGACGACCGCCGGCACTTCGAGTTCCTGATCCTCGAGGGGGTGCAGGCGGGCCTGTCGTGGCGCACGGTGCTGCGGCGGCGGGAGGAGTACCGGCGCGCCTTCGCAGGGTTCGACCCCGAGAAGGTGGCTCGCTTCACGCCGGCAAGGATCGAGAAGCTGCTCGCCGACCCCGGCATCATCCGCAACCGATTGAAGGTCAACGCCGCGGTGGGCAACGCGCGCGCCTTCCTCGCCGTACAGAAGGAGTTCGGCTCGTTCGACGCCTTCATCTGGGGGTTCGTGGGTGGGGCGCCGATCGTCAACGCCTGCAAGACGCTCGCGGACATTCCGGCGCTGACGCCCGAGTCGGAGGCGCTCTCGCGCGACCTCGTCCGGCGCGGATTCCGCTTCGTCGGGCCGACGATCGTCTACGCGCACATGCAGGCGTGCGGCCTGTTCAACGACCACCTGGTGGACTGTCCGCGCTGGGCCGAGCTGGGTGGCCGGATGCGGAGGCGCGCCGGGCGGGCGAAGGCGGGGAGGACGGCATGATCGGCGCCACCGAGATCAAGCGCGGCGACATCCTCGACATCGACGGCGCGCCATGGGAGGTGACCGACGTCGCGGTGCAGACCCCGAGCGCGCGCGGCGCCAGCATGCTGGTCAAGGTCAAGACCCGCAGCCTCCGCACCGGACAGTCGCTCGCCCGCACCTACCGCGGCAACGAGACCGTGGACGCCGCCGACTGCGAGAAGCGGCCGGTCCAGTTCCTCTACCGCCAGGATGACGAGTTCGCCTTCATGGACATGGGGAGCTACGACCAGTTCACGTTGCGGCACGAGACCCTGGGCGATGCGGCCGGCTACCTGACCGACGGGCTCGAGCTGCACTCGTTGCTGTACAACGGCGAGGTGCTCAACGTCGAGCTGCCCGTGACCGTCGAGCTCGAGGTCGTGGACACCGCCCCGGCGATCAAGGGGGCGACGGCGCAGGCGCAGCTCAAGCCCGCCACGCTCGAGACCGGGATCGAGGTCCTGGTGCCGCCGTACCTGACCACCGGCGAGCGCATCAAGGTGGACACCCGCGACGGGCGCTTCGTCGAGCGCGCCAAGAGCTGAGTCCCGGCCCGGCGGCCGGGGGCGCTTGGTCCCCCGGCCCCCAGAACCGCGTACAATGACCCTGGAGTCTGCGGCGATGAACTTCGAGTGCACGCTTGAGGACGTGGCGCGGTGCCTCGACGGCCTGGGGTGCCGGTGGGCGGTGATCGGGGCGGTCGCCGCCGCGATCCACGGCGTCCCGCGCACGACCGTGGACGTGGACGTGCTGATCGACGGCGCGTTCGCGCAGCGGCTCGACTGCCTGCTCACCGAGCTCGGGTACACCGTGACCTTCCGTTGGGAGGAGAGTTCGCACTTCGCCCCGACGCGGCCGCACCTCTGCCCGATCGACTTCCTGCACGCGCACCGGCCGCACTCGCTGGCGATGCTCGACCGCGCCCGCCGCGTCGAGGTGGGGGAACTCGGGCTGCGCATCCCCGTCGTCGAGGTGGAGGACCTGATCGGCCTCAAAGTGCAGGCGTTCGTGAACGACCCGGACCGCCGCCGCGGCGAGCTGGTGGACATCCGCGCGTTGCTCGAGGCCACGGCAGCCCGCGGCGCGAAACTCGACCTCGACCGCGTGCGCGAGTACTTCGCCCTGTTCGGCGAGCAGCACGAGCTGGACGGCCTAATGATGGGGCTCGAGCATGCTTTCGAGTGAGGAACGCGCCGGGATGCTCGCCGAGGCCGCCGACCCGCGGCGGCGCGAGGTGTTGGCCGCCGCGCGGGCGGCGGCGCGCGGAGCCGTCACCCCGGCGGCGTTGCTGGCATTTCTGACCGGCTCCAGCACGCTTCTCGGCTCCCTTTCGGCTTTGCCCCGCCCGCTCCCGGGGACCGGGCACCGCTTTCTCCTCTGACGGTCGCAGAGGAATTCTGGCGCTGCACATCTTCAAGGCTCAGGCGGCGCCGTCAAGCCTGGTCGCTCCGGCTCTCAGTCCCCAGAGGACGAGGATGCAGACGGTCACCATGGCAAGCGAGAGCGTGACAAGCAGAGCGCTGATCACCGCCTCCTTCGCCACGGACGCGTGATGCCCGGCCGCGGCGATGGGCATGAAGGCGCTCGCGCCCCAGAACGCCCCGAGAAGCGTGCCCGCCCAGTTGGCGAACGTGCCGTAGACCGCGAGCCAGAACGTGGTCACGAGGGTGATCCTGGAGAGGCTGAGCTGCTTCCATACCAGGCCGAGAAGGACGAGAAAGAGCCCGTTCAGGATGCCTTCAAGGTGGCTCGCGAGCCCCATCCGCGGGTTTGTCAGGGTGGGGGCCACGAATCCGGTCAGCAGACCGATGAGGAACAGAACGATCCCCAGCTGGAGGAGTCGGTGGGCAAGCGTTTCGACGTATCCGTGCGAGTCCATCTCATCCTCCTTGAGGGCTGAAAGGTGCCTTCCGCCCCCCCTCGGGGCTCGGCGTACAGCCCTCCCCAATCTCGATATTGACCAACGCTCTCGTCAACGCTCTGGGGGCCTCGGCCATTCCGGCCTCCGCACGTCGCACGCATACCCATTGCCCTCTTCCATTTTGCCCTTTCACCTCCCAGCTTCTGAACGTGCGGATCCGCGAGCGTGTAGCATCCCCTCGTGCGGACCGCGGATTTCGAATACGACCTCCCCGAGGAGCTAATCGCGCAGGCGGCGCGGCCGCGCGGGACCTCCCGCCTGCTGGTCCTGCGCCGCGACACGGGCGCGATGTTGCTCGACCGGGTGTCGTCGCTGCCGGCGGTGCTCGCCGCCGCCGACCTGCTCCTGCTCAACGACGTCAGGGTGATCCCGGCGCGGCTGCGGGCGCGGCGGCCGGGTGGGGGCGAGGCCGAGCTGCTGCTTGTGCGGCCCCTCGGCGGCGCCGACTGGGAGGTGATGGCGCGGCCGGCGAAGCGGCTGCGCGAGGGCGTGGCGCTCGCGCTCGCGGCCGGGCACGCGGTTCCCCGCGAGCGCCTCCTCGAGGGGACCTGGCGGGTGGAGTTCTCGCCGCCGCTCGACGAGGCGGCGCTCGCCGCCGTCGGCGAGGTGCCGCTGCCGCCGTACATCCGGCGCGAGAATGGCCCGAGCGCCGCCGACCGCGAGCGCTACCAGACCGTCTACGCCCGCACCGGCCGCGCCGTGGCGGCGCCCACGGCGGGCCTCCACTTCACCCCCGAGATGCTCGAGGCGCTGGCCGACCGCGGCGTCGAGACGGTCCGCCTCACGCTCCACGTCGGCCCGGGGACGTTCAAGCCGGTGCAGGCGGACGACCCTCGCGAGCACCGTCTCGACCCCGAGGACTACGAGGTATCGCCGGCGGCCGCGGCCGCCCTGAACCGCGCCCTCGGGGCCGGGCGGCGCGTGGTGTGCGTCGGCACCACCTCGTGCCGCGCTCTCGAGCACGCGCTCGCAACCGGCGGCGGTCGCGTCCTCCCCGGCGCCGGCCGCGCCGACGTGTTCATCTGGCCCGGCTACGCCTTCCGCGGCACCGGGGCGTTGCTCACGAACTTCCACCTGCCGCGCTCGACCCTGCTGATGCTGGTGTCGGCGCTGGCGGGGCGAGAACGAGTTCTGGCGGCGTACGAGCTGGCGGTGCGCGAGCGCTTCGCGTTCTACTCGTTCGGCGACGCGATGCTCGTGGTGTAGCGGCCGCCCGCCGGACGGCCGGCCGTCGATTCGGGAGACGCGGCGGCGCCGGTCCGAGGTACACTCCCCGGGGTCGTACCGGAACACTCGGAGGAGACGATGGCGAGAATATGGGTGGCAGGGATCGTGTTGGGGGGCGTCATGAGCGTGACGGCATTTGCGCAGGCGCCGGGCAAGGTGCCCGAAGCGTATCGCTGGAATCTGAACGATCTTTACGCCACGCCGGCGGCGTTCGACGCGGCGCGGCAGCAGTTCGCCGGGCGGCTTCCCGAGTTCGACGCCCACCGCGGCACGCTCGGCCGCTCGCCGGCGGCGATGCAGTCCGCGCTCGACCTCTACTTCGGCCTCGCCAAGGAGTTCGGCAGGATCAGCTCGTACGCCTCGATGCGCTCGGACGAGGACACGCGGGTGCCCGAGGCGCTCGGCGCCCGCCAGGAAGTGATGCAGCTCGGCGCCCAGTTCGCCGCGGCCACGTCCTGGATCGCGCCCGAGGTGCTGGCGCTGCCCGCCGGCACCGTCGCCGGGTTCATCGAGCAGGCGCCTGGCCTCGCGCCGTACCGGTTCTTCCTCGAGGATATCGAGCGGCAGCGGGCGCACACCCTGTCGCAGCCCGAGGAGAAGCTGCTCGCCGAGGCCGGACTCGTGACGCCGGCACCCTCGACGATCTACGGCGTCCTCGCCAACGCCGACGTGCCGTTCCCCGAGGTCACGCTTTCGGACGGCAAGAAGGTGCGTCTCGACCAGGCCGGCTACGCCAAGTACCGGGCGCTGCCGAACCGCGCCGACCGCATCATCGTCTTCCGCGAGTTCTGGAAGACGTTCAAGGGGTACGAGCGGACGTTCGGGACCACCCTCGACGCCGAGGTCAAGCGCGACCTGTTCTACGCGCGGGCCCGCAACTACCCGTCGTGCCTGGACGCGGCGATCGACGGCAGCAACGTCCCCGAAGCGGTCTACCGGACGCTCATCAGCGAGACGAACCACGCGCTGCCGACCCTCTACCGCGCCTTCAGGCTGCGCGCCAAGCTGCTCGGCATCCCGGACCTGGCCTACTACGACATCTATCCGCCGCTCGTCAAGCACGTGGACATGAGCTTCCCGATCGCCAAGGGCGAGGCGCTCGTGCTCGAGGCGCTCGCGCCGCTCGGGCCGGAGTACGTGGCCACGGTCCGTAAGGGGTTCGCGTCGCGCTGGATGGACGTCTTCCCGCAGCCGGGGAAGCGCTCGGGCGCGTACTCCAACGGTTCCGCCTACGACGTCCACCCCTACGTCCTGACCAACTACAACGACGACTACGAGAGCGTGTCCACGGTCGCGCACGAGTGGGGCCACGCGATGCACTCGTACCTTGCGAACCAGGCGCAGCCGTACCCGACCGCGGACTACTCGATCTTCGTGGCGGAGGTCGCCTCGACGTTCAACGAGGCGCTGCTGCTGCGGCGGATGCTGTCGCAGGCGGCGACCGACGACGAGCGGCTCTTCCTGCTCGGCAACTACCTCGAGAGCCTGCGCGGGACGTTCTTCCGCCAGGCGATGTTCGCGGAGTTCGAGCTCGCCATCCACGAGGCGGTCGAGAGGGGCGAGGCGCTGACCGGCGCGAAGCTCACGAAGATCTACGGCGAGCTGCTCAGGCGCTACCACGGCAGCGACCAGGGGGTCGTCCGCATCCCCGACGAGGTCACCGTGGAGTGGGCGTACATCCCGCACTTCTACATGGACTTCTACGTCTACCAGTACGCCACCTCGCTGGCCGCCTCGACGCAGCTCGCCCGCGAGGTGCTCGACGGCCAGCCCGGGGCCCGAGAGCGGTACTTGGGCCTGCTCAAGGCCGGCGGCTCGCGCTACCCGTACCAGTTGCTCAAGGAGGCGGGCGTGGACCTCGCGACGCCGGCCCCGTACCGGGCGCTCGAGGCGCAGATGAACTGGGCGATGGACGAGATCGAGAAGATCGTGGCCAAGCGCGACGCCGCCAAGTAACCGCGGCTCCGTGCCACGGCGGTGGTCCGGGGAGGCCTGCGGGCTTCCCCTTTCTTTCCTCCGCGTTCCGCCGCGGCACGGGCCGGTCGGCAACCTCGGCGACGGCGGTCGCGTATCATCGGGGGCGGAACTGGTGGAGGAACCCATGACGACGCGGACGAAGGCGCTGGCGGCGGTAGGTGGTGTGCTCGCGATCCTGGTGATCGGCGTGCTGGCGGTCGCGCTCGGGACGCGCTACGCGACCCGGCACGTGCCGGGGGACAGCATCCTGACGATCGAGATCGCCGGGTCGATCCCGGAGCTGTCCTCGGGTTCCCCGTTCGGGGACCTCTTCGGCGACCGCACCCTGTCGCGCCGCGACCTGCGCGACGCGCTGGTGCAGGCCGTCTCGGACCCGCGCATCCGGGCGGTGCGGGTCAAGGTGCAGGAGTTCAGCGCCGGGTTCGCGACGATCGAGGAGCTGCGCGGGCTGCTCGAGAAGGTGGGCAAGGCCGGCAAGGCCACCTCGGCGTACCTCGAGACCGCCGGCGAGGGCGCCCCGGGCAACGCGCAGTACCTCCTGGCCACGGGCTGCCGGCGGGTCGTCCTCGGTCCGATGGGCGACATCAACATCACCGGTCTGGCCTCGCGCACGCCGTTCATCCGCGGCACCCTCGACAAGCTCGGGATCGTCCCCGAGTTCCCCGGAATCGGGGCCTACAAGAGCGCGCGCTTCTTTTACACCGATAAGGACTTCACACCGGAGGCGCGGGAGATGACCACCTGGCTGCTCGATTCTCTGTCGAGTCAGGTGGCGGCGGGGATCGCCGCCGGGCGCGGCTTCACCCCGGCCGAGGCGGCCGGCCTGATTCAGCGCGGTCCGTTTCTCGGGCCCGATGCGCTCAAGGAAAAGCTGGTGGACCAGATCGCGGACTGGGAGACCTTCGTCGAGGAGAGCTCGACCCTGAACGGGAGGAAGCTCGACGAGGTTTCGATCCGGCGGTACCTGAAGGCCGACCGTCCGAACACCAGCGGCACCCCGATCGCCGTGCTGGTGGCGGACGGCGAGATCCTGCGTGGCGAGAGCGGCTACTCGCCGATGCCGGTGTTCGGCGGCGACATCATGGGCTCCGATGCGATCGCACGCGCCTGGCGCCAGGTGCGGGACTCCGGCGCCAAGGCGGTGGTGTTCCGGATCAACTCGCCGGGCGGCAGCGTGGTGGCCTCCGAGATCATCCGGGCCGAGATGGCCAAGACGGCCGCCAAGATCCCCGTGGTGGTCTCGATGGGCGACGTGGCGGCCTCGGGCGGCTACTGGATCGCCTGCGGAGCGAACAGGATCGTCGCCGATCCCGGAACGATCACCGCCTCGATCGGCGTCTTCGCCGGCCACCTCGACATGACGAAGTTCTGGGAAGACAAACTGGGCGTCACCTGGGGGAGGATCGACGCCGCCCCGAACGCCGGCTTCTACAGCTCCGTGGATCCCTGGACGCCGGAACAGCGGAAGGCCGTACAGGGGTCCCTCGACCGGGTCTACGACGCGTTCCTGCGGCGGGTGTCGGCCGCCCGCAAGATGACCCCCGAGCAGGTGGACGCGATCGGCCGCGGGCGCGTCTTCACCGGCGCGCAGGCCAAGGAGAAGGGCCTCGTGGACCAACTCGGCACGTTCGACGACGCGGTCGTGGTCGCCAAGCAACTCGCGGGCCTGAAGCCGGACGCCGCAGTCGAGCTCACGTATTACCCGCGGACGAAGCCGCTGTGGCAGCGGATCCTGGAGAAGGACGACGCCGGCGCCCGGTTGGAGACGATGGTCAGGGAGGCGATCGCCGGGAAGATCGCGGCGCCGGGGCCGGTGTGGCTCCCCCCCATCCAGATCCAGTAGCGCTCCGGCTGGCGTCGCCGATAGCGGACCATCTGCGTTGTCGGCTTTCGGCGGTTCGGATCCTCACGTAGCCTCCGGCTACGCTCCGGTCCGACCGCCTCGTCCTCCTAGCATCTGGCCCACTCTCGGCGGCGCGGCTGCACGCCCCAAGCTTGGAGGGCCTGCCTAGCGCTTAGCCCGTCGTCTTCGAGGGAGGGGCTTGGGGCCGCGCGGCCTGGGGCCGGCGGCGGCCGGTTCGGACCACTGACCACGTCTTCGCCTTGCCCGAACCCCGAGCCCCGAACCCCGGACCGCGGTCTCTTCGCGCGGCGCCGTGGGCGTCACTGCTTCTTCGGGTAGCCGACCGACTGGGCCAGGGTGATGAGCTGCGTCGGGGCGAGTTTGAGCGCCTTTGCGAGCGGGAGACGGTCTACCATCGCGCGCACACCGGTGGCCAGCCCGCTGGAGGCGCAGAACAGGTAGACGTTCTGGCTGATAAACGCCGCGTCCGCCCACGCGTAGCTCTGCTGCATCTCGGGTGGAGCGCCCTTCATGCGCGTCGTGTCGGCGACGAACACCAACGTCACCGGGGCCTCCTTGACGAACGCCTGCGCCCCAGCGAGGGCACGCAGGTCGGCGGCCGCGACGGCCACGAGCCGGTTGGCCGCGGCGTCGTAGAGGTACGCGCCGGAGGCGGTGACGAGGTAGAGGTCCGTCTCCTGCCAGTTGCGGGCGGAGGGCGCCGTTCGCTTGCCGGAGTCCGGACGGTTGATCCCCCACGCCGCCCACAGCAGGTTCGAGAGGGTCTGCGGCGGCAGCGGGCCGGGCGCGAACTCGCGGCTCGTCGCCCGCAGCGCGAGCGCTTGCATCAGCGGCTTGCCCCCCTCCGTCTGCGGCGCGGGGAGCTGAATCGGCGCAGGCGATTGGGCGGCGACCCATGTTGACCCTAGCAGGACGGACACCGACGCAGCGAAGACGACGAGGCGACTCCTCATAATCCCTCCCCGGTCACGCCCCGAACCAACGGCGGGGCCGGCACTGTTGACGTATCAGGTTCAGCGGCGCGCCGGCTCGCACGCCGGACGAGCATCGCCTCCGATCGTAGCTCAACCAGGCGAGGGAGGTGCCTAAGAGGCAGGTCAAGGCGCCGCCGACATCGGTCACTCGTCCACTGCGTGGAGGTTGCCGTGCTTGCGGGTCCCGCGGGCGAATGAGCCAGTGGCCACCAGCGGCACCGGCGGATCGACGGCACCCCACGCTCCCGCGGTCTCGCAGTCCTGGCGGGGACGGGACGAGCGGGGGTCACGCGGCCTCGGAGCAATCCACTGCAACGAACTGTTAGACGGGGGCCCGGTGCGCAAAATCCACCGACGGCACACCCGACAAGAGAGCCTCAACGCTAATGTCCTCATCAGTGTCCGGCCAGTGAACGCCCTCGCCATCTCCGATCAGCCTCCAGTTGGACCGAGCGGTCGCTGAGGCGCCAAGAAGGCGTGGAAACCAGACCAGCGGAGCCGAAAGACGGCGACCGTCCGCAAGTGAAACGATAATCTCGTCCTCCGAGACCTGAACGTCCATGGCGAGGGGTAGGCGTCTAGCGGCGAAAGAACTCATGCCAAGCCTCCACAAACTGGGCCGCGTTGCTGCCCACGAGCTCTTCGACCCTCCTCAGTTCGCTGGCCGGAAATCCCCACGAGCGATCCAGATTGACAGGTTCGAGCCAGAACTTGGCAACGGCTCGGTCGCGCTCCACGTGGATATGAGCAGGTTCTCCCAAGTCGCTCGCGTAGAAGAAGAAGCGATAGGGTCCGATCCGACGAACCGTTGGCGACACGCTTGAGTTTAGCACCGGGGTCCATCGGGTGCCCAACGCCCCGCTTCAGGCGCGCGCCCGTTGAACCTAACCCCGCTGGCATCGCACCATTTTCGAACACTCCCCTGCCTCCACACCACAACGGCCGCGGGCGCGGCGCCTGCAAGCGGCTGGTTAGGTGGCGGCATGCGCTTACCTCACTTGTTTCAGTAACCACCACAGAAAC
>PKYI01000161.1 GCA_003133645.1 Acidobacteriota bacterium | reverse complement strand
TGAGTCGTGTCCTGGCCCGGGCCTCGGCGCGGGAGCGGGAGGACCGGGCGTTTCACGAGCAGCGGCTCGACCTCGAGGAGCGCCTGGCCACGCTGGAAGCTGGCTCCCAAACGACCAACAAGGTGAGATGGTGATACCAGGTACCTGTAGGCTTAACGATTACACCTTACGTTTCATAGGAACGCGATGCGAGGCCGGCGACTTTGGTTCGGGTAACGCCCCGGTAGCACCCACGGAGATTTTCGACGTCTCTCTAAATGGTGCTCCTGTCGGTTGACGCTCGCGCGCTGGCACATTGAGATGACCGCGAGGCTTGCGCGCGGGCCGTTGCGCTCTCGCGGCCCCAAGGTGCGCCCTGGCCTCGGCGTTGCAGTTCACCAGAACCTGAATGGCGACGAGGATTGCGTGTGGAGGCCCGGCGAGAGACGTTCCAGTTCGCGGCTGAGCCTCGAGACGGTTGCTCGCGCATCTTCGTCATCCGGCTCCTCGTCCGCAACGCCAAGCAGGTGTCTCGCAGGGTTGGTGCCCAGTGGGTCAAGCTCGTCGGCGTAGCGTCGAGCCCACTCCAGCCAGCGATCAAGACCGCGGGCGTGAGTTTCCTCGCTTCCAGCCCTGGACTGGAGCACTGCCGCAATGAACGCTCGCAGCTCCTGAGCTCGCCGCCAACGGTCGGCGAGCCGCTCCATGCGTTGCCGGCGACGCAACTCGATCCGACAGCGGCGTTCCTCCTCTCGGCGAATCTGCCTCTCCTCCGCCTCGCGTCGTTCCCGTTCTTCTGCCGCGAGTCGCTCTTCCTTCAGTCGGATACCCTCGCGTAGGAGGAGCTCGACGAACTTACGGAGCCGAGCCTCGAGCGGCACGCCCCTACCGTCCGAGACCCTTCCGCGGCTCCAGTACTCGCCGGGGTACCCGACGACAAGGCTCAGCTTTCCTGTCGAGCTGTACTCGATGGACCTTCCGGCCACGGAAGTACGCCTCACGGGAAGCGGTTGAGGAGAGTGTGGGACGGCACCGATGATCGCCGTTGGGCGCCGGAGGTTTCAAGCGCTCCTTCATCATGTTGGTGTGGCTTGAGGTGCTTGGCCAGGCTTCCGTCCGCGGCCAACTCGCGCAGCATCGGCGGGTTGCAGCTCTTGAGAAGCAAGTCAGTTTCAGAGGAGAAGGTCACAGCGACGTGAGGCATCTGACGGTCGGCCGGAACAACGCAAGTCAGGAGAAGAGAAGTGGGGTACGCAGATTCTTGGAAACAGCTTCCAAGTTAGAGGTTACGATGCAAGACGCGGATACAGTCGGGCGCCGATGAAGATCAGGACGATCGTTGTCAGTAGGATGACAGCATAATCGTGGCTCGGACCGAAGGTGCTCGTACTGCCGGCAAGCATGAAAGTGCGCAGGGCATCGACGACGTAGGTCAACGGATTCAAATGGGAGATGGTCCTCAGCCAGCCGGGCATGATGGCGGTAGGATAAATCGCGTTGCTCGCAAAGAAGAGCGGCATTGTGAGCACCTGGCCGACGCCCATGAAGCGCTCGCGCGTTTTCACGATGCACGCGATGATCAGCGAAAAGGTCGAGAACAGAGTCGCGGCAACGACAACGATGGCCAGCACGTTGAGAAGCGCGAGCGGGTTCCAGTTCAGCTTCACCCCGAGCAGAAGGGAGAGGCCGTAAACGATGACGGCCTGCGAGAGAGTGCGGACACCAGCGGAGAAACCCTTGCCGAGCACGAGTGCAGCGCGGGGAGTTGGGCTGGCGAGAAATTTCTGAACGATGCCGAGGTCGCGCTCCCAGATGACGTTGATGCCGTAGAAGATGGCCACGAAGAGAACGCTTTGCGCGAGGATTCCGGGAGCGATGAAGTCGAGATAAGGAATGTTGCCAGTGTGAATCGCCCCATTGCGTGAGAACACTTCCCCGAAGATGAGCAGCCAAAGCGCGGGCTGGAGGGCGCGGGTGATGAGTTCCGTGAAGTCGTGGCGCAGCTTGCGCAACTCAAACTCGGTGATAACGAACGTCTTCTCGATGAAGCCTGTGAGCGGGTGAATGAAAGTGGCAATCATGGCGTAGTCCTAGCCAAGGCGCTGGGCCGTAGCGCGTTCGGCGGATACGTCGCGGAAGGTGCCGCCGGAATCAAGGGCGTTGCCCGCATAGTGCACGAAGACGTCGTTCAGCGTGTGGCCGCCGCCGCCAAGCGAGGCCTCGAGTTCTTTGCAGGTGCCGAGCGCAGCCACCTTGCCCAGGTGCATGATCGCGATACGATCACAATGGCTCTCAGCCTCCTCCAGGTAGTGAGTGGTAAAGAACAGGGTCGTGCCGTAGTTTGCCCGCAGATCAACGAGGTGTTTCCAAACAGCGTCGCGGGCAATAGGGTCAAGCCCGACAGTTGGCTCATCGAGGAAAAGCACCCGCGGTCGATGCAGCGTGGACTGGGCGATCTCCAAGCGGCGCACCATGCCGCCGGAGTATTGGCCAACGAGGCGGCCGCCGTCGGAAGTCAGACCCATGAACTCCAACGCTTCCCGGATGCGCGCCTGCTGCTCGCGGTGCGGCAGGTCGTAGAGTTTGGCAAAGATGAGCAGGTTCTCGTAGCCTGTGAGCGAACCATCCACGGAGACCGCCTGCGGCACATACCCGATGGCGCGGCGAACGTCGACCGCCTGGGTAGTAATGGAGAAACCAGCTACGCGCGCCTCGCCCGAGGAGGGCGGCAACAGCGTGGTGAGCATCTTGATCGTGGTGGTCTTGCCGGCCCCGTTGGAGCCGAGCAAGCCGAAGACCTCACGAGCGTTGACCGATAGGGTCAGAGAGTCGACGGCCGTAAATGCGCCGAAGCGACGACTAAGGGTCTTGAGTTCCAGAACGACGTCGCTCATATCGAAAGCGTAGCACGCTTATGGCTTGGAGATCACGAAAGAACGCCAAGATCATCCTTGCTGAAACCAATCAGTTCGGAGGAACGCCCTTCGCGGATTTTCTGAGCCCATCCCGCGTCGGCGAGCAGGGGGCGGCCTAATCGAATGGATAGGAGTTTCCTTTCTGATCTGGACCGGTGCTACCCCGGGCGGAGGGTGGGTCAAGGCGCCGGAAGGGGATGCGGTGGGCGAGTCGGGAGCTGGTGTCGCGACCAGGTCGGGGCTGAGGGAGGGAACGAAGGCGGCAAGGCCCTGTCCAGCGGGGGAGCCAGACAGGGCTTTGCCGCGGCGCCAGAGTCAGGGGGCGAGCGGTGGGAGGGGATGAGGCGTCAGGCCGCGGAGGGGTGGCGCTCGGTCGAGGCTGGGGGGCTGCGGCCGTCGGCGGCCTTGGCGGCAAGATGCTGTAGGATCTTCTGGATGACGCGGGGCTCGGGGATGTGCATCACGACACGGGCGAGGAAGTCCTTGGGGTCCGCTGGCGCCGCCGCCGCACGGGGCGCGTAGCCAGGTCTCATGCGCGCGGCGTACGCCACCGCCTGGATCGGTACCGCGTATCACCATCCCACATTCGTGAACAATTGGTAGCCATTGCCCGCTGCTCCAGCGTGGCCCCCTGAGGTCGATGGACCGTTGCTTCGTCGCAGGCTGAAGCCTCCACCAGACGCTGGCTCGACAACGCCTCAACCACACCACCCATGTGCGACCGCAACCGCACAAGGCCCGCGCCCCGACGCCAGTCATCTGGTGTCTGACGCCAAGGCTTCGGCGCAACACCCGCCCACCCCTGACTCATGCCGATGCGCCACACCTGCCAACCCTCGCCGCCAAGGCCTACCTACAAAGTGGGGGTGGGCAAGTCGTGGAGGGTCTTCACAGCCGGGCCAGAGTTCCTGCCTTCCCGTGATGCAGTTCCCCGGGGCGGGTCAGACGTCGCCGAGGCCGCGCAGGTTGACGCCGTAGGGTTTGAGCATGCTGCGCGCGACCACACGTTTGTGCACCTCGTCGGGACCGTCATAGATGCGGGCCGCCCGTTCGAGGCGGTACCAGAAAGCCAGCGGCGTGTCATCGGTCATGCCGAGCGCGCCGTGGACCTGGATGGCCCGGTCCAGGACCCGTTGGAGCACACCCGCGACGTGGAACTTGATGAGCGAGACATCTTCGCGGAATTCGTCCTGCCGGTCGATCTTCCAGGCGGTCTGGAGGACCATCAGCCGCGCCGCTTCGATCTCCGCCCGCGACTCCGCGATCCACTCTTGAACCGTCTGCTGGCCGGCCAGGGGCCTCCCCGGCGCCAGCTCGCGCTCCGCCGCCTGGCGGCACATCAGATCCAGGGCCCGCCGGCACACGCCGACCCAGCGGCTGACGTGGTGGATGCGCCCGGGCCCGAGCCGCGACTGGGCGAGCTTGAATCCCCCGCCCACCGGGCCGAGCACGGCATCCCCGGGCACGCGCACGCCGTGCAGCATGAGCTCGCCGTGGCTGAGCCAGCCCCGGCCCGCGTGACCCATCACCGAGATGTTCCGGATCAGCTCGTAGCCCTCGCTGTCCGTGGGGACCAGGAACATGCTGGCCCGGGCGTAGGGGTTCGCGGCCTCCGGGTCGGTCATCGCCATGACCACGGCGACCGCAGCGCCGTCGGCCGCGGTCGCGAACCACTTGTGGCCGCGCAACAGCCACTCGTCGCCGCGATGCTTGGCCGTGGTGCTCATCCACACCGGATTGGACCCGGCGTGCTCAGGCTCGGTCATCAGAAAGGTGCTGCGGATCTCGCCGCGGACGAGCGGCCCGAGCCAGCGCTCCTTCTGCGCAGCCGTGCCGTAGGCGTGGATCAGCTCCATGTTGCCCACGTCCGGAGCCGCGAAGTTGAAGGCGTAGTGGCCCAGTGGATGCATGCCCAGCACCTCGGAGAGCTGAGCCTGTTCGAGCAGGGTCAGTCCGGCCCCGCCGTGCTCCGCCGGCATGTGGGGAGCGAACAGCCCCGTCCCTTTCGCCCGTTCGCGCACCGGCGCCATGCGCTCCTCGAGGTCGGTCCAACCCTGCGCCGCGAGCGAGAGCTCCTCAGGCTCCACCTCCTGCACGCAGAAGTCGCGCGCCAGCTGGCGCATCGCAACGACACGGTCCGAAGGGGAGAAGTCCATCGCTTTACTCCTCGCAATCAGGCGAGCATCCCGCCGTCGACCGTCAGGCAGGCGCCGGTGACGTAGGCGCCCGCGTGGCTCGCCAGGTAGAGAAACGCCGGGGCGATCTCGGCGGGATCCGCCACGCGACCGAGCGGGACCATCGGCAGGATCATCCTGAGCATGGCCTTGTCCCTGGTGAGCGCCGACGCGAACTTGGTGTCGGTGATGCCAGGCAGAACGGCGTTGACGCGGATGCCGAACTGGGCGCACTCCTTGGCAAAAGCTCGCGTCATGCTGATGATCGCCGCCTTGGTCACCGAGTAGATGCCCTGAAGGGGCGCCGGATCGACGCCGTTGACTGACGCCGTGTTGATGATCACGCCGCCGCCCTGCTCGCGCATCGCCCGCCCGGCGAGCTGGCAGAGGTGGAAGAAGCCGGCGAGGTTGACCTCCACGGTCTTGGCGAGCATCGAGTCCGGCGTGTCCAGGATGTGGCCGAAGTACGGGTTGGTCGCCGCGTTGTTGACCAGGATGTCGATGCGGCCGAGCTCCTCGACGACACCGTCGATGAGCGCCCGGCGCTGTCCGGCATCGCCGACGTGGCAGACCCTGGCGGTGGCCTTCCCGCCCCCGTCGCGGATGCTCTGCGCGACGTTCTCGCACGACTCCAGCTTGCGGGACGTCACCACGACGTGGGCGCCCTGGTTGGCGAAGAGACGGGCGATCGCCTCGCCGATGCCCCGGCTCGAGCCCGTGATGACCGCCACCTTCCCGTCCAGGCGGAATGCGCGGTCCGTTGCCAGTGCGGCCATCCGCGCCGGCCTCGAGCGCTCGGCCTCCCACTCGCGGATCACGCGCTGCGCCTGGTCCGCGAGGATCGTCACGGCCTTGCCGAAGCTCGCCACGCGCTGGTCACTGGTCTGGCCGAGCTTGAAACGGGCGTAGATCTGCTGGGCGATCGCCGCGAGACGGAGAAGCCCGTAGACGTAGTAGTAGGTGAAGTCCCCGATCTCCCTGCCCGTGCGCGCGGCATAGTGGGCGACGACCTCGCTCCGGGTCATCATGCCCGGCACCGTGGTGGGCTGCGTGCGGATGGCCTGCAGCGTCGTGGGATCGTCGCGCTGCACCCAGTACGCGAGGGATGCGCCCAGGTCCATGAGCGGATCTCCGACCGTCGCCATCTCCCAGTCGAGGATGCCCACGATGCGCGTGACGTCGTCGGGGGCCACGACAACGTTGTCGAACTTGAAGTCGTTGTGGACCAGGCAGCCACCCGCCTCGGCCGGCATTTGCTCTTCAAGCCAGGCGATGATCCGCTCGCAGCGGGGAACGTCGTCGGTGCGCGCGGCGCGGTACCGCTCCGCCCACCCCTCGATCTGGCGCTTGACGTATCCTTCGGCCCTGCCGAGGCTCGCGAGGCCGGTCGACTCGAGGTCGATGCCGTGAAGATCGGCGTGCAGGTCCACGAGTCTCTCGCAGAGGGTTCTGGCCTGCCGAGGCGAGACCGGCTCGGGCAGATCCCGACCGATGGTCCGGCCCTCGAGGAACTCCATCACGAAGAACGGGGTCCCGAGGATGACCGGGTCCTCGCCGACCGTGATCACGCGTGGCACGAGCGGGAAGTGGGGACGGACCGCGGTGAGCACGCGCGCCTCGCGGACCATGTCGTGGGCCGTGGCGGCCTTCTTCCCCGGCGGCGCGCGGCGCACCACCAGCTTTCGGTCGCCCGAGCGCAACAGCGCGGTGAGGTTCGAGACGCCGCCGGAGAAGGGCTGAAGGGTGACGCCAGCGGGATCGGCGAAGGCCGGCTCCACACCGGCGAGGAACCGGCAGAGCGCTGTCAGATCAAAGAGCTCGCTCATGTTCATCTCCTACCAGGCGGGCCATGCCATACACAATGGCGGTCAAGGAATCTTACAGCGCCCCGGCGAAACCTGCGCTCCCGCCGAGCACCGGGCCGTCCCAACCCTGAGCTGTATTGGGGTCAGGCTTGCGTTGTTGCGTTGTTTTGGCGCAGGCAAGGGCGGATTGATGCCTCACCACCCGCCTTCTTACATCTCCGGGCAGCGTGCGGCACATCATTCTTCGGGTCACCAGCGGGCAGAAGGCCCCCGGTGCCGACGCCTCCAGCGCGCTTCTGTGAATTTCCCCTCGATGCCGTCGAGCATCGTGGCCGGAACCTTGTGACGCTGTACCGCCGGGTGGCGCCGTGGAGTTGGAGGCCAGACAGGCTCGGCCGTTCGGGGGGCAACACGAGGTTCGGGCTAGGAGGGTGGGGCCCAATAACGCAACAACGCAAGCCTGACCCTGTTACGGTCCGGTACAGTTGACAAACTGAGCCTCGCGCTCTGACTTCTCCACTGCTTGTCACGTCAGGCCGATCTGGAGGTACCTGTAGCCGCTCTCCGGCGGCTGCAGGCCGAGACGGCCACCGGACTCGATGCCCTGATGCCCGCCATCCTCGACCTCGCCTTCCGCGGCGAGCTCTGACGCCAACGGGCGGTACAGGCAAAAGAGTGGTTGACAAAACTTCGTGATGGACGTATAGTCGTCAACCACAAGGTGCAACCATGCCACGACACATAAGCCCCAGCAATGTGCTGACGATGCGGCTCCGGCAGCTCCGGCTCGCGAGAGGGCTCACGCTCGATGCGCTCGCAGCGGCGATGGGCGGGCTCGTCACCAAGCAGGCGCTCTCCAAATACGAAGGCGGCAAGGCGCAGCCCTCGTTGCGTGTCCTGACAACCCTGGCACGTGCCCTCAAGGTGAAGACGCTGGAGCTTTACCGGGCGCCGGACGTCCGGATCGAGGTGGTCGCGTTCCGCAAGAGGTCGCAACTCGGCAAGAAGGAGCAGGAGCGCGTGGAGAATCTCGTCGCTCGCATGCTGGAGGACCGTACGCGGCTGCAGGGTCTCATTGCGGAGGACCGCGAGACGGATATCCCAGCCAATGCGATGCCGGTCAGGACGCTGGATGCCGTCGAGGAGCGGGCGGATGAGCTCCGGAAGCGTTGGAACCTGGGCGACGACCCGGTCGCGAGAATGACCGACGTGCTCGAGGACCATCACGTCCACGTCGCCGAGATCGACGCGAGCGAGAGGTTCGACGGCCTCGCGGCGGTCGCGCGCGGCGACGACGGCACGGTGCGCGCGGCGGCCGTGGTGTCGCGCCGCGGCGTGCCTGCCGCCCGCCAACGCTTGAACCTCGCACACGAGCTCGGCCACCTGGTCCTGAAGACGGGCAAAGGCGTGGACGAGGAGAAAGCGGCGTTTCGGTTCGGAGCGGCCTTCCTCGCCCCGGCGAGCACGCTCCGGCGCGAGGTGGGTGTTCGGCGCAGCGCGATCGGCCTCGATGAGCTGCTCCTGCTTAAACGCCGGTACGGGATGAGTCTTCAGGCCCTGGTCCACCGGCTTCACGATCTCGGGGTGATCAACGACGTGCACGCCCAACAGTGGTGGCGGACGATCAACACCCAAGGGTGGGAAAAGGTCGAGCCGGAAGAGGCGCCGCCAGAGGAGCCACAGTGGCTCCGGCGTGCGACGCTTCGGGCCTTCTCGGAGGGCCTGCTCACGGCGGGCGAGGCCGAGGCATTGCTCGGCGAGAAGGTCGAGGAGCAAGCCCCAACATCGCTCGTTGAGCACCGGGCGTTCATGAGGCTGCCGCTCGATGAACGGCGCCGGCTGCTGGCGCGGCAGGCGGACACAATGAGCGACTACTATCGACGTGACCCCAACTGGCGCGAGTTCGCCGTGGCGGAACCCGGCGATGAGTAGCCTACCGGTTCCAAGACGCGGCGAGATCTGGGTCATCGGGTTCGATCAGACGGTCGGCTCTGAGATCAACAAGACGCGGCCTGCCGCCGTGGTCGGCTCCGATGCCATGGGCGTCCTGCCGGTGAAACTGGTCGTGCCGCTGACCGGCTGGCAGGACAGCTTCGCGGGGACACTCTGGCACGTCCGGATCGAGCCCGACGCCCTCAACCACCTGGACAAGGTCGTCTCGGCCGACACGCTCCAGCTCCGGTGCGTTGCCGTCGAGCGGTTCATCAAGAGGAAGGGCCGCCTGTCTGCGCCGCACCTTGAGGAAATTGTCGCGGCCATCGCCGCCGTGGTCGAATACCCGTCGGTTGAACCCTGAGGTGTCAGGCGCGTGCAAGACGGGGACCCGGCCGAGACGCCTCGGGCAGCCCAAAATCAGCCGCTTGACAGGAGTGAGCTTTCGCTGGAATCGTTGTTTTCACCAACCGGTGAAAGGACCCATTGCGATGAAACCCGAACCACCCCGTGACTTGAAACCTTCTGCTGCCAATCGAGGCTCTTCTCCGACACAGGAGTGGCGGCATGCCTGACCCCGACGATGCGTCGGACCCTGCTCGAGCCAGCGCAGAGATGACTGCCGCCTCTCGCTTCTTGAGGTTGACCCGCGAAACTCTCTACGAGCTGGTCTGGGCCGAACCTGTTGCGAGGCTTGCGAAGCGCTGGGGCGTGTCGGACGTCGCCGTCGCCAAGTGGTGCAGGAAGCTCAATGTGCCTCGTCCCGGCTGCGGCCACTGGGCCCGAGTCCAAGCGGGGCATAAGGGAGGCAAGCGGCCGCTACCCCCAGCCCGGGCCGGCCAGCTTCACGACCTTGTATTGGGGTCAGGCTTGCGTTGTTGCGTTGTTTTGGCGCAGGCAAGGGCGGATTGATGCCTCACCACCCGCCTTCTTACATCTCCGGGCAGCGTGCGGCACATCATTCTTCGGGTCACCAGCGGGCAGAAGGCCCCCGGTGCCGACGCCTCCAGCGCATTTCTGTGCAGTCTCCGCGAAGCCGTCGACCATCCTGGCCGGAACCTTGTAACGCTGTACCGCCGGGTGGCGCCGTGGAGTTGGAGGCCAGACAGGCTCGGCCGTTCGGGGGGCAACGCGAGGTTCGGGCTAGGAGGGTGGGGCCCAATAACGCAACAACGCAAGCCTGACCCCGTTATGACCCCGTTATGTGACCCCGTTATGCGGCGGGTTGCGTCCGAGCCGCGCCTTACGGACCCGCCCTCTCCCGTTTCGAGGCTTCTTGCCGTCGCGAGGGAGCACCGTGCGTATCGGCTCCAAGCCAGATGCCGCAGCTGCACGGCCCCCGCGTCGGCCCGGGGAGAAGTTCCTTTCCCGTGATGAGGCGGGCGGCCCGATTGAAGGTCGCGTACGCCCACGCCCACTGCAGCAGGACCAGGAGCCTGCTTTCGAACTCCACCAGGTTCATCAGGTGGACGAAGAGCCAGGTCAGCCACGCCGGGAACCCGGAGAACCGGAGCCGTCCCATGTCCGCCACCGCGGAGGCCCGGCCGATGGTCGCCAGGTTCCCACGGTCCCGGTAACGGAAGGGCGGAGGGGCGGGTCGGCCCTTCACGCGCGCCGCGATCACGCGCGCCGCGTACCGCCCCTGCTGGATGGCCACGGGCGCGACGCCGGGGAGCGGCCGGCCGGTCCCGTGGACGAAACAGGCCAGGTCGCCGATCACCAGGATCTCCGGGTGCCCGGGGACGGTCAGATCGGGGCCCACGAGCACGCGGCCGTTGCGGTCCAACTCCGCGCCAGCCGTATCCGCGAGGGCGTGCGAAAGCGCCGACGCCTGGACGCCCGCCGCCCACAGCACGGTCCGCGTCTCGACCCGCTCCGTGCCTGCGGCGGTCCTCAGCTCCACGCAGCAGGTCTCGACCTGACTCACCAGGACGCCCGTCCGGACCGTGACGCCCAGTCGTTCGAGGGCGGTCCTGGCCTTGGCGGAAAGCTCGGGAGGATAGGTGGGCAAGATCCTGTCGGTTCCCTCCACGAGCACGATTCTCGCGGCTCCCGGATCGATCACCCGAAAGTCGAGCTTCAGGGTGTCGCGGGCGATCTCCGCCAACGCTCCCGACAGTTCCACGCCGGTGGGTCCCCCTCCCACGATGACGAAGGTCATCCAGATGCGGCGCAGCTCCGGGACCGTCTCCCGCTCCGCGGCCTCGAACGCCAACAGGATGCGGCGGCGGATGTCGGTCGCGTCCTCGACCGTCTTGAGCCCCGGCGCTCGGGCGGCCCACTCGTCGTGGCCGAAGTAGTGGTGGGAGGCGCCCGAAGCCACGACCAGCGTGTCGTAGGGGACCTCTCCATCCCCGAGGATCAAGCGGCGGTTCCCGGCGTCGACGCCCTTCGCCTCGCCCAGGAGCACCTGAACGTTCCGCGCCCTCTTGAGCACCGCGCGCAGCGGCGCCGCAATGTTGGCCGGCGAAAGGGCCCCCGTCGCCACCTGGTAGAGCAGGGGCTGGAACAGGTGGAAGTTGCGCCGGTCCACGAGGGTGACGCGCACGGGAATCCTCGCGAGGGCCTTGGCAAGGTGGAGCCCGCCGAAGCCGCCGCCCACGATCACGACGCGGTGGGGATGGTCCATACCTGTCCGGCTCCCGCTCCGGCAACGCCAATAGGAGGGTGGGGCGCACCCAATAGGTGTAATGACTTGCCCGCACGTTTCTATTTCGCCGGGGCGGGAGCGGAAGCGTTGCCGGCGGCGGACTCCTCGACCCGTGGCGTCCGTGCCGGCCTCGAAGCGGTCGCCGCTGTCTCGTCGCTTTGTGTAGGCGGCGTCGGACGGCGGCGCATTTCGGCGGCCTGGGTGACCTGCGCCACGCCCCGGCGGGTGACGGCAACCGCCCGCCGACTTCGGCGAAAAGGGAATGTTCGGGTTCTCGGCGCGGTAAGGTCAAGAGAGGAGACAGCGATCGAGCGAGGAACGGATCGCGCCCGACGCGGACGCTGGGGAGCCATACGATGGGACCACGGATCGATTACAGGGAGCTGGCGCCGGGGATACCCGAGTCCCTGGGCGCCATCGACCGCTACGTGCACGACTGCGGTCTGGAAGCATCGCTGCTGGAACTCGTGAAGCTCCGAGCCTCAGAGATCAACGGATGCGCACGATGCATGCAGGCCCACGCCCGCGCCGCCAGGAAAGCCGGCGTCACCCAGCACCGCCTCGATCTCCTGCCGGGGTGGCGGGAAGCCCCCGGTTTCTCGGAGCGGGAGCGGGCCGCCCTGGGCTGGTGCGAAGCCGTCACGCTCGTGACCGACGGACACGTGCCCGACGTCGCGTTCGCCGAGGCGCACCGGCACTTTTCCGACAAGGGGCTCTCGGATCTCACGTTGACCGTCGCCGGCATCAACGCCTGGAACCGCATGAACATCGCCCTGCGGGCTCAGCCTGACGCGGAGGAGTGAAAGGACCGGCCATGCGAACCTGCAAGTACCTCATCGTGGGAGGCGGCATGAGTGCGCACGCCGCCATCCTCGGGGTTCGGGAGGTGGACGCCGAGGGGTCCATCGCCCTCGTGAGCGAGGAACCCGATCCACCCTATAACCGCCCGCCCCTCTCCAAGGCTCTCTGGAAGGGGAAGACGGTCGAGAGCGTCTGGCGCAAAGAGGGCTTGGATGCCGCCACGCTGCATCTCGGGCGCACCATCCGGGCGCTGGACATGAGAGACCGGAAAGCCGCGGACGACAAGGGCGAAACCTACCGCTTCGACAAACTCCTCCTGGCGACGGGCGGCACGGTGCGCCGCTTGCCGTTCGAGGGTGCAGGCATCATCTACTACCGAACCCTCGCCGACTACAGAACCTTACGGGCGCTCTGCGAGAAGGGCCAACGGTTCACCGTGATCGGAGGCGGCTTCATCGGCTCCGAGATCGCCGCCGCCCTGGCCATGAACGGCAAGCGGGTGACCATGGTCTTCCCCGACGAGAGCATCGGCTCGCGCGTTTACCCTGCGGCTCTGGCCCGGTTCCTTGTGGAGTACTTCCGGGAGAAGGGGGTGGAGGTCCTGGCGGGCGAGACGGTCACCGGCGTCGGGCGGACCGGCGAGCGGTCGACGGTCACCACGGGGAACGGGCGGCGGATCGAGGCGGACGGCGTGGTGGCCGGCATCGGGATCACGCCGAACACGGCGCTCGCAGAGTCGGCTGGGTTGAAGGTGAGCAACGGCATCGAGGTGGACGAGCTCCTGCGGACGAGCCATCCGGACGCCTACGCGGCCGGCGATGTGGCCAACTTCTACAGCACCGCGCTGGGCAAGCGCATGCGGGTGGAGCACGAGGACAACGCCAACACCATGGGCCGCCAGGCCGGCCGGAACATGGCGGGAGCGGGCGAGCCCTATCGCCATCTGCCCGCCTTCTATTCGAACCTCTTCGACCTCGGCTACGAGGCGGTGGGCGAGGTGGACGCCGGCCTCGAGACGGTCGAGGACTGGAAGGTCCCCAACCGCGAGGGGGTCGTCTATTACCTGAAGGACGGGCGCGTGCGCGGCGTGCTGCTCTGGAACGTGTGGGACCAGGTGGAGGCGGCACGGACCCTCGTCGCCTCGCCCGGGCCTTTCCTCCCCCGGGATCTCGTGGGGCGCATCGGCGGGCGCTGACGAACGCGTTGAAACCTGTGGAGGACGGCATGCAAGAGCGAATCGCCTATGCGAAGGTGGCGCCGGAAGCCCTGCGGGCGCACTACGCGCTGGAGGAATACGTTCGGAGGTGCGGCCTGGAGCACCCGCTCCTGGAGCTGGTGAAGACCCGGGCGTCGCAGCTCAACGGGTGCGCCTACTGTATCGACATGCACACCAAGGACGCGCGCGCGGCGGGAGAAAAGGAGCAGCGCCTGTACGCTCTCGCGGCCTGGCGGGAGGCGCCGTTCTATTCGCCCCGCGAACGCGCGGCCCTGGCCTGGACGGAGGCGGTGACGCTGGTGAGCGAGACCCACGTCCCCGACGAGGTGTACCGGGAGGCCAGGGAGCACTTCTCCGAGAAGGAGCTTGTGGACCTCACCATGGCCGTCGTGGCCATTAACGGGTGGAACCGTCTCGCCATCAGCTTCAGGACCGTCCCCGGCACCTACGAGCCCGCACGGCGATGAGGCCCGGGGCGGCTTCGCCTCCTCCCGGGCGTGGCAGTGGAACAGCTGAGGAGACCGCGGGAGGGGAGGTCCGCACTCCGCCTCCGTATTCCGTCTCGTTCGAATTGGACACCCCGAGTCCCTTTCGGCTGGACCTCACGGCTTGGGCGCTTCGGCGCCGTCCCGAGAACGCCGTGGATCGGTGGGACGGGACCTCGTACCGGCGCGTGATGGCGATAGGTGGGGGTGCCACCGAGGTGTCCGTGAGCCAGGACGGACCCATGCCCGCGGGTCGTCTCTCTGTCGGCCTATCGGGGAGGCCCCTGGGCACGAGTGAATCGACGGGCGTCCGCACCAGCCTTCGTCGTCTCCTGGGTCTGGATGTTGACCTTGCCGCTTTCCATCGCCGGGCGCGGCGGGATCCTCGGATCGGGCTGCTGGTCAAACGCTTCCTCGGGTTTACCCCGCCGCGATTCTCAAGTCTCTTCGAATGCCTCGTGAACGCGTTTGCCTGCCAGCAGCTCTCCCTGCTGGTGGGTATCCGGCTTCTCAACCGTCTTGCCCAGGCGTACGGCCCCGCTCTGCCCCATGGCGACTCCAGGGTCTACGGTTTCCCTCTGCCGGAGGCTCTGGCGAAGGCAGAACCGGAAGAGCTGCGGAGCCTGGGCTTCTCCCATCAAAAGGCGGCGGCCATCGTCGAGCTCTCCCGGGCCGTGGCGGCCGGGGCCCTCGACTTGGAGGAGCTGGAGCATGTCCCCAACGAGGAGGTTACCCGGCGACTGAGGACCCTGCGGGGCGTCGGCCGATGGAGCTCGGGATACGCCCTGCTCAGGGGTCTGGGCCGCATGGACGTGTTCCCGTGGGGAGATGCCGGTGCCCGCAACGGCCTTGGGCGCTGGCTGGGGATCGAGCGACGCCTCACCTATGAGGAAGCTCAAGCGCTCGTGGAGCCCTGGCGCGCCTTCGGGGGGCTCCTCTACTTCCACCTGCTTCTGGCCAAGCTTTCCGAACAGGGATACGTGACATGAGCAGACCGTGGGACGTGCTCACCATCGGGCATTCCACCCGAAGCCTGGAGTCCTTCGTGGCGCTCCTCAAGAGCGCCGGAGCCACGGGCGTGGTCGACGTGCGCACCGTTCCCCGCTCGCGCCACAACCCGCAGTTCAACCGCGATGTGCTCCCCGCGACGCTGGCGACCGCGCAGCTCGCGTACATCCACATCCCAGGCCTGGGTGGCCTCCGGCGGCCGGTCGAGGACTCCGTGAACGGCGGGTGGCGGAACGCGAGTTTTCGAGGCTTCGCGGACTATATGCAGACCGAGGCCTTCGCCGTTGCACTGGATGAACTCGTGGCCATGGCCGCATCCACGACTCCCGCCCTGATGTGCGCGGAGGCGGTGCCCTGGAGGTGCCACCGGAGCCTCATCGCAGACGCCCTCCTGGCGCGGGGCTTCGCGGTCGGCCACATCATGGGCGGGCCGTCGGTACGGGCGCACGTCCTCACTCCGTTTGCCCACATCGAAGGCCCGCGAGTCTGGTACCCACCGTCCGAAGACACCGCGGTTAGCGGCCAACCCTGAAAGGAGGCCTGTCCATGAGTCTCTTCTCGAGTTCCTACAAGCCACAGGTTTGCTTCCGCCCCGACAGGTTCAACCCCGTGGTCCTGGCGGAGACCAAGAACCTGAAAGTGATTCTCGCCTGCTTCGAGGCGGGCCAGGCCATCCCCGTCCACGCCCCCAACTCGGACCTCACGGCCACCGTGTTGGAAGGGATGGGAATCCTCACCGCCGGGTCCGAGGAGCATCACCTCGTCCCCAGTGCGTGGGCTTTCGTGCCCGCAGGCGAACCCCGTGGCATCCGGGCGGAGACCCGGCTCGTCTGTCTCTTCGCCGTATCGCCCCCGCCCACCGCCGCCGAGCATCCCACCGTGCCCACACGACGGCAGCCGTAGGTCCGGACCGCGACCGGTGAGCCGGCGTCCGGGCCGCCGTCCCCGAGATCGCGGGTTCTCCGGGTGGGCCCCTTCACTCCTTGAAGGTGAGAACCCGTCCCCAGAGGTCCTGGGTGCCCCACAGGCCGGCACGGAGAGTCTCCAGCTGGACGATCTGGCTGTGGTCCACGAAGAGGTTCACCTCGGGGCCGTAGTTCTTGACATACCAGCCGAAGACCGCCGGATCGGCGGCTTCGAACATGATCTTCTCCAGGCCAAGGGCGTCGATGATCTTCGCAGGGACCTCCGTCCGCCAGGCTTTCACGTTCTCCGTGATGCCTTCGGACTCAATCATGATCATGTACGCGCCCGCCTCGATGAAGCGCCGAGCCCGCTGGATGGTCCACTCCACGTCCTGGACGCCCTGCGCTTCCAGGAGGGAGACCTCGCTGGCCCCTCCGGCGCCGAACTGGATTCCCACCTCGGGCTTTGCCTTGAGGCCCGACTTCTGGACGAGCTCGACCAGGCGCAGCCAGTCGTCCATGGGGATCGTGATGAACCCACAGGAGAGTTCCACGACGTCGAAGCCCACCTCCTTGCACTCCCGGACGTATCGGCGCACGGCGTCGCTTCCCTGCGTGAGCACGTGCTCGACGAAACCGCCCGTGGAGACCTGCACGTCGAAGCGGTGGGCGGTGTCGATGATCCCCTTCAGCGCTTCCTTGGACATGAGGGCGAACGAGCCGCCGGCGAACTTGAGCGAGTCCACGTAGGGCCCCATGGTCTCCAGCACGTCCTCCAGATAGCGCTTGCCCATCACGCTGTAGTACGGGCCGCGGATCTCCGTGATCCCGCGGGTCCTGGGTTTGGCTGGGCGGTCGTTGATCCTCAGAAACGAAAAGGCGCGGTCCATGATCACATCTCCTTTGATACCCGGCTCAAAAGACGAGTCAGATCCGTGACTGGATGGTCCTGGAGATCGTGCACAACCCCCACGATCTCCCGCCTCAGGGGCTCGGGTGCGCGGGGAGCGGCCAGGCGGTCGAACTTGGCGGTCAGCCCTTCCCAGGACATGGGGTGTGTGAAGAAACCTTGATAGTCCGACTTTTCAACCGTGAGGCGGCGACCGCCCGTGAGAGTGACGAAGAGGCGGGCCGGCATCTGCCGCGGGAAGCGTGCATTCAGGTCCGGGCTCGGCCGCACCGAGACGCGCCGCAGCAGCGCCTGGACATCGGCGCGCGAAATACGGTCGGGAGCGTACTGCTCGGGGCCCACGAAACCGTCGAGCAGGGCGACGGCCAGGAGGTACGGCAGGCTGTGGTCGGCCTCCTCCTTCGTGCTCACGGCGTGTTTGTCGCCCTCCTCGCCGCCGCCGATGATGTTGAACGCCACGTCGAAGGTCTCCAGCTCGATCTTCTCCACGTCCTCGGCCCCGAAGCGGTTGGCGGCCTGAAGCTCCAGCAGCCCCTCGATGGCCGACTGAGAGTGGATCTCGGCGTTGTAGCGCTTGACGATGGTGCGGGTGACGGACTCGAGGCCCGGGGTGCCCCAGTCGACCTCGAAGCGGCCGGCGATCGACTCCATGAACCCCTTGTTGCCCTCGAAGACCTCCATGGGCCCGGTGATGCCCTGCCTCGCAAGGAGCGTCGCCTGGAGCGCGGCACACCCCACGTACGGATAGGCGAGGCCTTTCCAGTGCGAAAGGTGCCCCGTCCGCGTGACCCTCAGGGCGTTGTTCGCGGTTCCGCTGATCGCAAGGGCGTGCGCGGTCTGCGTCTCGTCGAGCCCCAACGCGCGGGATGCGCCCGCGGCCGCCGCATACGCGCCCTGGGTCGTGTGGTCGAAGCCCCTGGCCCTGACGGGGGCGGCCTCGGAGAGGCGGGCCTGGACTTCGTAGGCCACTCCCAGCGCGGTGAGGAAGGTCCCGCCGGAGGCACCCGCAAGCTCGGCCGCCGCCAGGACCGCCCCCAGGTTGTCGCTGGGGTGGAAGGTCTCCCCTGGCGCCAGGTAGCTGTCGTTGAAGTCCAGGTAGCGTACGAGAGCGCCGTTGTAGAGGGCCGCCCGGTCGGGCGCCGTGCGCCCGCCTCCGATGAGCGAACAGAGCGGACGGCCTCCGAGCTCTTCGATGGTGCGCCGCACGGCTTCAGGGGGCGGTGCCCCGAGAGCGCCGACGGCGGTGCCGAGCGCGTCGAGAACGCGCCCCTTCAACGCTCCACAAGCCGCGGGGGAAAGGTCACCGTACGTCGCGTGCCTTACGAAGCCCGCGAGACGCTGAACCAGAGTCATGTCAGCTCCTCCGAGAGACCCCCAACGGACGAAGATCCTTCGGCAGCCCCTAGGGTCGTCCCGCCTTCGGAAAGAGGATGTTGTTCTCCAGGTGGACATGCTGGTGAAGATCGTCCTCGAACTCCTTGAGCCTTCGGTACGTGAGCACGAAGGTGTTGCAGACATCGCCCGGTATCGCGTACTCCTTGGAGAGATGGCGGATCCTGTGGACGGCGTCGCCGATCTCCTCGTGCTCATGACCAAGCGTGGCGACGCAGGCTCGCACCGACTCGAGATCGTTCGGCTCCGGCGTCGCACCCCTCTTTCTGGCCGCATCGATACGCCTGATGGCTGGGAACAGGACCTCCTCCTCCTCGCGGAGGTGGGCGGCCATGTCGGCGGCGATCCGGTCAAGGATGCCGGCGATCTCGATCACCTCGGGATGGTTCGTGCCGTGCACCTCGGCGATTTTGTGGGCGTAACCGGCGATCTGCCCCATGTTCTCGTTCAGATAGGCGTGGTGGGTATTGATGATGTAATCCGCGAGGAACGAAAGCGTCCATGCCGCATAGTCCCGGCCTCGCTCGACCGGTGCGTTCTTGGCCGCCTCGATCTCCAGAGCGATCGCGTCTCCATCGATCCCCTTTTGCCGACAGGCCTCGGAGAGCGACGCCTTCCCACCGCAGCAGAAGTCGATCCCGTACCTCTCGAACACCTGGGCCGTTCGGTAATCTTCTGCGACGAACTCGCCGATGGTCCTCTCGAGCGTGTCCTTCGCGCCTGGAATCTCTTGTTCTTCCATGATTCACTCCTTCGAATATCGATGTCTCCTGCATCAGGGTGAACGGCCCACTCACCGTATTGCAGTGGGCTGCAACCATCAGGGACCTCCCCGCCGACGGAGGAGAAACCACGACGACCGGTAGAACCCTGAGCCGGTGCGAGCTTTGAAGGGCCTTCCGACAACTCCTGAAGTCTGGTCGGACCTCCAACTGGATCAACTGTCAATTCTTTCCATGCATTCCTTATGCCGGCCGCTCCGCGTGGCGCGTCCCGCCGATCGCTTTCTGACTGTGCGCCCGCTTGCGGACCGGCCCACCGCTGACCCTCCTGAGATCGTGATCGCTCATGGTCGGACCCGACTCCGTTTCGCCGGAATGTCGCAGGTAAGGGCGGAGGTTGCATTGGGTAGGTCGGACGCCGGGCGCCAGGCGATGACACCTCAAGGGTGCGGGAGCTCAGCAGGAGGGAACAACCCGCGCTCGCTCGCGGCTCGACCGCATACGCCGCCTCGGTTCGAGCCGGCGCATGCCAGGGAGAGTCAGCCCATGTCCCCAACTGCGGTCGTTCCAGCCGTCGCGGGTCAGCAGCCCGGTGTGCCCCGGGAGACGTACCTCGACCTGTTCCGCAAGATGCTCACGGTCTTCTACCTCGAGGAGCGCCTCAAGGTATTCGTGCGCGCCGGCAAGGTGTCGTTCTACGCGTCCTCTCGCGGCCACGAGAAGGTGCAGCTCGCCATGTCCATGCTTCTGAGGCCGGGGCAGGATTGGTTCTTCCCGTACTACAGGGAGAAGGCGCTCATGGTCGGCCTCGGGATGTCGCTCGAGGACATCTTCCTGAACATGCTGGCGAAGGGCGTCGACCCCTCGGGTGGCGGGCGGAACATGAGCGAGCACTTCTCCTCGCCCCGGTTGCACGTCGTCTCGCCGACGGCGTGCACGGGCACGCAGTACCTCCCCGCGGTCGGAATGGGGCGGGCCATCCGGCAGGGGCGGCGCAACGAGATCGTGTACGTCTCCTCCGGAGAGGGGGCGACCTCGGAGGGCGAGTTCTTCGAGGCGCTCAACTGGGCCGGGCGCGAACAGCTGCCGGTGCTCTTCGTCGTCCAGAACAACGGTTACGCGATCAGCGTGCCGCAGAGCGGGCAGACGGCCGGTCACATTCACATCATCGCGCAGGGCTTCCCGGTCCGCGCCGTCGAGGTGGACGGTACGCGGTTCACCGAGATGTACCTCACCGTGAAGCCGCTCGTCGACGAGATGCGGGCGGGCGGCGGGCCGTTGCTCGTCGAGGCCCACGTCGTGAGGCTGGATCCGCACTCTTCGTCCGACGACCACACCAAGTACCGCAGCCATGAGGAGCTGGAGGCGATCCGCAAGCACGACCCGCTGACCTACACGGCGGGGCGCCTGCTCGCGTGGGGTTTCATCGACGAGGCCGGGATCCGCCGCCTCCACGAGGAGGTCAAGGCCGAGGTGGATGCCGCCGCGGCACGGGCCGACGCGGCAGCGGCTCCCGACCCCGCGAGCGCGATGCTGCACGTCACCTCGGGGACCTCGCCGGTGCGGGAGGAGGGCGAGCCGAAGCCCGTCTCGTCGGCGCCGGTCACCATGCTGGAGGCGATCAACCACGGCCTGCGCGAGGAGATGGAGCGCAACCCGAGGATGGTCATGTGGGGCGAGGACGTCGCCGATCCCAAAGGCGGGGTGTTCGGCGTGACCCGCGGTCTCACGGAGGCGTTCCCCGACCGGGTGGCCAACTCCCCCCTCGCCGAGGCGTCCATCGTGGGCGTGGCCCAGGGGATGGCGGTTGGCGGCTACAAGCCGGTCGTGGAGCTGCAGTTCTCCGATTACTCCTACCCGGCGTTCATGCAGATCCGCAACGAGGTCGCGACGCTGCGCTGGCGCTCGGGCGGCGCCTGGACGTGCCCGATGGTCGTGCGGATGGCGATCGGCGGGTACATCCACGGCGGGCCTTTCCACTCCCAGTCTCCCGAGGCCCTCTACACCCACACGCCGGGCTGGCTCGTCGCGTACCCGTCGAACGCCGCTGACGCCAAGGGGCTGCTCAAGACCGCCTGCCGCATGGACGACCCGGTGATCTTCTTCGAGCACAAGGGACTGTACCGGGCGATCTTCGCCAAGACGCCCGAGCCGGGCCCCGACTACCTGATCCCGTTCGGCAAGGCCCGCACTGTCCGCCCCGGCGAGCACCTCACGGCCGTGGCATGGGGGAGCGGTATCGTCCGCTGCGAGCAGGCAGCCGAGGAGCTGGCCAAGGAGGGGGTCTCCGTCGAGGTCATCGACCTCCGCACGCTGCTGCCGCTGGACGAGGAAACCGTCTTCGCCTCGGTCCGCAAGACCGGCCGGGCGATCGTCGTGCACGAGGCCACCCGGACGGGCGGCTTCGGCGGTGAGGTCGTTGCCCGCATCGTGGAGCACTGCTTCAGCGAGCTCGATGCCCCGGTGCTGCGCTACACGGCTCCCGACTGCTTCCCACCCTACGCACCCGCCCTGGAGGCGGCGGTACTCCCCGGACGAGAAGGCGTCACCCAGGCGATGCGCGATCTTGCGCGCTGGTAACGCGTCGGCCAGCCCGAGCCCGCCGTCGGGACCGCCCAGGTCACCGATACGGCCCCGGAGCACCGCTACGCGCCGATCTCACGCGGCACATCCGCCGCGCGCCGGTATCCGGCGAGCATCCGCCGGCCCAGCTCGAAGCCCCAGAGGGCAAACCCGGCCACCTCGAGGATCCCGCTCGCACCCGCGATCGGGAAGGCCCCGGCGGTGAAGTCGGTGGTCACCTGCATCACGACCCGCAGGACGCACCCGGTGTTGACGAGCGCGAAAGGCAGCCAAAGGTTTCCGAGTCGAGGGGCCAAGGGAGCCGCGTGCGCCGAGACCACCTTCGCCGCAACGCCCATGATCGTCAGCGAGATGAACCCGACGGTGATCGCATGCCGCATCGCCCCGTACCAGGCGTGCGAGAACGGCGTTCCCACAAGAGCGAAGTAGGCGGGCGCAGCCACCAGCATCGCGAGCGCCACCAGAAGCCAC
Source organism: Acidobacteriota bacterium (assembly GCA_003133645.1). Taxonomy (GTDB): domain Bacteria; phylum Acidobacteriota; class Thermoanaerobaculia; order Thermoanaerobaculales; family Thermoanaerobaculaceae; genus RBG-13-68-16. The sequence continues at coordinate 7,665 of PKYI01000161.1, read as the reverse complement.
ACCTGAGCGGCGCGCACGAACTTGAGGGAGCGATCTGGCGTCGGGATGCGGGCCCAGGTCCGCAGGTTGATGACGTAGAGTGCGGCGCACACCAGCAACGCCACGGTCGCGGCGCCGTACGCCGCCATCCAGACATAGGCACGCGTCACCATCGCCACGACGAACGCGACCACCTCGGTGATGACGGCGAGCTGGAGTGGGAGCCAGAGTCGCCGAGCCCTCCTTTGATCGGGCAGAGGCGTGCCAAACCAGATGGAGAACTGCCGTAGCGATACGCCGAAGATCATCATCATGGCGAGTCCCTGGATCTGCAGGTCGCGCAGCGGGAACTGCCAGGTCGCAACCTGTCGCACCAACGCATCCGCAGTGGGCGCCGCCAGCGTGCGTGCCAGGTGAAACAGGTCCAGACCGGCCGCAAGCACGAACCAGGACCACCGCGGCGGCGATGTAGCGGTCGGTTGCGGTCCTCGGCTGCTTTGAACTGCGCGCCGTCGCGCAGAGCACGGTGGCGTACATCGACACGGCCGCCAGCTGCGCGGTCCCACCGGCCAGCGCCGCCGCGGCCAGCACGGGCGTCGCGTGGAACGGCTCCCCGAAGGCGCGCAGCAAGACGCCCGCCACCATCAGTGCCCACGAGAACAGCGCGAGACGAGGGAGGGCGAGTCGGGTATTCCAGAAGCGGGGGAAGGCCTGGTAGGAGAACCCCATGACGAACATCCCGACCCACCCGTAGATCTGGGCCTGGGCGTGGGCGTTGATATATGTATTGGGGTCAGGCTTGCGTTGTTGCGTTGTTTTGGCGCAGGCAAGGGCGGATTGATGCCTCACGACCCGCCTTCCTACATCCCCGGGAACATGCGGCACGTCATTCTTCGGGTCACCGGAGGGCAGAAGGTTTCCGGTGCCGATGCCTTCAGCGCGCTTCTGTGCATTTTCCTCGAGGTCGTCGATCATCTTGGTCGGAGCCTGTTGGCGCTTGACCGCCGGGTGGCGCCGTGGAGTTGGAGGCCAGACAGGCCCGGCCGTTCGGGGGGCAAAGCGAGGTTCGGGCTAGGAGGGTGGGGCCCAATAACGCAACAACGCAAGCCTGACCCCGTTACCCGTTACCTCGCTACGAGGTCTGGCAGGAGCCTCTCCAGGCGAATGCTTGCCGCCTGAGAGCTGACCTGAAAGTGAAGGGCAAACAGCGCCGGCGAGAACTCCAAACCTTGCTTTCGAAGACGGAGAAGGTAGTTGCGTACCCCGGCCAGCGGCATCAGGAACGCCTCGGCCCATGCGTTCGCTTGCCACTCGGGCGAACAGAAGATCGGGACCTCCGGCGGGAGCTTTTCGGTCGCCGTCAAGACGTCACGAAAGGCGCAGCCACGGTTTTGAGCCAAATCGCTGCGGTGGAGGACCACATGGCCCACCTCGTGGGCGACGGTGAAACGAAAGCGTGGGTTTCCGGCCTTGGCGCCGTTCCACACGTCGGATCGCAGACGGATGGAGACGGCGCCACGCTGATACTGCGAAACCGCCTCTTCGCGAAGGTCCCCGTCGACCTTGATCGTGACAGGCGCCCCGGAGAGTTCGGTCAGCCGGGAAGCCGTGAGCAACTCGTGGACCGGAATCGCTTGCCCACCCGCTACGGCGCCGGGGAAGAGCTTGTCCACGAGGCTCTCGGCTGCGTCCGCGATGACCTTGTATGACCGGGCGTCAGTCTGCTTGATCTCAGGCGTAGCCACCTCGACCACGCGGATTTCGACGTCTCGGTTCAAGGCCGATAGCGCCGTCTGAAGGCTGGCAAGCTTCGAGGCGTGATGCGGATCAAGAAGGCGCCGAACCTCCTTTTCATCGAGGCCGAGTTTGCGCGCAAGCGCGACTTGGCTCATGCCGGTCTGGCGCAAGGCAAGTGCGAGCGCTGCCTTCGCCGCCATGATTGGTGGGACACGAAGGACCACCGCGCTGGCGTCCTCCGCCAGGATCGAGGGCTCCGGGATCTCCTCGCCCCGCCGGATCCGGGCGGCAAAGACCTCCTCGAGCGCATCGGTTGCCTGCTCAATGGCATCTGCCCGATCGTCGCCCTCGGTCAGGAGCTCGGGAAAGTCGGGGCACGAGACCAGGAACCCTCCGGATGGCTCCGGGGTGAGCACAACTGCATATGCGAAGTCTCCTGCCATTGGTTCCTCCCTACACTTGCTGCAGGTCTTCGAGTGTCAACCCGAGCTGGGCCAGCATCGCGTGAAGCAAGCCAGGACTCAGCTCAGCCTGCCGGTGCTTCACCGTCGTCCGCCGTGCCCCGTAGTACAGGGTCGCGTGACTTCCCTTGCCACGCTCGGGGATGAACTCAACAGCGACACCTTTTCGCCGGCCCACTCTTTTCACTTTGCGGACAAACTCCCCACCCGTCACCCTGGGAGTCTCGGTCATTTTTGTCCGGATGTCAAGGACGGGGGCTGCACATGGGTACCCATCCTGGTACCTATGGTACTTATCGGGGCGCGCCGGCGTGGGAACGGCGAATACGATCGGGGTCCGCGGCGTTGCAGGGGTTGTCGGGCTGAGATCAGGGACGACCCTGGTTTGGCCCGCGTTGGAGCGTTCGGCTCGCATGCGGGTATTGGTGCCCAGGCCGGGCGTGCGGAGGGCTCATGACGAGGATCGGCGACACGTCGCTCGACGTCTTTCCGCTGTGTCTCGGCGGTAACGTGTTCGGCTGGACGGCCGACGAGGGGCAGTCCTTCGCCGTGCTGGACGCTTATGCCACCGCCGGCGGCAACTTCCTCGACACCGCCGACGCCTACTCGGCGTGGGTGCCGGGTCACGCGGGTGGCGAGTCGGAGACGATCGTCGGACGGTGGATGGCTGCGCGGGGCAACCGCGACCGGATGGTGATCGCGACGAAGGTGGGGAAGTTCCCGGGTCTCTCCGGCTTGTCAGCGAAGACGATCCGAGCAGCGGCCGAGAGCTCGCTCCGCAGGCTGCGGACGGACCGCATCGACCTCTACTACGCCCACACCGACGACGCCGCGACGCCGCTCGAGGAGACGCTGGGGGCGTTCGACGCGCTCGTGCGCGAGGGGAAGGTCCGCCACATCGCGGCCTCCAACCACACCGAGTCGCGCCTCGCCGAGGCGCTGGCGGTCTCGAAGCGCGCGGGCCTGGCGCGGTACGTGGCGCTCCAGCCGCACTACAACCTGGTGCACCGGCCCGAGTACGAGAGCGGCCTCGCCGCCCTCTGCGTCCGCGAGGGGCTGGCCTGTTTTCCCTATTACGCGCTCGCCAGCGGCTTCCTCGCCGGCAAGTACCGCCCCGGCGCGAAGGTCGAAAGCCAGCGCGCCTCGACAGCGGCGCAGTACCTCGACGACAGGGGGCTGCGGATCCTCGCGGCGCTCGACGGGATCGCCGCGGCGCGCAGGACGACGGTCGCGGCGGTGGCCCTCGCCTGGCTCCTGACGCGTCCGGCGGTCGTCGCCCCGATCGCCAGTGCCCGCACGCCGGGACAGCTCGCGGAGCTGCTGCCGCTCGCCTCCATGCGCCTGGATGACGACGAGCAGCAGCGCCTCGACGACGCGTCGGCGTAAGCCCCGAGACCGGTGCGCATCCGGGCCGGCCCGGCGTTTCGAGACCGCCAGCGCCGCGCCGACGGCGCGTTTGACGGGCTCTGACCGAGTGCGAAGGCATCGCGATGCCCCCACGAAAGCCACGTCCGAGCGCGAAGTCGTCACCGGGGGCCCGGTCGTTCAGGGAACGCACGCGACGGTGGACGATCGGTCGAACGCCCGAGGTGCTAGCATGCCGAAAATCGCCGAGGAAGAAGGTTCACATGGATAGCATGCGGGGGATGAGTCGTCGTGAGGTGTTGTGGGCGGGCACGGTGGCCGCGATCTCGACCGCTCTGCCGTGGGAGGGACGAGCGGCTGCCGTTGGGGCAGGCGAGCCTGTGCGCGGGTGGCAGTACGCGAGCGCCACGGAGCTTGCCGCTGCCATACGGGCACGCAGAACGACCTCGGTGGCGGCGACGCGACTCGTCCTCGATCGGATCGAACGGTTCAATCCCAAACTCAACGCGGTCGTCACGCTCGCCGCCGAGTCGGCGCTGCGCCGCGCGAAGGAGGCCGACGCGGCACTGGCTCGTGGCGAAATCTGGGGCGCGCTGCACGGGGTCCCCTGCACCGTCAAGGATACCTTCGAGACCGCCGGGGTACGGACCACCGCGGGAGCGACGGAGTTGAGAGACCACGTCCCGGACCGCGACGCGGTCGCGGTCGCGCGCCTTCGCGCGGCCGGCATGATCATGGTCGGAAAGACGAACGTGCCGCCGTGGGCGGGCGACTTCCAGAGCTTCAACGACGTGTTCGGCACGACGAACAACCCGTGGGACCTGACCCGCACACCCGGCGGCTCGACCGGCGGCGGCGCGGTAGCGCTGGCCGCGGGGCTCGGCTACCTCACGATCGGCAGCGACGAGGGCGGCTCGATCAGAGTTCCCGCTCATTTCTGCGGCGTGTTCGGGCACAAGCCCACCCAGGGCGTCGTACCGTTCCGCGGCCACATCCCGCCGATGCCGGGCGCCGTCGTCAGTCCCCCGACTCTCGCGGTCGCGGGGCCGCTGGCGCGCTCCGCTGCCGATCTGCTGCTCGCGCTGCGAGTCGTTGGCGGTCCGCTCCCGGAGGACGCGATTGCCTACCGCTGGGAGGTCCCTCCGGCGCGGAAGAAGTCGATCCGCGACTACCGGATCGGTTTCGTACTCAACCACTCCCTGTGCCCGGTCACCGGTGCCGTTAAGGACCGCCTTCGGCTCGCGGTCGAATCCCTGCGCAAAGCGGGTGCGCGGCTCGACGAGGGATTCCCCGGCGGCGTAGATCTCGCCGAGCAGTACCGCACGTTTCTCGAGGTCATGTGGGTCGCCGACCTGTCGGGCTCGTCGAAGGAGGAACTCGACCGCATCCGCGCCCTGAACGTCGCGCCGGACGACGTCTTCACGCGCACCATGAAGCACGCCGTCGACGCGAGCGCCTTCGAGCTGGCTTCGGCGGGGAATCGACAACTCGTGATGCGCCAGGCGTGGCAGCGGTACTTCGAGAACCACGACGCGTTCCTGATGCCAACGGACTTCGTTCCCGCATTTGCCCACGACCACGTCCAACCCGACAGCGCCCGGATACTCGTCACGCCGGAGGGCCCGCGCCGCTACTGGGACCAGCTCATCTGGACGTCGATCGCGAGCCTCACGGGGCTACCCGCGACGGTGGCGCCGGTCGGGGTGACGCGCGCCGGACTGCCTGTCGGAATCCAGATCCTCGGGCCATGGCTGGAAGACGCCACGCCGATCTTCGTCGCAGAAGCGCTCGAGCGGGAGTTCGGCTTCCAGGTGCCTCCAGGTTTCGATTAGGGAATTCGGGTGCAAGCGTGCTTTCTCGGTGGCCAGCGTACGTCGTTGATTATAATTTATGGGTACCAGGTATCCCATTTCGTCTATTGTCGCCTGGATGAACTCGTCTGGCTGTTCCGCAGCGTGTGCGTGACCCGCTCCGCGATCGCTGGAAACGCCGGGTCGACACGCCGCACGTCCGACGCCTGTGTGTAGAGCCGGCTCGCCGAACCCGCGCCCATGCCAATAATCACAGCGAGGTCCTTCACCTTCAGCCCACACTGCTCAACCCCGAGCAGCATCACCAGCTCCCGGGCACGCTGCAAGCCTTCTCCCCAACTTCTCCCGCCAAGCGCGTCCACCGGGATGTCTAGCACCGTCGCCACTGCCCGCGCGACCCCTGTGGTCTCCGCACTCGGCGGGTCCGGACGGTGGAGACCACCCTGCCGGTCGAGGCGCGGCCTGCCCGGATCCAGGTGCAGCTCGTCGTCCTCGCCACTTGCAGGCCGCCATCACGGCAGCTGGCCCGGCCCCTCCCGCATCTGCCCCCTCCCCCAAGAAGCGCTCGCCCGAGAGGGAGCGCCCGAGCGAGAAGCCACACCTCGAAGCTCGCCGAGGTCAGGGCCCGACGGAGCAGCTGCTACTGCCGATCGCAACCACCACCCACACGCTGCCGGAGGGTGAGCGCACCTGCCCGGTGTGCCAGGGGCCGCTCACGGCAAAGACGGTCCGCGAGGCGCACGTTCTTTCATCGGTTCGAGACCCACAAACAGGCCTCAGTGATGGTTCTCGTCAGTGGAGACGAATGATGTCGAGCAGGATGTGATTGACCGAGTCGACCAGAACGACATCTCCGCCAATCACCATATACACGTGGTGGGGGGGCGGAGGTGGCAGGCGGTGGTTAAGATCCGACGGTATCGAGTACGCGTGCTTGCGAAGGTCCTTGTCGAACGGTCTGCCAGGTTGGAGCCGCGACTCCAGGTCGGGGGTGAGTCGGTCTTGGGATCGAAGGCCCCTTGCCGCATGCTTCTGATGCTGACTGTTCCAATCGCGGGTGACCTGACGGTCGTGGTCGTCAAACTGTTTGTGGCCTTGAGCCCAGGCGCCCGTCGTAACGAGCAGCGCGAAGGCCAAAACCGCAGCGTAGCAATAGCGTGCCTTCATGAGATACCGTCCTTTCTTGAACGTGTCTCGATCCTGGTCCTCGGATCCTCCTTTGGGAAGCGCACTTACTACCCTGAACCAGGGCCGCGGCATGGGTAGAAACTACCCCTCCGGCGACCACCCTCGATCGCCGACCCTCGCGCCGGGGGTCATCACCCCGCCTGGGAGCGGTATGCGGGGGATGACCAAGACGGCCGCGGCCCAGGCGTTTGGGGTGAGCCGCTACGCGATTCATCTGTATTGGGGTCAGGCTTGCGTTGTTGCGTTGTTTTGGCGCAGGCGAAGGCAGATTGATGCCTCACAACCCGCCTTCCTACGTCCCCGGGCGCCATTCGGCACATCATTCCTCGAGTCCCCGGCGGGCAGGAAGCCTCGAGTGCCGACACCTCCAGCGCGCTTCTGTGCATTTCTCCTCGAGTCGGTCGATCATCTTGGCCGGAGCCTATTGACGCCCCACCGCCGGGTGGCGCCGTGGAGTTGGAAGCCAGACAGGATCGGCCGTCCCGGGGCCAACATGAGGTTCGGGCCAGGCGGCTGGGGCCCGATAACGCAACAACGCAAGCCTGACCCCGCTATCCGTTCCGGACCCGTTCCGAAAGCGCCGCGAGCGCAGTCCAGCTCCCCTGACGTCGCCGGCGCCGGAACTCACGAGCGGAACGTCAGCGTGTACTTCATCTCCAGGTGCGTGGGGTGGTAGGAAAGCTTGGCCTTGCGCAACCCCGGGTCGCCGAGGTCCTCCTCGCGGTTGATGAGCGAGAACCCCAGCCGCTCGATTACCCGCGCGGTCTCGCGGTTGATCACCTGGTAGAGGCCCTTCTTGGCGCGCAGGGCGCGCTCGAACAGGACCACCGCGGTCGTCGGGTTGAGGCGGTCGAAGATCGAGAACGCCGCCGGGCATCCCTCGACCCGGAGGAGCAGCCCCTTCAGGCCGAGCGGCGCGAACAGGCGGAGCGCGCATTCGAGGGCGTGCGTCTCCTGCTCGAGGGTCACCGCCGCTTCGGTGGTGCGCTTGGTCGCGATGTCGTCCACGACGCCGACGCACTGGTCCGCCCGCCCGGGTTCGAGGGGTTCGACCGACCAGGGGTGGAGGCGCGATGCCTGGGCGATCAAGTTGCGCTTGCCGGCGTAGCGCCGGCCCCGCAGCC
>PKYI01000037.1 GCA_003133645.1 Acidobacteriota bacterium | reverse complement strand
GGTGATCGTCGGCGTCGGCGTCGGCCCCAGTGGCGTCTTTGTGGCTGTCGCCGTCCGCGTGGGCGTCGGCGGCACCGGCGTCTTCGTCGGTGTGACCGTCCGCGTGTTCGTCGGCGTGCCCGTAACCGTCGGCGTCCGCGTAGCCGTCGGCGTCCGGGTGATCGTCGGCGTCCGGGTGATCGTCGGCGTCCGCGTGACCGTCGGCGTCTGCGTGACCGTCGGCGTCCGCGTGGCCGTTGCCGTCGCCGTGGCTGTCGGTGTGACCGTCGCGGTCGCGGTGACCGTCGCGGTCGCGGTGGCCGTCACGGTCGCGGTGGCCGTCGGGGTGACCGTCGCGGTCGCGGTGACCGTCACGGTCGGGGTGACCGTCGCGGTTGCGGTGGCCGTCACGGTCGGTGTGACCGTCTCGGTCGGGGTCGCGGTCGGCGTCGGGGTCGGGCAGGTCATGCTCGTTCTTAGCCAAGTGAACCTGGGGGTCGTGCCGACGCTGTCGGCGCCGTTCCAGACGATGTCGGGGGGATACCCAGAGTTGGGCGGCGAGTAGATGTTGAGGTCGTTGCCCTTGAAGTCCCAGGCCATCGAACCGCTGACGTCGAGGACGATCAGGATGTTGACCTTCACCTGCTGGAAGGTGATCTGCTTCATGAGGTTGTAGCCCTCGTCAGAGGGGACAAGCGACGCGGCCAGCACCGGCACCGCCAGCCCGACCGCAAGCGCGATCGCCACCACCTTCCGCCGCATGAGCTTCCTGACCTTCCATCGCATCACGACCTCCGCATCGGATCCTGAGCGGGCGCTCGGCCCGCCGGACCGCTCAACTTCCGCCGGCCCACTGCCCGGAGTTGGTGGCTCCGGCGTTCACGTCGATCTGGTTCGGGTTGCCGCCGCCCTGCCCGCCCCAGTTCAGCTCTTCCTCGAGGATCTTCACCGCCAGCACGTTGGCGGCGCCGGTGGTCGGGTCCACCCCTTTCCAGTCGGTGAGGAACCCCACCGAGACGAGGCGCAGGCGCGAGTCAAGGTTGACGTTGACGGGTGTGGTCGAGCCGGGGATAGGGGTGGGGATGGGGTTGGGCTGGCTGTAGATCGGGTCCTCGGCGTTGTTGCGCACGTACAGGCTGTAGTAGGCGCGCACCCGGTTGAACGGGGTGCCGCCGGCGCCCACCTGCGTGACCTCCTGGTTGGCCAGCTCGGTGCCGGCACCCACGGCGCTGGTGAGGTAGGTCCCGAGGTGCGCGTTGTCCCATCCCGGCGGCGGCACGGGCTTCGTCGGGGTCACCGCGACGGTGTTCGCGACCGGCGTGTGCACCAGGTACGCGGTGAGGTTCGTGTTGCTGTACGGCACGTTCTGCAGAATCGCCTCGCCCTTCCTCAGCCCGGCGTCGGCGGCGTAGAACGCGGCCTTCTGCGTCTCCTGGCGGGAGGAGATGCGGTCCTCCTGCGTCATCAACATGGTTGCGGCGATCCCGAGCGCGGTGAGCACGAGCAGCAACAGGATCACCATGATGAGCGCGATGCCGCGCTCGCCGGGGTTGGTTGGGCGGTTGCGCGCGTCGGCCATCGTCAGAACCCCGCATCCCGGTTGCGCAGCAGCGACGTGGACGAGAGCTGGTAGCGGAAATAGGTGTCCGGCGAGACGGCCCCCGGGTCGTGGTCCTCGGCGGCCGGCTGCCGCATCAGCGCCTTCCCGCCCCCGAACACCGGCGTCGAGGAGCGCGCGGTGACCGTGACGCGGACGCCGATGACGCGCCGGATATCCGAGGGGTCGAGCGGGGTGCCGCCCATGATCGGCACGTTCGCGGCCGTGGTCATGGCGCCGGCGGGCCCGTTGCCGACGGTGCCGGCGTCGAACAGGTAGGCGAACTGCAGGTCCTCCACGTTCGGCAGCAGCGGCGACCACCCCGCCTTGGTCTGGTACGGCGGGAACGCCGCCCCGGCCGCGAGCGCGGGGCAGTTGTCGTCGGTGGCGCGGTTGAAGATCCCGACCTTCTGCTCGAGCCAGCCGTCGCAGACGCGCAAGCTGGCGTACTGCAGACCGACGATCAGCGTCACCGGCTCGGTGTAGCTCCTCTGTCCGCCGGGCGCGTTGAGCGCGGAGTTGCCCGGGTTCGCGATCACCTGCAGGCACGGCACCACCTGCCCGGACTGCGGGTCCGTGCACCACGCCGAGGGGGGGCTGCTGCAGGTCGCCGAGTTCTGGGCGTCCTTGTAATCGGTGATCTGGTAGAAGACCCAGTTGCCGTTCTTGTCGAACAGCATCAGCGGCTGGCTCCAGCCGGGGTGGGCCGGGTCGCTGCCGCGGCCGGTGACCTGGTCGAACGCCTGCTTGTTGGCGAGATCGTTCGCCGCGGTGTTGGCGCTGCCGTCTTTCTGGCACCCCTGGTCGAACTCCCACCCGGTCGGGCTGCTGTTGTCCGCGGTGCCGGGCCAGGTTGACGGCTTCAGCCGCAGCGACGCCGAGGGCACGCCGAACGTCAGGATGTCGGTCCCCGGGGTCGCGAGCGACGCGTCGGTCACGTTGTCGTAGGAGAGCTGGATGCACGGGGAGCCGGTCGACCCGTCGCACGTCGGGACCGGGTCCGACGGCGGCGTGCCCTGGTAGAGGAAGGTGAGGATCGCGGCGGGGTTGCGCGGGTTGGTGATGTCGTTCATGTCGGTCGCGCCGCGCACCAGCATCGCCACGTAGTCGGTGGCGCCGCGCGCGGTCTGGCGCGCCTCGACCTGCAGGCGCTGGCGCTCCGCCGCCTGCCGCATCGGGAAGAAGAGGGAGCCGACCATCCATAGGATCATCCCCAGCGAGGCCACGACGACCAGCACCTCGACCAGCGTGAAACCGCCGCCGGGCCTACTGGATCTGCGCCACATAGACCACCGCCTTGTTCGCCGTCGGGCCGAGGTACAGGTTGGCTCCGGTCGTCAGGGGCACCGCGTTCACCGTGACGCTGCCATTAGCGTTGATATCGTAGCTGAGCGAGTAGCGGGCGTTCGTCTCCATCACGTTCGCCCCGGCCGGGCCCCAGAACGCGTCGCAGGTGCCGGCGGGCGGGATCGTCATCGTGCTGCCGTCCGTGACCGGGCAGCAGGCCTCGACCGCCGGGGTACCGAGGAGATAGACGCGGTAGCGCTGCAGCCGGATCGTCTCGACCACGCGCTGGGCGCGGTACGTCAGGTCCGTGCGGGTCAGCGACCCGAGGTTCACGAGGTATGCCATCGAGAGCATCTGGAGGACCGCGAGCGTCACGACGAAGAGGATGAAGAACGCCACCAGCACCTCGATAAGCGTCACGCCCCGCTGCCCCTTCCCCGCCGGTCTTGCCATCGCGGCCCCGCTCATAGGACGACCTTCCGGACCGTGGCGGTCCAGATCGGGAAGAGCAGGATGTCGTCGCGGGTGTTGGGCTGCAGGCTGCCGTCCACCATGTTGACGTGGGTGACCGCCAGCGTCTTGATCTCCTGCACCGCCTGCCCCGCGGTCTCGACGCCCGAGCCGGTGAAGGTGGCGGCAACCACAGGCGACACAGGAACCACGGGAAACACGGGAACCATCGTGCGCCCGCTCGGGTCGCACATGATTCCCCGGACGTTGGCGTCGGACGACGACACCGGCCACCCGCCCAGGGTCGCAAGCGGGTTGTACGCGAAGCTCACGAACTCCGGCAGCACGAGGAACCGGCTTCCGTTGAGCGGCGGCGGGGTGAGGTAGAGCTCCCACAGCCCGGTCGTGGCGTTCTTCTGTAGCGTGACGACCACCTGGGTATGCTGGTTGATCGCCTCGGAGTACGCGGACTGCAGGAAGTTGCGGATGTCGCCCGCCGTCGTCTCGAGGCGCGACCGCTGCCAGTACGAGCCGATCGGCACGATCGCGACGAGGACCAGCAGCCCCACGATCGCCAGCACGACCAGCGTCTCGATCAGCGTAAACCCGGCAGCGCGGCCGACACGTTGTTTCGCACATGTCACGGGGTGTGTCAACGCAACCCCCGTGCCACCGCACCGATGTCTTGCAGAAACACGATATGCACTCCATGATCGTCGCCGCATCACACCCTACCCCCTTTGAAATCGGAAAAAGTGTGACACCTGGGAACACACAGTTTTCGGGCCGGCCACCGCCGCAATGCGCCGCCCGTCGGGTACGCCATCAAGAACCGAAGCATCCCCGTCAGTTTACCGCACAAAGCCACGCCTTGAGGTGCTCGGCCTCGCGACAGAACGCCGACACCGGATGGTCCGGCCCCGCCCCCCGTCGCTCCAGCACGCGCAGCGCGCGGCCGGCGTCGAGCGCGGCCGCGGCCAGCATCTCGCCGAACTGCTCCTCGCCGACGAGCGCCGAGCACGAGCAGGTGAGGAGCAGCCCTCCCGGCTCCACGAGGCGCATGGCGTGCAGGTTGACGTCCTTGTAGCCGCGCAGCCCGGCTTCGAGGTCGGCCTTGCGCTTGACGAACGCGGGGGGGTCCGCGACCACGACGCCGAAGCGCTCGCCGGCGGCCGCGAGCGCGCGCACGACGCGGAACGCATCGCCGGCCACGAAGCCGGCATCGTCCGCCCGCAACCCGTTGAGCGCGTACGCGCGCCGCGCCAGGGCGAGGGCCTGCGGCGAGGCGTCCACGTTGACCGCGCGCGCGGCACCGGCGGCGAGCGCCGCGACCGCGAAGCCGCCGCTGTAGGCGAACAGGTTCAGCAGCGACGCCCCGCCCGCGAGGGATGCGACCCGGCGGCGGTTCTCGCGCTGGTCGAGGAAGAAGCCGGTCTTCTGGCCGCCGAGCAGGTCCACCGCGAAGCGGACGCCGCCCTCGCGGATGACGATCTCGGCGGCCGGGGTGCGGCCGCGCAGCACGGTGGCCACGCCTGCCGCCGCATCGCCGCCGCGCAACAGCACGTCGGCGGCGCCCAACTCGCCGGCCAGCACCTCCAGCACGGCGGGGAGGAGCGGTTCCCACGCCCGCTCGAAGAGCTGGCAGACGGCGACGGTCCCGTAGCGGTCGATCACGAGGCCGGGCAAGCCGTCGCCCTCGGCGTGGACCAGCCGAAAGGCGTCGGCGTCGAGGGCGAGGCGCTCCCGCAGCCTCGCCGCCGCGAGCAGGCGCTCGCGCAGCGCCGCGGCGTCCCAGCGCTCGTCGCCGAATGCGACCATGCGCAGCGCCAAGGACCCGCCGGAGCCGCCCGGGAGTGCGGTGCCGAGCGGCCGGCCGTTCGCCGCCACGACCCGCACCGGCGCCGTCCCCGCGGGCACGGGGCCGGCCAGTGCCCCGCGGTATACCCACGGGTGGCGCCCGCGCACCGATCCGTCGCGGCCGGGCTTGAGCCGGACCTCGGCGACGCAGGCGAACGGGTCGCTCACCGGTCCCCGCTCCGCCTTGCGAGCGCCTCGACCACGCGGGCGGCCACCGGCACCCCGGTCGCCGCGGCGAAGTGCGTCCATCCGGGCGACGGGTTGACCTCGGCCACCACCCAGCCGCCGTCATCCGGGATGAGGTCCACGCCGGCGAAGCCGAGGCCGGTCGCCCGCGCGGCGCACACCGCGAGCCCGCTCACGGTGTCGTCTACGGCCACCGGGCGCACCGCCGCGCCGCGCGCGGCGTTGGCGCGGAACTCCCCCTCCGGCGCGCGGTGCTCCGTCGCCCCGAGCACCTCGCCGTCGAGGACCAGCACGCGCCGGCTCACGCCGCCCGGCGGGCAGAAGCGCTGCACGACCACCTCGTCGCCGACCCGCCAGAGCGAGTCGAGCACCGCCTCCAACTCGGCCGCGCTCGCGCAGCGGATCACCCCAATCCCCCGGCGCGAGCCGCGCTGCTTGACCACGGCCGGGAAGCCGAACGCCGCCGCGGCCGCGGCCGCGAGCACGCCGGGCTCCGAGCCCGCGACGGTCGCGGGGTGCGGCACGCCGGCGGCCGCCAGGGCGCACGCCGTGCGCCAGTGGTCGCGGCCGGTGCGGATCGCCTCGGGCTCGTTGAGCGAGCCCACACCCAGGTCCCGCATCACGCCGAGCACGGCCAGCACGGCGTCGGGCCGCCAGTTTCCGACCCTGGGGAGCACGGCGCCAAAACCGGCGGCGTCGAGGGGTGCCCCAGCCCTCCAGAGACGGGGCGGCGCGTCCTGGGCCGCGATGCAGAGGGCGTCGAGGATCTCGACCCGCACCCCGCAGGCGTCCCCCGCCGCTTCCAGCTCGCGGTGGACGGGCAGCTCGGGCTTCGCGGTCAGCACCGCCACGGTCAACACGGCAGGTAGTGTAGCCCCTGGAGAAAGGAAGAAGGGGAAAGGGAAAACGGAAAAGGGAAGACGGGAAAGGGCGGGCGAGGGCGGCCGCCCCACAGTTGCATTTCAATGTGGGGCGCGGCCGGCGGGCGTGCGGCGAATTTGGTCAGGCGGTGAGGCGGCGCAGGAGGGCGAGCAACTCCTCCTCGTCGAACGGCTTGGTGACGTAGTAGTCCGCGCCGGCGGCGTGACCCTTCTCCTGGTCGGCCTTCTGCCCGAGCGCGGTCAGCATCACGATCTTGATCCCAGCGAGTTCCGGATCGGCCTTCACCGTCCGGCACACGTCGAAGCCGTCCCGCTTCGGCATCATGGCGTCGAGGAGGACCACCGCGGGGCGCAAGGCGCGGATCTTCTCGAGCCCATCCTCGCCGTCCTCGGCGGTCGCGACCGGAAAACCCTCCATCTCGAGGATGAACGACACGGTCTCCCGGATGTTGGGCTCGTCGTCAACGAGCAAGATGAGCGCGTTACCCACCTGCAGCCTCCGTCTTGCGCACGATCATGATGGTCTGGTCGTCGATCGCCGGCGCGCCGCCGGTGAACGCCGCTACGCTGTCGAGAACCGCATCGAGCGCCTCGGACGCCGAGGCGAAGTCCCGGCCGAGCACGCGCTGCAAGCCGTCCACGCCGAACGGGGCCGAGCCCTCGCCGACCGCCTCACTGATCCCGTCGGAGTGGAGCACCAGCAGGTCGCCGGTCTCCAGGCGCCCCTCCTGCAGGGGGTACCGCTCGCCCCAGCGAACGCCGAGCGGCAGCCCGCTTGCCTCGAGCACCTCGATGCTCCCGCCCGCCCGGCGCACGAACGCCCGCGGGTGCGCCGCCGTGGCGATGGCGAAGCGCCCGCTGTTGGGGTCGGCAAACGCGATCACCGCGGTGGCCATCGTGTACCAGTTGAACTCCCCCTGGGTGAGCTGGCCGTTGACCAGCTGCAGCAGGCGGGCCGGCGACTCGACGGCGTCGGCGAGGGCGTCGAGGCGGGCGTACAGCGCCGCGAGGGCCAGCGCGACGCCGATCCCGTGGCCCGTCAGGTCCACGACGCCCAGGAGCAACGAGCCGCTGGCGAGGCGGCGTTGCAGGAACCCGTCGCCGCCGACCTGGGCCACCGGCCGGCAGCGCGCGGCGATCTCAAAGGTTCCCAGGCGCGCGGCCGGCGGCGGGAAGAGCCGTTGCTGGATCTCCGCCGAGAGCTCGAGCTCGCGCATGATACGGGCTTTGTGTTCAGCCTCTCCGACCAGCATCCGGTTCGTGAGCGCCACGCTCGCGAGGTCGGCGAGCAGCTGGACGAGTTTGACCTCCTCGGCCCCGAACGCGCTCCCACCCGGCCGGCGCACGAGCATGACCAGGCCGAGCAGGCGCTGGGCGCTCCGCAGCGGCACGATCAGGCACGGCTGCCCCGCCTCGACCGCGACGCCGAGCTCCGCCTCGCCGCCCCCTTCGGCCGGCGCCGAGAAGGCGATCGGCTCCCCGTCGTCGAGGACCCCCGCCGCCAGCCGTGTCGCCGGCACGCGGTCGCCGATCTGCAGGCCGGATGGCAGCGCGCCTTCGGCCACCTCGAGGTCGATGCCGTCCCAGGTGCACACCACGACGACCTGCGGCTCGATCACTCCGAGGCGATCGACCAGCCAGCGGTCGATCTCGCGGTCGCCGAAGCCGTGCCTGAGCAAGCCGCCGGACGAGAAGACGAGGTTCTGCTCCCACCACAGCCTGCGGGTGACGGACGCGAGGTCGTCGATGGCGAGACGGGCCGCCGCCATCCGCTCGAGCGCCGCCACCGCGACCCCACCGATCCCATCGCCCGCCGGAGGGGGCAGCAAGAGTGTGCCGAAGGCCTCGCCGCAGCGCACCGCAAGGGCGCGGGTGGCGGACCCGCTGTCGCCCGATTGGCAGACCAGCTCGCCGGCCGGGTCAAGCAGCACTGCGCCACCGGCGGCGAGCGCCAGGGTGTCCAGGAACGGCTGCACGTCGCGCGGGACGAACCACCGCTTCATGGTTGCGGCGCCCCGGCCACCGGGAACAGCAGGCTCACGACCGTGCCCTTGCCGTCCTCCGAGGCGACCTCGAAGGTGCCGCCGTGGTTCTCCGCCACGCGCCGCGCGACGGCGAGCCCGAGGCCGAGGCCGCGCGGCTTGGCGGTGAGCACGTTGCCGCCTTGCCAGAACACCTCGCTCACGTGCGGCAGGTCCTCCGCCGGGATGCCGACGCCGGTGTCCTCGACGCGCATCTCCACCAGTGCAATGGCGCCGCGCCGCAGCGTGCGAACCGTGACCACCAGGCTGCCGCCGTCGCGGTTGAAGTCGATCGCGTTCCTGACGACGGCGCGCAGCGCGGCCTCGATCTGGTCGCCGTCGCCGACGATCTCGTCCAGGCCGGACGCCACCTTCACCTGGACCGTCAGATGCTTGGCGGCGACATCCCCCTTGAGTGGCGCGAGGACGCGCCGCAGGAGGTCGGGGATCTCCACCGCGGTGGGCGCGGGTCGGCCCTCCGGCACGCCCAGCACCAGCGCCTGGAGCGACGACGAGATCAGCTCGGCGAGACGGGTGGCCTCCTGGGTGATGATCTCGACGAACTTGACGGCCTTTTCGGGAGGCATGTCGTCGTAGCGCCCCAGGATCCGGCTGGCGGTCTGGATCGCGGTGACCGGCGTGTTCAGCTCGTGGGCGATGCGTTTCAGCAGGTCGCCCTTGAGGCGCTCGAGGTCGCGCAACTGCCGGTTGGCGGCCTCGAGGGCGAGGTTGCGGTCCTCGAGCTGGTCCGCCAGCGTCTGCGCACGGTCGAGCGCTTCCTGGAGCTTGGCCGTGCGCTCCGCGACGGCCTCCTCGAGGGAGCGGTTGAGCTGCTCGAGCGATCTCCAGGCGCGCGCGTTCGCAAGGGCGGTCGCCGCGTTGGCGCCGAGCGCGGTCACGAGCTCGAGGTCATCGTCCGCGAACGCGCCCCGCTCCTGGTCCGCATACGCCGTCACGATCCCGAGGGGCCTGTCCTGGGCCACGAGCGGCACGGCCAGGAGCCCGATCAGGCTCAGGCCGCGGACCTCCTCGGCCCACGGCGAGTCCAGCAGCTGCGCCGGCTCGAGTTCGTCCACCCGCGCCAGGAACGGCTGCCGCGACGCGAGGATGACCTCGGCGGGGGACTCGCCCTTGTCGTTGCGGCGCGCGAGCGGGTCGGCGGCGAGGCCGCGGCGCAGGACCTCGACGAGCTCGCCCTTGTGGTCGAGGAGGAGCAGCGAGCCGCAGCCGACCCGCAGCTCGGAGAGGAGCCGGTCGAGAAACGAGGTCGTGACCTCCTCGGGCTCGCGCGCGAGCGACATCACCCGGCCGAACTCGTTGATCGAACGGAGCATCGCCACGCGCCTCTCGAGCTCGCCGGTGATCTGGTCGAGGCGCGTGTTGAGGTCGGTCATGGCGACGTTGGCGCGCACGGCCTCGCCCACCAGGTCGTCTTCGCGCACGTCGTCGCCCGGCGTCGCCGTCCGGATGACGACCGGCGCTTCGACCTGGAGCGGCGGGCCCTTGCGCATCAGCGGCTGCAGCGCCGCGGTCACGTTGACCACCAGACGTTGGAGCGCGTCAGGCTGGCTCGACATCCCCAGCCGGTCCGCCACCGCGAGGACCGTGGCCTGGGTGACCGCCGAGAACGCTTCGACGACGCCTTCGCCCGAGGTCGCCACGGTTTCGAAGGCGGGCCAGCCGCGCGCGTTCAGCAGCTGGTCGAGCTCCGCCCGCGGCAGCACGTCCGGCAGGTCGCGCTTGTTGTAGGTCAGGACGATCGGGATGGCGTTCGGGTCCAGCCCGTTGGCGCGCAGGTTCTCCATGAGGTTCGCGAGGCTCTCCTCGTTGGCCTTGGCGAGGGCGCGCTGGGAGTCGGCCACGAACATCACGCCGTCGCAGCCGCCGAGCACGGCGCGCCGCGTCGCGTTGTACTGCACCTGGCCCGGCACCGTGTAGAGCTGCAGGGTCAGCTTGTAGCCGCGGACGCGGCCGAGGTCGAGGCCGAGCAGGTCGAAGAACAAGGTACGGTCGGTCGCCGTGTTGAGGGTGTAGAGCTTGGTCCGGCGCTGCGGGTCCGTGACCCGGTGGATGTACTGCAGGCACGTCGTCTTGCCGCACAGGCCCGGGCCGTAGTAGACCACCTTCAGCTTCACCTGACGGTACTGGTTGTCAAACTGAACCATCGCGCCCCCGCCCCCCGCTCCCGCCCGGCAGCTCGACGACGAACAGCGCGCCGTGCGTGCGCCCGGGCTCGGCCCAGATCCGGCCGCCGTGTTTCTCCACGATCTGGCGCGAAATCGTCAACCCGAGCCCCGACCCCCGGCGCTGGTCGTCCACCCCGAGCTGTTCGAACCGGTCGAAGATCTGCTCTTCGCGACCCGCCGGGATTCCGGCACCCTCGTCCTCGACCTCGAGACGGACCCCCCGGCCGCACGGCCGGTACCGCAGCCGCACCGCTGCGCCGTCCGGCGAGTGCTTGATCGAGTTCGACACCAGGTTCACCAGGACCTGTGTGATTTTGTCGCGGTCGAGCTCCACCACGACCGGCTCGGGCCAGGGCTCGACCTCGAACCTGAGGTTGCGTTCGCCGACGAGCGCAGAGAACGACTCCTGCACGTCGCGCACCAGCTCGTCGACCGCCGCCGGGGCGAAGCTCCACTCCACATGGCCCGCCTCGATCTTGGCGAGGTCGAGCAGATTGTTGATGAGGCGGGTCAGGCGCCGGCCCTCCTGGTGGATCACCTTGGCGAACCGCTCGACCGAGTCGGGGCGTTTGCTGCCGTACCTCATCAGGACGTTCGCCGCGGAGAGGATCGCGGACAGAGGCGTGCGGATCTCGTGGGAAACCATGGAGAGGAACTCGGTGTGGCGGTCGTTGAGGCGCTCGAGCTCGTCGGCGCGCGCCGCGTGACGGCGGGTGGCCTCGACCCGCCGCAGTCCGGCGCGGACCCGTGCGATCAGCTCGTTCCAGCGGAACGGCTTGAGCAGGCAGTCGTCGGCGCCCTCGTCCATCGCCGCGAAGAGGTCCTCCGGCGAGGCCACGCCCGTCATCAGCATGACGTACATGTCCGCGAGCCGGCGGTCCTCCCGCACCATGCGGAGGAGCTGGAGGCCGCCCAGCTCCGCGATCATGACGCCGCTGATCAGGAGATCGACGGCGCCGCTGCGGGCGATCTCCCATGCCGCGGCGCCGTTCTCCGCCGTGCGGATCGCAACGTCCGGGAACTGGCCCGCAAGCGCGGACTCGATCGCCGCGCGCAGCGTGGGATCCTCGTCGACCACCAGGATGACCAACCGCTTGCCTCGCTGTTCGGCAGACATGCGGAGAATTGTAGCAAGAAGCCGGGCGCCCCTGCAGGGCAGATGTGGGGCGCGGCCGCCAAGCGCACGGCCGTCGCTGTCGGGTCGAGAGGCCGGCCGCCCAGCGGGCGGCCGCTACCGGACGCAGCGTTTCAGCGCGTCGGGTGGAGAGGCCGGCCGCCCGGCGGGCGGCCGCTACCGGGCGCGGCGCTTCAGCGCGTCGAGCGAGAAGCTCGGCACCGGCAACGCCTTGGGAACGGACCGCGCCGCGACGGCGCGCACCGAGGCGGCCTGCGCCGACAGGCCGACCTTGCTGATCTGCGCCTCCACCGAGGCGGCATCCCCGGTGGTGTTGTCCAGGACCGTGGCGTACGGGTAGACCATCGCGTCGCCCGGCCCGCTCGCGATGTACACCGCCACCGTCCCACCGGTGAGGCCCCCGACCTCCAGGCGCCACTGCTCATGGCCGTTCGGCGGGATCACGTGATCGTAGCGGCCGACGATGTTGCCGTTCGTGTCCTGGATGTCCTCGCGCACGGTGACCCAGCCGCTCGTCCACGACGCGACGCCGACGTTGGTCCTGAAGTCGGCGTCGTCGGAGATCTGCGGCATGTAGGCGATCACCGAGGAATCGACGCCAAGGCTCACCGGGAACCCGGGGAAGTCCGTTCCGTACTCGCCGCTCGCGCCGTTCGGGGCGAGCGTGTAGGTGCGCGCGAACACCGCGAAATCGCAGCTCGTGTCGCCGGCGGTCTTCGGGCAGTTGTTGGCGGCGGTGTCGGCGTAGACCAGCATCGCGCCCTTGCCGCCGCGGGCGTCGAAGCCGTAGGGCCCCAGGACGTCCCAGAGGTTGAGCGTCTCCCACGGCTGCAGATCGATCATGGGCGCCGTCGGCGCGCTGCTGTTGTCCCGGTCCGTGGGCAGGAACGCCAGCTTGACGTAGAGGACCGTCTGGTGCGGGTTGTACAGTGTGAGGTCGGTGTGCCAGTCGGTGCCGTTGAGCCCCGTCAGGTTGGCTACCGACGTGACGACGTACGCGCTGGTCATCTCCCGGGCCATCGCCGGGACGGCCAGCGCGACCACGGCCACGAGCACCACGAGCCTGCGGATCATGCGCCACC
This sequence comes from Acidobacteriota bacterium, assembly GCA_003133645.1. Taxonomy (GTDB): domain Bacteria; phylum Acidobacteriota; class Thermoanaerobaculia; order Thermoanaerobaculales; family Thermoanaerobaculaceae; genus RBG-13-68-16. The sequence continues at coordinate 466 of PKYI01000037.1, read as the reverse complement.
TCCGTATATGGATTATGCAGGGGCTGTGCCAGACCCCGGTGCGGCGGCGGTCCGCCGGCTGGGCGAGGGCGTCACCGTTTGGGGTCACTGCGGCCGAACGGTGTATCGTTGCTGAAGCGGAGGTCCGGGTGCGCTCGATCTTCACTCTCGTGGGTTTGCTCATCGTCATGGTCGTCGCGCTCGTGCTCGCGACGCGCCAGACCCACCACGACGTCGAGGCGGTCAAGAGCGTGACGTTCGCGCTTCCAAGCGACGCGGCGCCGCAGCCGTTCGACGCGACGGCCGCGACCCGCCTCGCAGGACGCCTGGAGGAACTGGCGGGTCAGGCGCAGCTCCCTGCCGGCGAGCTGCGCGAGGTGGTGGCCAAGGCCGCCGGCTGGGCGGCCGGCCAGGCGCCGGGGACCGCGGCGTACCACACCGCGGTCAACCTGCGCGGGGCCGCCGACGAGCTGCTCGCCGCCTCGGA
>PKYI01000120.1 GCA_003133645.1 Acidobacteriota bacterium | reverse complement strand
CGTGGCCGCCGCCGCCGAGGGGCGCGAGCAGCTTGCCGGCGTCCACCCCGTGGACGCTCGAGCGCGCGATGACGATGAGCTGCGGCGGCGCCTCGAGGAGGGCGATCACGACCGGCAGGTCGAAGATCTCGGCATAGCGGTGGATCACGTACGCGGCCTCCTCGACCTGGTCGTTCGGCCGGACGACCGTGATCACAACCCGCACCCCCCCGACCTGGTGCTCGACGGCACCCTCGACGAACTGGTTCAGGAGCTGGAGCTGCGCCGGTTCGAGCGGCCGCAGGACGTAGCGCCGCACCCATTCCAGGCGCGCCCCGCACCCGAGCAGCCACGCCGCCGCCGCGGCGTCGGCCGCGGTGGTGTCGAGGTAGGTCAGGCCGCCGGTGTCCTCGTAGATCCCGAGGAGCAGCAGCGACGCGGTTACGGGGTCGGGCGTGACACCGCGACGCTGCAGCTCGCCGATGACCACCGTGCAGGTCGCCGCCACCGGGGCGGTCAGCACCTCGGCCGACGGGATGGCGTCCGCAGCCTCGGGGTGGTGGTCGACGACCCGCACCGGGCACCCGGCGGCCGCAATCAGCTCGCCCACCTCGCCGAGGCGGCGCCACGACGAGCAGTCCACCACCGTGGCCTCGGTGATGCGCGCCCGGCGCAGCTCGCGCACCCGCACCTCCGGCAGCTCGATCCCCTCGGCCGCGAGGAAGCGGCGGACCGCCACTTCCTGCGAGCCGGGGAAGACGACCCGCGCCCCGGGCGCCAGCAGCAGCGCGCCGGCCACCGCCCCGAGGGCGTCGAAATCGGCGCCGAGATGGGTGGTGATGACCTTCACCCGGTCAGTGTACTGCCCGCGGCCGCCGTCCGCCGGCCTGCAATGGCGGAATTTCCCCGGACCGGGCGCGGCTTGGTAAGATGACTGGAAGCTCCGGGGAGGGACGATGGCTCGCAAGGACCTGTTGGTGGTCGTGACGATCGGTGCTGCCGTGGCGGCGCTCGCGGTCAGAGCGCAGACGCCACTTTCGTACGCGAAGGACGTCGAGCCGATTTTCGTCAAGGCGTGCGCCAACTGCCACGGCGGCGACAACCCGAAGAAGGGGCTCGACCTCTCCAGTGGCAAGGGGTACGCGGACCTGACGCAGCACAAGAGCCAGGAGTCGCCGCTCATGCCGCTGGTGAAGGCCGGCGACCCGGCCGGCTCCTACCTCTGGCTCAAGGTCTCCCACACCGCGCTCGAAGGCAGGGGGATGCCGCGCACCCTGTTCGGCTCCAAGAAGCTGCCGCAAACNNGAGACCGGGGTCCGGGGTCCGGGCACCGGGCTCCGAGAAGACGTGGCCCGTGGTCGGTGGTCAGCGGACGACAATGCCAGGCGACTGTAGGGGCGGAGCTTGCTCCCGCCCGCTTTGGCAGCGCGCGCGTCTCCCCCTATCCGCGGGCGGCCGCCAGGGCCGCCCCTACATTCCGAATTGCCTCCGCCGTACGAGGCGCCCCAAGAAGCACCCTCACTGTTACGGGGCGGAGGGACTGCAAGCTCACACGAACGGCCGGCCCAACAGGCCGGCGGCGACCGCGGTCAGCCGCTGCCAGGGCGGCAGCTCGGCGCGACGGCCGAACGCCGCGGCCGGGTCGGCGGCGACGCGGTCGAGCACCCGGCGGTACACGCCCCCCATCACGCGCACGGCGGGGCGAGCATCGCGCTTGATCATCCCCGGCAGCGGGTTCGCGGCGCGGAAGTGCTCGCGCGCCCTGGCGCACTCGAACGCCATGAGGTTGGCGTAGGCGCTTCCCCCCCCCCCCCCCNNTCTGGGGCCTGACGCTGACGCATATCGCACTCGCCGAAGACGTCACCGCGCAGCCGCTCGCGACCGCGCTCGGCCACGCCGAAGCGCTCCAGCTCGTCGAGCGGCAGGTAGATCCGACCGCGCCCGACATCCTCGCCGACGTCGCGGCAGATGTTGGTGAGCTGCAGCGCCATCGCCAGGTGGCGGCCTGCGGCGAGCGCCTCGGCGCGCAGCACCCCGAAGATGGCGAGCGAGATGTCAGAGATCGTCACGGCGACCAGCTCGCAGTAGCGCTCCAACTCGGCGAAGGTGCGGTAGCGGCTACGCTCCAGGTCCATGCGGCAGCCCTCGACCAGGCCGAGCAGCGCATCCATGGGGATCGGGAACGACGGCAGGACCTCCGCGAGGGCGACGGTCGCCGGGGTTCCAGGCCGCCGGGCGTACGTACCCTCGATTTCCTCGCGCCAGGCGTCGAGGCGGCGATGCAGCTCGGCGGGGGCAACGTCCGGGCCGGCCTCGTCCACGATGTCGTCGGGGACGCGGCACGCCGCATACGCCGCGTACACCGCCCGCCGCTTCGCCGCCGGCAGCAGGCGGAACCCGAGCGAGAAGTTGGCGCCGCGGCGGTGCGCCAGCCGCCGCACGTGGGCGCGGCTGTCGCTCACTGCTCCCGCTCCCGGCACCAGCCGCACACGCCCGCGTGCCGGCAGCCGCGACGCTCGCGCCACGCCGCCATCACCAGGCGCGCCAGGGCGTCCTTGGCGACGTCCGGCCGTTGCAGGCGCAGCAGCAAGCCGCGGAAATCGGTGCGACTCGCCCGCCGGCATAACGCCGCGAACGCGCGGCGCCCAAGCCGCTCGTAGAGGAAGCGCGCCGCGACGGTCGTCCGCATCGGCCGTTGCACCGACGCCGAAAACGCCCGCGCGTCCCACCGCCCGACGATCCCGGCCGCCGCCAGACCTGCGGTGCGCAACGCCAGGCGGTTGCCGAGCCCGAAGAGGAAGTCCTGCACCCCGGCCGCCTCGCCGACGTACCAGCGCCCGTCGGCCGCGCGCAGGCGGCGGGGAACGGAGAAGTTCATGAACTGGCCGTGCTCGTGCTCCTCGCGCACGGCAAATTCGCCCAGCACCTCGCGGAAGCGGCGCCACGCCAGCTCACTGGCCCGCGGGAGCCCGGCAACCCGTCGCACCTGCGCCACCCCGAAGGTGCCGTGGCCACCGAGGCAGAACAGGTACGCGTACCCGGTCGGCGTGATCGTGGGGTCGAAGAGGACGGCGACGGTGTCGGCGAGGTCCGAGGCGAACACCAGCTCGCGCGCCACCCCGTCGGCCTGGCGCGGACCGGTCGCGACGACCTCGGCGGCCGCCGGCGCCGGCACGCCCTCGCGCAGCGTCACCCCGGCGGCCAGCGCCAGCGAGCGCAGCCATGAGTCCATGCTCCCGTCGGGACCGCGGCGGACGAAATAGGCGTACGGCGCCGCGCTCGCGACCTCGTGCGTGCCTCCGAAGCCGTCGAGGAAAAGCGCGCGGGTCGCGGGGACCGTGGCGAAGTCGGGCTCCAGGCCCATCCCGCGCAGCTCCTCGAGCGCGTCGAGTTCGCGGCTGCCGTTCTCGAGCACCTGCCAGCCGCCGGCGAAGCGCCCGCCACCGCCGTGGTGCCGGTCGAACACCTCGACCTCGAACCCCCGCCTGGCGAGCTGGACGGCGGTGGCGAGCCCCGAGAGCCCGCCGCCCGCGATGCGGATCTTTCCTGACACGACCGGATTGTAGCTTGTGGGCGGATCGATTCTGGCGTTCTTGAAATCTACTGCGCGAAGAGGCGGGACGCGACCTTCCCGCGTTCGAGGCCGGAGTGCTCTCCGACCTCCGCGAGGATTGCCGCCAGCGTACCGACGCGGAGTGGATCGACAGCGGGAACCGTGATGTGGTGCTCGCCCTTCTCGAAGGTGGTGAGCCGAACGTGGCTACCCGACTGCCGCGTTACTTCATAGCCAAACCGCCTGAGCAACTGGACAAGTTGCTGGCCCGACAGATCGCGAGGCAGCCTCATACCGCGAGGAGCTGCTCGCGAACGAAATGGAGGCGGATCACCTTGGGCCCGTGGCCCTCGTCGAAATGGCAGCGAACGGCGTCACGGACCTGCGCCTGGAGGCTCTCCACATCGTCGGCCTCGGTAAAAATGGCCTGGCCAAGGGCCCGGGCAACGAAACCGCCCTCGGGGGCTTCCTCGACGATGAAGATCAGTTCCTCCATGCCCATTCCTCCCTGATGGACCGCCGTGGCTTTCCCCTTCAACGCGTTGAGTATACGCCACAGGTGGACCCTTGGCACGCCTGCGGCCTGAGATGATCGTTCCCGTGAGTCGGTCGAGGCTGTACCCTGATTGGAGGCGACCGGGGAGGCTGCGATGAGCGAGTCCGTGGGTTGGAAGGCGTTGCTCGCCGGGTCCGGAGAACCGGGGTCGAACCCCTTTCCCCTGCCCGCCTATTCGGAGTTCATGCCGGCCCCGCGGCTCGGCCGCAAGCCCTACGGCGAGCCCGACGTGAACCTCTTCGCCGAGGACGACCCCTTTGGGTGGCGGATCTCCGAGGCCGAGCAGGCGTGGGAGCTGGCGCCCGGGCTCGAGCAGATCGCCCGCGAAGTGTACGCGTCCCTTCTCGCCCTCGGCCAAGGGCGCGAGGAGCACCTGATCCGCGGCCACCTCGGCCGCAACCTCGCCGGCAATCCGTACTGGCCGCCGGAGCTTGCCGAGCGCGCCGGCCGGCTTCCGCACGAGCGCTTCGTGAGCCTTCTCGCGCTCGCCCTGGCACGAACTCAGGACGACAAGGGGCGGGTGCGCTGGACGCTGTTCGGCTCCAGCGAGCTCGGGCCGGAGCGGGCGTTCTGGCGCAGTTTCGCCGCCGCGTCCGGCGTCGGCGAAGGCGATGCGGCCGCGTTCCTCTCCCGCTTGCTCCGCGAGGCGTATGGCGAGGACGCGGGCGACGCGAGAGGGCTCGCGGCGCTCGGCCTCCGCATCCTCCCCTCGGGGCCCCACCACCCGCAGCCGGCGTGGGCCGAGGCGCTGCCGGCATGGGCGGCTCCACTCAGTCTCGGCGACGAGGGCCCGTTCGAGGGGGTGCGCTACCTCCTCACCTTCCGCCCGTTCGCCTCGCTCCCCGAGGGCGCGCGCCGCCGCTACCTCGCGGGCGACCTGCAGCTGCTGCCGTTCCCCGGCAGCCTCGTGTTCTGGGGGATGCCGACGTTCCTGCGCCTCGCCGGCGAGCTCCCGGCGGCGATGCAGCTGCCGCTGCTCCGCCTGACCCGCCGCCACCGGGGTCACGGGATCCGCATCCCACAGTCCGGCTGGCTGCACGAGCCGGGGCCGGCCAAGCTCGTGCGTGAGCTGCACGACGCCTACATGCACGAGACGTTCATCCGCACGCACCGCTGGGACCGCGTGCTGCGGCACGAGAACGAGCTCGACATCCTGACCCATGCCGACAAGGTCGCGCGCGTGCTCTTCTCCACCGACCTCGCGACGATCGGCCTTTACGACAAGCCGATGGCGCGTAACGTCCAGCTCTGGACGAACGATTTTCGTCGCGTCCTCGACGGGCCGCAGGCGAACGCCGAGGAGATCGCCGCGGCGCGCGACCGCATCCTCGCCGGCGGCACGTTCGGCTACCGCTTTCACTACCCCGCGATGCGGGTTGGCGAACACGAGGTCGTCTGGCACCGGCCGCTGGTCGCGTTCGTGCCGCCCGGCGCCGACACGCCCACCGTCCTCGACGACGGACCGCTCGGCTACCTGTCGGCGGCCCCGGATGCGGCCGGGGGCGATGCGATCGAGCTGTTCCCGCAGCTGCTGCGCCGGCCGCTCGAGCTTGCCGCGGTCACCGAGATCCGCCGTCGCGACGGCGGCGCGCACGAGGCCGCTAACGTGCTCGCCCTGGCCGCCGCGTGGCGCGGCCTCGGGGAGCGCCCGCTGCCGCGCTCGTTCGCGCGGAGGCTGCTCAATCTCGGCAAGAACGAGTCGATCGAGGCGTGGCTCGACGCGATCCCCGGTCACGCCACCGATCCGGAGGCGGGCCGCCAGGTGCGTGCGGAGATCCAGGCCCTGCTGGAACCCCCGCCGGCCGGCGGCAGCGCCCATCTCGACTCGCTGACCTACGCCTCCACCGCGACGCGGGCGTTCGAGGAGGCGTACTGGCCCGACATCGCGACCCTGGCCCACGGCCGCTACCTCACCAAGGACAACGCCGATTGCGTCCTCGACCCGGTGACCCGCGCGCACGAGCCGCACGACCGGCGCGACCTCGAAGCGTTGGGCGATTACCTGATCGAACGCCACCGCCAGGCAATCGCGGCCGCCGGCATGGCCGGCAAAGCACAGTGCGGCGAGCTGCCGTTCGCCTGGCGCACCGACTTCCCGTTCGCCGATTTCGGGGGCTGGCTCGCGAACCAGGAGGGACAAACGCACGAGCGCGACATTGTGGTCGTGATCCCCGGACGCGACCGGCGCCAGGCCGTGATCCTCGCCGATCACTACGACACGGCGTACATGGAGGACGTCTACGACACGCGCAAGGGCGGCTCTGGGGCGCGCCTGGCCGCGCACGGCGCCGACGACAACCACTCCGCGACCGCAACGCTGCTCCAGGCCGCGCCGGTGTACCTCGAGCTCGCGAAGCAGGGGCGCCTCGAGCGCGACGTCTGGCTCGTCCACCTCACCGGCGAGGAGTTCCCCGCCGACTGCATGGGCGCCCGCGCCCTCTGCCGCGCGCTGATGGAACGCGCCATCGTGCTGCGCGTCGATGACGAAAATGTGGACCTCTCGGCCACCCGGGTCGTCGGCCTCGTCGTGATGGACATGATCGCCCACAACCGCGCGTCGAGCCCGTACGTGTTCCAGATCGCGCCCGGCGAGGGACCCGGGGCGCTGCGCGTCGCGCTCCAGGCACACCTCGCCAACGAGGCGTGGAACACCGTTGCCGAGGAACTCAACGCGATACCCGAGCGTCGCGGCCGCGGCCCTTCGACCCGCAGCGCCGACCCCGCCGTGATCCCGCCGGCCGCCGCGCACCCGCGTATGCGGGGCGAGGTGCGCCTGCACTTCGAGCCGCGCAGCTCGCTGTACAACACCGACGGCCAGGTGTTCTCCGACGTCGGCGTGCCGGCCGTGCTGTTCATGGAGGACTACGACATCAACCGCCAGGGCTACCACGACACCCACGACACCATGGCGAACATCGACCTCGACTACGGCGCCGCCGTCGCCGCCATCGCGATCGAGACGATCGCCCGCCTCGCAACGGCGAAGACAGGGCACATGGCGTAGGGCGCAGAAGAGCCACAGCCGGTGGTTAGTGGTCGACACGCTGCGGGGAAACCCCACCCACCCACCTGACCTTCCCTTCGAGCCGCCCTGGTCCTCGAACGGGCTGAAATGGTTAGATTCTGACACTTGGTGTCTGTCGTACAGCGGAACGCCAGCTATACTGAGATGTAGCACTACCCGAGGGTCCACATGATTGAGATTGACCAAATCGATATCAAGTACTTCCGCTCCATCTACAGACTCCAGTTGAAGGGCCTGAGGGACGTCGTCGTGCTCGCTGGCGTCAACGACATCGGCAAGTCGAACGTCCTGAAGGCTCTCAACCTCTTCTTCAATAGCGAAGCGGGGTGGCGGGAGCCACTCCGCTTCGACCGTGATTTCTCCCGGCGCCGCCTGCAGGAGGTTCGCAAGGAGACAATCAAGGGCAAGCAGTTCATCCAGGTTGCCATTCGTTTCGTCCGAGGCAAGCGGTTCGAGAAGAGCCTTCCCGAACGCTTCACGGTCACTCGGACCTGGCACCGATACTCGACGGAAGCCGTTACAACAAGTTCGCTGACAAGACAGCACAAGAGGGGCGAGGTCGCGACTAGCATCGACCGGGCCCAAGCCGGCCTTCAGCGCTTCCTCGACTCCATCCGGTTCGAGTACATCCCCGCCATCAAGGACAGTGATTTCTTCACTTACATGCTTGGCCGTCTCCAGGATCTTCTGATCGCTAAGAACGCCGAAGAATCGGCCGTCGTCGCGGCCGTCGACCAACTAAACACCACCTTGCAGCGGGAGGCCGCGGGACTTCAATCGGAGTTCGAGGCAGCCGTGGGGGTGCCAACGAGCGTCAGACTTCCGGAGAAGATTGACCAGCTTTTCCGTGCGTTCACCGTAGCTACCCGGAAGGGTGATGAAGACTTCCCGCTGAGCGTTCGCGGCGATGGCATTCGATCACGGTTCCTACCATCGCTCCTGTACCACATCTCAAAGCACTCGAAGCGGCACTACATCTGGGGGTTTGAGGAGCCTGAGAATAGCATCGAGCATCGACTTTGCACGGCGCTGGCACGGGAGATGGTGACAACCTACTCCAAGGAGGCGCAGGTCCTTGTCACCTCGCACTCCCCGGCGTTCTTCGGCCTCAGGGACCGCAATGTGTGCGTGTATCGCGTGCTCCATGACACGGAGGGAACCTGCGCCATTTGCGTCCACCCGGAGGCCGCGGCGAGTGCCGGTACCCACACGAACCTTCTGAATGTCGAGATGGGGCTCATGGAGCTCCAGGAGGAACAACAGCGCCAGTACGAGCAAGTGGCGGAAGAGCTCGAGGCGGCCCGGCGAGCAACGGAGACGGTCCTTGACATGCTCCAAACCACTACGTCCCCGGTACTCCTCGTTGAGGGGAAGTTGGACGCGGCAATCCTCCAAGAGGCATGGAGGAGGCTGTTCTCACCGGCTGCCCAGCCGTACAGGATCATTCCGTGCGGCGATGATGTGCAAGGGGGTGCTGACACTCTCAAGTCTAGTCTTGAGACGGTCCGGCCCGACCAACCACTCACTGTCGGCCTTTTCGATCACGATAAGCAGGGATATGAGCACGGCTTCTCCCAGCTCAATAGAGCGTTCGCCGAACTCCCGCACGGCGCGACTCGAGTGAAAACGAACGGTGCTGCAGCGGCTGTCGTCCTTCAAGCGCCCCGTGGTCGTGAGGACTTCGCGACACACAAGACCCTCACTATCGAATTCATGTTCGCAGACCGCTACCTCCTCGCCCCAAAGGACGGGCGGAAGGTTAGGCTCGCCCCACTTGCAATCACCCAGGTGATCGAAGCAACCGGCGAGAGGATCCGGCGCGGGGACGCGACGGAACCCCATCTGGTTTCCCTCTGCAAAGAGGACAAGGGTTGGTTCGCTTACACCGTTGTTCCGAGCCTGCCAACCGAGGCCTTCCAACCGTTCGGAGCTATCTTCGACCTCATCCAGAACGCGTTTGATGAAGCCAAGAAACGGCGGGAGGCGGCGAGTCCAACTTTGGCCTAGGCACCGAGTCCACGGCCTCTGGCGTCGCGGCTTTGGCCTGTCCCAGTCGAATGGGAAGGTGGGGCTCGGCACCCTCTTGTGCTTCCTGTGACGCAACCCTACGGGCAGTGGCCACCGCACTTCGAGAGTGCCAGTCACCAACGGTTTGGAGCTGCTATGAACATGCGACCACGAGTTCGGCATAGATTGCTAAGACTCTCGGCCACGCTGCTAACACTTGGGTTTGCTTTCTTGAGCTTCGCCATAACGGCTTGGTTCGCTCTTGGCATCGTCGCGACGCTGATCTACACAGTTGCCGCAGGGCTCTCGATGCGTTGCCCGAGTTGTGGGGCCCGACTTCTCTGGCAAGAAGGACCCCTCGCTCCAGTTCCGCGGAGGTGTCGCGTATGCGGCGAGGAGCTGTAGACGCGGTGGATGACGGGTTGCCGCGCCACCGCCAGGCAGGGCCTCGCAGCTTGGGGCGTGTAGCCGCGACGCCGCCGTTGGGCCTATGGCAAGGCGCACGAGGCGGGAGGAGCGGAGCGTAGCCGGAGGCTACGTGAGCATCCGATCCGCCGAGTGCAACGCAGCCAGAGGTCCGACGCCGGCAGCGCCCTCGGCGAGCCATGGGAACACCGCCGGAACAGCCTCGGTTACAATCCGCGGGGGGTTGGATTGACACCTAGGGAAATTCGCGCCGCGCTCGACTGCATCCTGCCCGGCGTGCAAAAGCCCGGCCGCTACCTCGGCCTCGAGCGCAACATGATCGTCAAGGACTGGGGTCAGGCGGCCGTACGCCTGCTCCTCGCCTTTCCCGACGAGTACGGGATCGGGATGTCCCACCAGGGGACGCGCATCCTCTACCACATCGCCAACTCGCGTCCCGACGCGCTCGCCGAGCGGGCGTTCGCGCCTTGGCCCGACATGGCGGCCGCGATGCGCGCCGCCGGCGTCCCGCTGTACGGGCTCGAGACGTACCACCCGGCGCGCGCGTTCGACCTCGTCGGCATCACGCTGCAGACCGAGCTGAACTACGTCAACGTCCCCTACCTGCTCGACCTCGCGGAGATCCCGCGCTTCGCCCGTGACCGCGCCGAGGGCGACCCCCTTGTCGTCGGCGGCGGGCCGTGCATGGCGAACCCCGAACCGGTCGCGGAGTTCTTCGACGCGTTCGCGATCGGCGACGGCGAGGTGCTGCTGCGCGCCCTGCTCGACGCGGTCAAGGCCGGCAAAGCCGCAGGGCTGCCACGCGCACAGATGCTGCGGGCGATCGCCCGCATCCCGGGGATCCACGTGCCGCAGCTCTACCGTTGGACTCCGGCGGCGTCGCCCGCTCAGGGCGGCTCCTTCGAGGTCCTCGACGCCGCCGCGCCGCTCCCCGTGCTCCGGGTTTTCGCCGAGACGCTCGACCCCGCCGATGTACCGCCGCTGCCGATCGTGCCCGCGGTCGAGGTGGTGCAGGACCGGCTCGGGATGGAGGTCGTGCGCGGTTGCACGCAGGGATGCCGTTTCTGTCAGGCGGGGTACTGGTACCGTCCGGTGCGCGAGCACGACCCGGCGACCGTCCTCGCCACGCTGCAGTCGCACGTGGACTCGACCGGCTACGAGGAGGTCGGCCTGCTGTCGCTGTCCACGGCCGACTACTCGCAGATCGAGCCGCTCGCGTACCACCTCGCCGAGTCGCTTGCCCCGCGCCGGGTCGGGGTTTCCCTCCCCTCGCTGCGCGCCGACGCGTTCTCGGTCGCGGTCGCCGACGCGGTGAGCCGCGTGCGCAAGTCGGGGTTCACGTTCGCGCCCGAGACCGGCTCCGACCGCCTGCGGCGCGTGATCAACAAGACGTTCACCAACGCCGACATGGTCAAGGCAGCCGAGGTGGCGTTCGCGCGCGGCTGGAACCTGATCAAGGTGTACGCGATGATCGGCCTGCCGACCGAGACCGACGACGACCTCGAGGAGCTTGCGCTCCTGGCCGAGGGGATCCTCGAGGCCGCGCGCCGGGTGGGCAACCGCAAGGCGGAGGTCAAGGTTTCGGTCGGGCCGTTTGTCCCAAAGGCGTGGACGCCGTTCCAGTGGGAGCCGTTCGTGCCGGTTGCTGAGATGCGGCGGCGGATCGAGCTGCTGCGCGCGCGGTTCAGGCGCATCCGGTGGTCCAAGCTGACCTGGAACGAGCCCGAGGAGTCGGCGCTCGAGGCGTTGCTGTCGCGCGGCGACCGCCGGCTCGGCGCGGTGATCGCCCGCGCCCACGACCTCGGCGCCGTGTTCGACGGCTGGGGCGAGTGGCTGCGCCTCGACGCCTGGGGCCAGGCGCTCGCCGAGGCCGGGGTGGACGTGGCCGCCGAGCTCGGCGCCCGCGACCTTGCCGCCACGCTGCCGTGGGACGTGATCGACGCCCGCGTCCGCAAGGGGTACCTCAAGGCCGAGCGGCGGCGCGGGGTCGAGGAGCGCGAGACCCCCGATTGCCGCTGGGGCGACTGCATGCGCTGCGGCGTCCCCGGCGACGGCGCGGACACACGGCTCGCGGCGCCGACGCTGCCGGTCGTCGGCAAGGAAGCGCCGGAGCTGGCTCGCGCGAGCAACGCCGCCTACCGCCTGCGGCCGCTGCCGCGGGTGCTGCCCGACCCGCCCCCGCTGACCCAGCCCGATCGCGTCGCCCGCGCCCGGTTCACGTTCTCGAAGCTCGGCGGCGCGCGCTTCCTCTCGCACCGCAACGTCATGGACCTGCTCGAGCGCGCCCTGCGCGCCGCGGCGGTCCCGGTGCGCTACACCGAGGGCTACAACCCGCACATCCGCCTTTCGATGGGCCCGGCGCTCCCGCTAGGAGCCGAGGCGCTTGCCGAGCGCTTCGACGTCGAGTGCCACGGCGACGTCGAGCTCGGCATGCTCTCGCACGCCAACCGCGTGCTCCCCGAAGGCCTCCAGCTCACCGCCTGCGAGCGCCTCCCCGAGGGCGCGCCGAGCCTCGGCAAGTCGGTCGCCGCCAGCCGCTACCGCCTGCGCCGTCTCGCCGGCATGCCCGCATGGCCGCACGCTCCGGCCGCGATCGGCGATGCGTTCACCGGCATCCTCGACTGGCGCGTCGAGGGCGACGATCTGATCGTCACCGCCAACGCCCGCCAGAGCGGCGGGCCGACCCCTGGGGCCAAGACGATCCTCGCGGCGCTCGGCGTTCCCGACGAGCAGATCCCTCTCGTCCCCGTACTCCGCGAGGCGACGATCCTCGAAACCGCCCGCCGCGTCGCCGTCGCGTAGGCCGGAATGCTCCGCTCGGGCTACAGCCGGTCGGTCGCCTTGATGAAGCCGGCGACCGCCGCCTTGAACGCCACCAGCGACGGCGGGTGCAGGTACATCATGTGGCCCGCCTCGAAATACTTCATCTCGATGTTGCCGCGCAGCTTCTTTTCGAGCCCGAGGTGTTCCATCGTGTACTCGGTGCCGAAGAACGGCGTCGCCAGGTCGTAGTACCCGTTCAGCACCAGCACGCGCAGGGCGGGGTTGGTGGCGATCGCGTGCGCCAGGTCGATGCCGGTGTTCGGCAAGCCCCCGGCGGCGAAGTGCGAGCCGGGCGCCTTGTGCTTCCAGTCCCAATCCCGCCACAGGTCGGCTTCGACCTTGTACGTCTTGCCCTCGCCGAACTTCAAGTCCTCGTGCAGGTAGTTGAGGAACGCGGCGGTGAACGCCCCGGAGATCGCCGTCGCTTGCGGGTCCTCGTGCGACTCCTCCGCCAGCCGGTCGAGCGCGACGCCGGCGAAGCGCGCGTCGAGGCGGCCGACGACCTCGGCGTGCTCGCGCAGCAGCTCGGCGGTGAACTCGCCCTCGCTGACGCGCAGGTTGGCCTTGTCGAGGTACGAAGGAGACAGCCCGGTCAGGTGCGACATCGTGGCGATCACCGCCTGGCGCTCCGCATCGGGGAGCGCGTCGCCCTTGGCGAGCGCCGTCGCGTACGGCCCAGCGGCGAACGCGCGCGTCTGGGCGAGGAACGCGTCGAGCGGCGGCGCGTCCGGGACCAGGTGGTGGTACCAGGCGATCGCGGCATAACTCGGCAGAAACATCTCGTAGGCGAGATCGTTGCCGGGCATCGTGACGTCGGTCTGCGCGTTGACGAACACAGAGATCAGCACCACACCGTTGAACGCCATGTTCCACTTGCTCTGCAGCACGTCGACGAGGCCCGCCGAGCGCATTGTGCCGTAGCTCTCGCCGAGCAGGTACTTCGGGGAGTTCCAACGGTTGTTGTCGTTGACGTACTGGACGACGAAGCGGGCGATCGAGTCGAGGTCCTGGTCCACGCCCCAGAAGTCCTTGTCCTTCGCCTTCCCCACCGCGTGGGAGAGCCCCGTCCCGACCGGGTCGATTATGACGAGGTCCGTGGTATCGATGATGCTCTCCTGGTTGTCCACCACCTGATACGGGGGCGGCGGGGTCGGCGCCGCATCAGTCGTCACGATCCGGCGCGGGCCGAGCGCGCCCATGTGCAGCCAGAGCGAGGACGAGCCCGGCCCGCCGTTGTAGGCGAACGTGAGCGGCCGCTGCGCGGCCTCGGTGCCGTCCTTGGTGTAGGCGACGTACTCGATCGCCGCGATCGGCTCGTCGTTGTCGTTGCGGATCAGGATGGTGCCCGCCGTCGCCTTGTACTTCAGCATGGCGCCGCCGATCTTGATGGTGTGCTCGGTGACCGACTGCTCCGGCTTCGGTACCGCGGGCGTCTCCTGCTTCGTCGGCTCGCCGGCGTGCTCCTTCTCCGCGGCTTTCGGCGGCTCCGCCGCAACGAGCCCGGCCGCGGCAACGAACAGCAATCCAAGGGTGAGCGTCACAACCCGTCTGGTCATTGGGACCCTCCCGGTCGGCGGGAGATTACACGAGAACGCGACGCGCTTCCAATCGCCGGCGCGGACGCGGGCAGCCACGACCCAGCGAGCCGCGCCCTCGAACCCACGAACTCCGTACCCGCAGCGCGTCACGTTAGACTTGCGGCAGCATCACGGAGGGTGACTCGATGCTCAACGCGGTCTGGATCGGACTGATCGCGGTCGCGGTCGTCGTCGGCGCGGCGACCGGCCGTCTCGACGCGGTGACCAAGGCGGCGTTCGACTCGGCGCGCGGCGCCGTCGAACTTGCGATCGGCCTCGTCGGCGTGATGGCGCTCTGGCTCGGTGTCATGAGGATCGCCGAGGAGGCCGGCCTGGCGCGCGCGTTGGCTCGCCTGCTGCGGCCGGCGGCCCGCCGCCTGTTCCCCGACGTGCCCGCCGACCACCCGGCGCTCGCCGCGATCCTGCTCAACGTCAGCGCCAGCTGGCTGGGCCTCGGCAACGCCGCCACCCCGCTCGGCCTGAAGGCGATGGAGGAGCTGCAGAAGCTCAACCCGGCCAAGGACACCGCCAGCAACGCGATGGTGACGTTCCTCGCGCTCAACACGTCGAGCATCACGCTGGTGCCGGCGACGATCATCGCCGTACGCGTCACGCTGGGCTCCGCCAACCCGACCGAGATCGTCGCGCCCACGATCCTCGCGTCGGCGTGCGCCACGGTGGTGGCCGTCACCGCGGCGAAGCTGCTCGAGCGCCTGCCGGCGTTCCGCGCCGCGGGCTCGGGCGCGCACGAGGACGACCCGCCGGACGAGGGGCGCCCGTGACCTTCCCCGCGCTCGCGAACGCGCTCTCCACCGCGCTGGTGCCGCTCCTCCTGCTCGTCATCCCCATCGCCGGCATTCTCCGGCGGGTGCGGGTGTACGACGCCTTTGTCGGGGGCGCCAAGGAAGGGTTCAACGTCGCGGTGCGGATCATCCCGTACCTGGTCGCGATGCTGGTCGCGATCGGGATGTTCCGTGCCTCGGGGGCGATGACCCTCCTGGCGCGGGCGATCGAGCCGGCGACCCGCCTCGTCGGCATGCCCGCCGAAGCGCTCCCGGCGGCGCTGCTGCGCCCGCTCTCGGGGAGCGGCACGCTCGCCCTCGTGAGCGACCTGATGAAAACGCACGGGCCCGACTCGTTCGTCGGCCGCCTGGCCTCGACGCTCTACGGCAGCACCGAGACCACGTTCTACGTCCTCGCGGTCTACTTCGGCGCGGTCGGGATCCGCCGCACGCGTCACGCCGTCGCCGCGGGGCTGCTCGGCGACCTCGCCGGCGTCGCCGCCGCGCTGTTGTTCTGCCGTTTGCTGTTTTGAGGGTAGGCGCCGCCCGTCACTTCGGCGCGCACGAATCGACGTGCCAGTAGTAGTCCTCGCCGCCGCGCAGCTCGATGTACCGGCGCTCGAGCAACCGTCCCGTCGGGTCCTTGCTCTCGACGATGTGTCGCCCCGACCCGATATTGTCCACGGTCCGGGTGCGGTCGGGTTCGACGGTCACCCCCTCCCATCCGTCCACGAACACCGTCACCGCGCACTGGCTGGTGTTGAGGACGACCACGTCGCACTCGCCGTCCCAGGCGTGGTGGGGGCACCCCGCGACCGCCAGCAGCAGCAGCGGCCACACGGCGAGCGCGAGACGCGGGCGCCTCCTCATGGCATCAATCTAGCGCCCGCCGCCCGGCGTTGCAACGCGCCCGTTGCCGCAAGGGCAGGTCCTGCGAGCGTTCGCCGCCGGGCCGCGCCCGAGCTCCGGCATGGCGCATCCGGGTTCACGTCTCGAGCGCGACGAGATCGGCGCTGACGGCGCCGCCCCGGACGCGCAGCAGGGCCACGGAGACCGGCAGGGCGAAGCGCCGGGGACCGGCGCTGCCGGGGTTCACGTAGAGCACGCCGCCGCGTTTGACGATGGCGGAAATGTGGGAGTGGCCGCTGATCACCGCCGCGAAGCCGGCGGCGGCGGGGTCGAGGTCGAGCCGGGCGAGGTCGTGCAGGACGTAGAGGCGGACGGCGCCGACATCGGCCACGACGGTTTCGGGAAGGCCGCGCGCCCACGCCTCCACGTCCACGTTCCCGCGCACCGCGACCACCGGCGCGACGCGCCGCAGCTCCCCCAGAATGGCGGGTGAGCCGACGTCGCCGGCGTGCACGATCAGCTCGCAACCCGCAAGCGCCGCGGCCGCCTGCGGGCGGAGCAGGCCGTGGGTGTCGGAGATCACCCCGACCAGGCGTTCGCCGGCCTCCGGCGGCCGGCCGTTTACGGGAAGCGGGCTCAACGGGACCTGGAGCTGACCAGCCGGTCGAGCGAGAGCGCCCCGCTCCCCTTGATCATCACGGCGAGGGCGATCACGACCACCAGGATGTGGTACTCGAACCCCTCCCCCGCCTGGTGCCCGGACCAGTTCATGAAGAAGCCGTTGGCGACGTGGCC
Organism: Acidobacteriota bacterium; assembly: GCA_003133645.1. Lineage (GTDB taxonomy): Bacteria > Acidobacteriota > Thermoanaerobaculia > Thermoanaerobaculales > Thermoanaerobaculaceae > RBG-13-68-16. The sequence goes on along the minus strand of PKYI01000120.1, from coordinate 32,874 downwards.
GCCGAGGAACGCGGCGACCGCCATCTCGACGCCGAGCCCGAACGCGGCGACGCGTCCGAGCAGCCCGACGATCAACCCCAGCGATCCCGCGAACTCGGCGGTGATCGCGAGCGCGGCGAAGACCGCGGGGATGTGCATCTGCCCGGTCATGAACCCCCAGGTGCCGGCCAGGCCGTACCCGCCGAACCACCCGAACACCTTCTGCGCACCGTGAGGGAACATCACGATCCCGAGCCCGAGACGCAGCACCAGCGCCGCCGCGTCGTTCTCCGTCTTCAGCAGCTTCCCGAACATCTCCTGCCTCCTTGCCCGTGCGGACGACCCGCCGGCGCGGCCCGGGCCGCGCCGGACTACCTCGGAGAACCCCGCGGCCCGAGCTTCATTCCTCGCGCGGCAGTCCGGAGAACGCCGCCCGGTAGGTGCCGACGATGCGTTTCAACATGGCCCGCGGACCCTCAGTGCCGGCCGATGGCGAGGCCCGCGGCGTACAGCGCCGCGAACGCAAGCTCCAGCCGGCCGGTCTCGGCGAGGGCGGCGTTGAGCGCGACGCCGCCCTCGCGGAGCACGCGCCGAAGCGGGACCGCCGCAAACGGCAGTGCGCCCAGGGTCAGCAGCAGCGCGGGTGGCGCCTGACCCACGGCGATCGCCACCGGCGGCGCCGCGAAGGCTGCGGCGAGCAGCGCCAGGTACTCCGCCCGCGCCGCCCTCTCTCCCAGCCGCACCGCGAGGGTGCGCTTCCCCGCGGCGCGGTCGGTGGCAACGTCGCGGAGGTTGTTGACCACGAGGATCGCGGCTGCGAGCAGCCCCATCGGCACGCCCGCCCACACGGCGGCGGGGGCAAACACGCCCGCCTGGACGAAGTGGGTGCCACCAACCGCGACCAGGCCGAAAAAGATGAAGACGAAAAGCTCGCCCAGGCCGTGGTAGCCGAGCGGGAACGGTCCGGCGGTGTAAGCCAGGCCCGCCGCGATGGCGAGCGTCCCGATCGCGACGACCGGCCAGCCGGCGACGACCGTCAGATACGCACCGGCAAGCGCCGCGAACGCGAACGCCGCCCAGGCGCCGCGCAGGACCGCGGCGGGCGCGAGCAGCCCCGCCTGCGTGACTCGGACCGGCCCGACGCGCTCGTCGGTGTCGGCGCCGTGGCGGAAGTCGAAGTAGTCGTTCGCGAGGTTGGTGCCGATCTGGATGAGCAGTGCGCCCGAGAGCGCCGCCAGCGCCGGCCACGGCCGGAACGCGTGCGCCGCGTATGCCGTCGCCGCCCCGACCAGGACCGGCGCGGACGCCGCGGGCAGCGTCTTCGGCCGGCTCGCCAGGACCCAGGCTCCGACCTTCGTCAGGTTGCGCGCAGCCGAAGCCATCCGCTCCTCGCCGTCCATCGCGAACCCGACCCGCCGGCCCGGCTCAGCCCGCGCTGAACTTGAAGTCGAACCCGACGCGCGGCGGTTCGTGCGCCGGGTCGCAGCGGTACGGCGCGAAGTCGGTCACCCCCTCGGAGCGCAGGAAGTCCTCGTCGATCAGCGCGTGCCCGGTGAAGCTTCCCGGCTCCTTGGCGAAGATGCGCAGCGCCGCGTCGGCGATGATGTCGGGCTTGCGCCAGACCTTCGCGTCGCCGAGCGCGAAGTTGATCGTCGCGTAGCTCTCGATCAGGGTCGCCGGCCAGAGCGCGTTGCACGCCACGTTCTTGCCCGCCACCTCCCCGGCGAGGCCGTGGGCAATCAGCGTCATGCCGAACTTGCTCACCGCGTACGCCACCTTCCCCACGGCGGCGGCAGGGTCGACCGGCGGCGACATCATCAGGATGTGGCCCCACCCCTGCGCCACCATCGCCGGCAGCACCTCGTGGGTGCAGGCGAAGGCGCCGCGGACGTTGACCCCCATGACGCGGTCGAAACGCGACATCGGCGTGTCGGCCACCGGCTGCCAGAACAACGCCCCGGCGTTGTTGACCAGGACGTCGATGCGGCCGAAACGGTCGAGCGCGGCCTTGACCGCGCCGGCCACCGCGCCCTCGTCGCGCACGTCCACCTGTACGGCGAGCGCGCGCCGCCCGAGCGCCTCGACCTCCGCCGCCACGGCGTGGATCGTGCCCGGCAGCTTGGGGTTCGGCTCCACAGTCTTGGCCGCCACCACGATGTCGGCGCCGGCGCGCGCCAGCGCCAGCGCCAGGCAGCGCCCGACGCCGCGCGAGGCGCCGGTGATGAACGCGACTCGTCCCTCGAATGCCATGACGCGAGGATACACGCCGCGACCCCGCGGCCCAAGCGTTCTCGCCCCGCCGCCCAATGCGCACATCGGCCACTCCCCGGGCCGGGAACCGCTGTCAGATGGTGGCGAGGTAGACCGCCATGGCGATGCCGATGAGCGCCAGGAACCCCGCGATAGCGAGACCGAACCCGACGCCAAACCTGGGCGCCTCAGCCCCGGCCTCGATCGTGCGCACATGCCCGCGATGCCGGATCGCCGCCGTGACGATGACCACGATCCCGAGGCCGATGAGCGCGATTCCGATTGGGAGCGAGAAACCCTGACCCTGGTGCCGGACTGCGCCCACCGATGCCAGCTCGCTTAGGAACAGGCCGAACCGAGCGACGACGAACCCGAAGCCCATCAACGCCAGGCCGGTGCGGATCCACGCCAGGAACGTGCGCTCGGCGGCCATGAAGACCCTGGGATCCGTCGGCTGCGAGTTCATACCGCCAGACTACCTCCAATCCTCGCTACCCGCGCCGGCGGGACCTCTCCGCAACCCAAGAAACAATGGATTATAGTATTGAGGTTGTTGTGCGCTTAGGGCCGGTTCCGGGGCAGCGCCCCGATGCCACGCGGCCCAGGCCGGGAGCTTTTCTACGACGCTACGGACAAACGGTGGTGCGTGGCCCGCGCGGGCGGCCGGTGGCGAACGCCTGAACGCCGCAACCTCCCAGGGCCGGACGGGCCTGCAGGACGTGGCCGTACAACCTCATCCTCGAAAGCGAAGGGAGACTTTCATGGGACTCGACGGTAACGGTTTCTCTCGGACGGAGCGCCCCTGGGCGCCACGGCACGGGTGGGCCAACGCCCTCACGCTCGGCATCGCACTGCTGGCGATGCCGCTGGGCGCGGGGGCCGCCCAGCACGCCCTCATGCGCTTCCCGACGCTGCACGGCAACACCATCGTCTTCTCGGCCGCGGGAAGCCTCTGGCGGGTCGACCGCAAGGGCGGCCTGGCGCAGCGGCTCACGACCGACAGCGGCCTCGACCTCATGCCGCGCTTCTCGCCCGACGGCAAGGAGATCGCCTTCACCGGCGGCTACGACGGCAACAACGACGTCTACGTGATGCCGGCCGAGGGCGGGCCGGCGCGGCGGCTGACGTTCCACTCCGACGTGGTGGCCGACGCGCCGATGCGCTGGGGGCCGGATAACATGGTCGTGACTTGGACGCCCGATGGGAAGAACATCATGTTCCTGTCGCGGCGGACCACCTACAACTCCTGGTTCGGCCAGCTCTTCCTCGTCCCCGAGGCCGGCGGGGCGGCGACCCGGTTCCCGGTGCCCCGGGGCGGCGTGACTTCGTTCAGCCCGGACGGCAGCAAGATCGCCTACAACCGCATCTTCAGGAACTTCCGAACGTGGAAGCGGTACTACGGCGGCCTCGCCCAGGATATCTGGATCTATGACCTCGCCACGCACGACATCCAGCGGGTCACCGATTGGAAAGGCACCGACACCTACCCGATGTGGTACCGCGGCACCATCTACTTCGCCTCCGACCGCGGCCCGGAGAAACGGCTCAACATCTGGGCGTACGACCTCGCGAGCAAGCAGTTCAGGCAGGTGACCGACTTCAAGGACTACGACCTCGACTGGCCGAGCCTCGGCGACACCGGTATGGTGTTCGGCTGCGGCGGCGAGCTGTACGCACTCGACCTGCCGTCGGAGAAGCTCGAGAAGGTCGCGGTTGACGTCCCCAACGACGGCGTCCGCACCCGGCCGCGCTGGGTGGACGCTAGCAAGACGATCCAGGGGTTCGACATCGCTCCCAACGGCAAGCGCGCGCTGTTCGAGGCCCGCGGCGAGATCTTCACGGTGCCCGCCGAGCACGGCAACATCCGCGACCTGACCCGGACGTCGGGCGCTCGCGAGCAGGACCCGGCCTGGTCCCCGGACGGCACGTCCGTCGCCTACGTGACCGACCGCACCGGCGACGCCCAGATCGCAATCCGTCCTGCGGATGGAACGGGGACCGAGCAGATCCTGACCGACCGCCGCAAGGTGTACCTGTACGACCCCACCTGGTCGCCCGACAGCGAGAAAGTCGCCTTCGACGACAGCGACCACACCCTGTGGATCCTCAACGTGAAGGACCGCAAGGCGATCAAGGTCGATGCCGACCCGCGCGCCGAGATGCACGATTTCGCCTGGTCGCCCGACGCCCAGTGGCTGACCTACAGCAAGGCGGCCGACACCGACCTGCGCGAGATCTACCTCTACAGCCTCACCTCGGCCACGGCAACCCAGGTGACGCTGGGCCGGACGAGCGACTTCGGCCCGACGTTCGACCCGCAGGGCAAGTACCTGTACTTCATCGCCCTCAAGCACGAGAACCCGGCGTTCAGCGAGAGCGAGTTCAACGTCGCGACGCTCAAGATGGCCGGGATCTACGCGGTGACGCTGCAGGCGGGCGAGCCCTCGCCGTTCGCGCCGCGCTCCGACGAAGGGACGCCGAAGGAGGAGAAGAAGGAGAGCGAAAGCAAGGCCGAGGCGTGGAAGCCCGGGGCCAGCGCCCCGATCCATATCGACCTTCCGGGCCTCGCCGACCGCGTGGTTCCGCTGCCGGTGCCCGCCGGTGAGATCGCCCACCTGAGCACCGCGCGCGGCCGGGTCTTCTACCTGACCATGCCGGTCAAGAGCTTCGAAGCCGCACTGCACGGGGAGAGCCCCGAACTCCACGCCTTCGACATGGACAAGCGCAAGGACTCCGTTCTGGTGAGCCCCCTGGACGAGTACGCGCTCAGCGCCGACGGTACCGCCGTGCTCACCAAGAACAAGGGCGCGTACGCGATCACCGGGACCGCGCCTGAGGCCAAGGATGCAGGCGAAGAGAAGCCCAAGGAGCTGGACCTCTCGCACATGCAGGCGCTCATCGACCCGGTGGCCGAGTGGAACGAGATGTTCCAGCAGGCGTGGCGCCTCGAGCGCGATTTCTTCTACAGCCCGGAGATGAACGGCGTGGACTGGCCGGCGGTCCGCGCCTCCTACGAGAAGCTCCTGCCCGAACTCGCCTGTCGCGAGGACCTCAACTACGTGATCGGCGAGATGATCGGCGAACTCGGCAACTCCCACACCTACGTCGGCGGCGGCGACGAGCTCCAGGTCAAGCGGGTGCCGACCGGCCTCCTCGGCGCGGACTTCGGCGTGGACGAGAAAGCCGGCCGCTATTTCTTCAAGACCATCTACCCCGGCGACAACGCCCACGAGGGCTACCGCTCCCCCCTCACCGAGCCGGGGATCAACGTCAAGGAGGGGACCTACCTGCTGGCCGTGGCCGGCCGTGAGCTGCGCGTGCCGACCGACCCGTACAGCCTGTTCGTCAACACTCTGGGCGGCACGGTGACGCTCACGGTCGCGGACGACGCGGCCGGGAAGAACCGGCGCGACGTCACCGTGGAGCCGATCGCCGACGAGTTGAACCTGCGCATGAAGGCGTGGATCGACCACAACCGCGAGGTGGTGGACAAGGCCTCCGGCGGCACCATCGGCTACCTCTACCTCGCCGACATGGACGAGCAGGGCATGGACCAGTTCATCAGCCAGTTCTACCCGCAGGTGCGCAAGCAGGGGCTGATCGTGGACGTGCGCTACAACGGCGGCGGCTTCATCGACCAGATCGTGCTCGAGCGCCTGCGCCGCGTGCTCGTGGGCTTGACCACCAACCGCCAGGGGGTGGGGTTCCCGATCCCACAGCAGATGGTGCACGGCTACATGGCCTGCCTGCTCAACCACTACTCGGCCTCGGACGGCGACATCTTCCCGTACTACTTCAAGAAGTACGGCCTCGGCCCGCTGATCGGCGAGCGGACGTGGGGCGGCGTGCGCGGCATCCGCGGCTTCTGGCCTCTGGCCGACGGCGGCTACGTCACCATCCCGGAGGACAGCCTCTACGGCCTGCACTCCGAATGGGTCATCGAGAACCACGGCGTGGACCCCGACGTCGAGGTGGACAACCTTCCCGGCGACGTCATGGCCGGGAAGGACGCGCAGCTCGAGACGGCGATCAAGTACGTCATGGACGAGATCAAGGCCAAGCCGATGACGCTGCCCCCGCCGCCGCCGTTGCTGCCCGCGTACCCGCCGGACGGGCGGTAGCGCTTCTGTTTCGAGGAAGGCACGGGCGGGGCGCGATGCCCCGCCCTTTCTTCGCCGGCAGCGCTCGGACGTCCGCCGCTTGGCGAGATGCGGTATCATCCGCTCCGGGAGTCGACCGTGGACCTTCTTTCACGAATGGAGAGCGAGAGCATCTACGTCATCCGAGAGGCGTACAGCCGTTACGCCAAGGTGGCGATGCTGTGGTCGATGGGGAAGGACTCGACGTCGCTGCTGTGGCTGGTCCGCAAGGCGTTCCTCGGCAAGGTCCCGATCCCCGTCATCCACATCGACACGAGCTACAAGTTCCCGGAGATCTACACTTTCCGTGACCGCCTCGCCAAGGAGTGGGACCTCGACCTGCGCATCGCCCGCAACGAGGAGGCGCTCGCCGACGGAATGGGGCCGAAGAAAATCGACAAGTTCGCGTGCTGCAACGCCTTGAAGACCGTGGCGCTGAAGCAGGCGATCGCGGGCATGGGGTTCGAGGCGCTGCTGCTCGGCATCCGCCGCGACGAGCACGGGGTGCGCGCCAAGGAACGTTACTTCTCGCCGCGAGCGCAGGACTTCAGCTGGAACGTCGGGGCGCAGCCACCGGAGCTGTGGGACCTCTACGCCACCGTGGACGAGGCCGCGCACGACCGCATCCACCCGCTGCTGCACATGACCGAGCTCGACATCTGGCGCTACGTACGGCGCGAGGGGATCCCGGTCAACCCGCTCTACCTCGCGAAGGACGGCAAGCGCTTCCGCAGCATCGGCTGTGCGCCGTGCTGCGCGCCGATCCCCTCGACCGCGACCACGGTGGACGAGATCATCGCGGAACTCGAGGTTTCGCGCGAACCGGAACGCGCCGGGCGCGCCCAGGACAAGGAGAACGCCTTCACCATGCAGAAGCTGCGCTCACTGGGGTATATGTGAGCCCGCTCGTCACCGGCGCCGGCGAGAAGCCGCTCCTCCGCATCGCGATGGTCGGCCACGTGGACCACGGCAAGTCGACGCTGATCGGCCGCATCCGCCACGAGATGTCGGCGCTGCCGGGGACCGCTGCGGTGGACGCGTCGGTCGCCGGGAACTGGGCGTTCGTGACCGACCAGCTCCAGGAGGAGCGCGAGCGCGAGATGACGATCGACACGACGCAGACGTTCCTTGACACCCCCGTCTGCCGCCTGGTGTTCATCGACGTGCCCGGGCACCAGGAATTGATCCAGAACATGCTCTCGGGCGCAACGCGCGCCGACGCCGCCGTACTCGTTTTGGCGGGCGACGAGGGCGTGCAGGTGCAGACCCGGCGGCACGCGCTCCTGCTCGCGATGCTCGGGATCAGGACCGTGATCGTGGCGGTCAACAAGATGGACACGTTGGGACGGCGCGAGGACGCGTTCCGCGCCCTCGAGCAAACCGCGGTCGATGAGCTGCGCGCCCTCGGGATCGAGACCTCCGGCGTCATCCCGGTGGTCGCGCGCGACGGCGACAACGTCGTCCACCGCTCCGAGGCGATGCCGTGGTACGACGGCCCCTCGGTGATGGAGGCGATCGGCGAGCTGGAGCTGGCGGTCGCGCCGGTGGACGCCCTGCGCTTCCCGGTGCAGGGGGTCCTCCGCCACGACGGCCCGGCCACGATCGTCGGGCGCGTGCTCTCCGGCTCAGTCGCGGAGGGCGACGCGTTGACCGTGTGCCCCGGCGGGGCCGCGGTGACGGTGCGGGCGATCCGCCGCTTCCCCGAGGACCACGCCCCGGCCCAGACGGGCGAGTCGGTCGGCCTCGTGCTCGACGGCCCCGAGCCCTCCCGCGGCGACGTCCTGGCGCCGGCGGGGGACTTGCCGCAGGTGACGCGGACGCCGGCCGGGAGGGTGTTCTGGCTCGCGGAGACGCCGCTGGCGCTGGGCGAGGAGGTGGCGCTGCGCTGCGCGACGCAGGTCGTCCCGGTGCGGGTCGAAGCGATCGCCGACCGCCTCGACTCCGCGACGCTTGACCCGCTCCCCCCCGGGGAAGCCCTCGCGGCCATGCAGCTCGGCACGGTCGCGTTCGCGGCGGAGCGGGCGGTGGTCGTGGAGACGTTCGACCGGATGGCGGGCCTCGGGCGCTTCGTGCTCGAGCGCAAGGGCACGGCAGCCGGCTTCGGCATCGTCGGATGAGCGCGGCGGCGCGCGCCCGCCACGGGGGGATCAGATGATGTTCCACCTCGCGTACATCGACCCGGGCTCGCTCTACACGGTGAGCACCGGGCTCGCCGCGATCGTCGGCTTTGCCCTCTCGGTGCTGGCCGTGGTCGCGGTGTTCTTCCAGCGGCTTTGGGGGTTCACGAAACGCCACTGGCTCGCGGTCACGCTCGGCGTCGCGGCGATGGCCGCGGCCGGGGCCGCGCTGGTGATCACCGAGAGTCACAAGGGCGGGGGCACTATGGCAGGAAACCAGACAGGCAAGCGCCTCATCATCGTCGGCCTCGACGGGCTCTCGCCCAAGATCATCGAGCCGATGATGGCCAAGGGCGAGCTGCCGAACTTCAAGCGCCTGGCGGAGCTCGGCGGCTACTCGCACCTCGGCACCACCAACCCGGCGGAGTCGCCGGTCGCGTGGACCGCCTTCGCCACCGGCCGCAACCCGGGCAAGAGCGGCGTGTACGACTTCATCCGCCGCGCCCCCGGGAGCTACCTGCCGGACCTCTCGCTCACGCGGCTGGAGGGGAACAAGTCGCTGCCGGTCCGCAAGGGCAAGGCGTTCTGGCAGTACGGCCGCGAGGCCGGCGTGCCGATGACGATCCTGTCCTGCCCGGTCACCTTCCCCCCCGACGAGATCGACGGCAAGATGCTCTCGGGCATGGGCGTCCCCGACCTGCTCGGCACCCAGGGGACGTTCTCGTTCTACACCACCGCGCCGGAGACCGTGAGCCACGAGACCGGCGGCGAGGTCCACGTCGTGCCCGACGCCAACCCGCTGCAGCTCGAGCTGCTTGGGCCGCAGAAGCAGGGGATCACCGGCAAGGTCGAGCGGCTCTCGGCGCCGTTCTCGGTTCGGGTGAGCCCCGACCGCTCGGTCGCAACGATCACGCTCCAGGGGCAGGACGTGTCGCTGCGCGTCGGCGAGTGGAGTCCCTGGGTCGGCGTCACGTTCAAGGTCGGGCCGCTGAGCCGGATGTACGGGATCCTCCGCTTCAACCTGGTCGAACTGAAGCCCTACTTCAAGCTCTACGCCGCCCCGATCTCGATCGACCCGCGCAAGCCGTGGTTCCAGATCTCCTACCCCGAGGGGTATTCCAAGGAGCTGGCCCACGATCTCGGGCTGTTCGCGACCCGCGGGATGCCGTTCGACACCTGGGCGCTCAACGAGGGGCGCCTCTCCGAAAACGCCTTCATCGAGCAGGCCTCCGACCTCTACCACGAGCAGCTGCGGCTCATGGAGCACGAGCTGTCGCGCTGCGAGCGCGGGGTGTTCTACTGCTACTTCGAGTACTCCGACATCATCCAGCACATGTACTGGCGGTTCATCGACCCGGGGCACCCGCTCTACGACCCCAACGCCCCGCCCCGGCTGAAGGGGATGATCGACGACTGCTACCGCAAGATGGACGCCGTCGTCGGCGTCGCGCTCGCCGCGATGCGCACGGGCGACACCCTGATCGTGCTCTCGGACCACGGCTTCACGACGTTCCGCCGCGCCGCCCACATCGACTCCTGGCTGCGCGAGAACGGCTACCTCGTGCTCAAGGACCCGACCGCGACCGCCGGCGGGCCGTTGTTCGCGGACGTGGACTGGTCGGCCACCCGCGCCTACGCCCTCGGCTACGGCGGCATCTACATCAACACCGTCGGACGCGAGCCCCAGGGGATCGTCGCCGAGGGCCCGGGCAAGGAAGCGCTCAAGAACGAGATCGCCGACAAGCTCAGGAAGTGGACCGACCCCAAGACCGGGATCAAGGTCGCCCGCACCGTGTACCTGAACCAGGAGATCTTCAAGGGGCCTGAAGCACACCTGGCGCCCGACCTGTACATCGGCTTCTCGGATGGCTATGGCGCCTCGTGGCAGACCGCGCTCGGCGCCTCGCCGGCGGGCCCCCTGGTCGAGGACAACCTCAAGAAATGGAGCGGCAACCACCTGGTGGACCCGCCGCTGGTGCCCGGCGTGCTGTTCACCAGCCGCCCGATCAAGCTGGCGAGCCCGACGCTGTACGACCTCGCGCCGACAGTCCTGGAGTTCCTCGGCTTCGACGACGCGCGCCTCGCCAAGGAGGACCTCGACGGCAAGCCCCTGTTCTGAGTGATCGCCAGCCTGGGTGTGATGGCGGCCCGGCGGGCGGCTCCTACGGTAGCTTGGGCGGCGCCGCCTGCTGGCCGGCGAAGACGTACCGCGAGCGGTTGGAGGCGTTCTCGACAACCGAGACAAACGCGACAACCGGCCGCGTGGCGGCAAAACGCAACGTGAAGTCGGCCGCCACCGTCACGACGTTGGTCCCGATGAGGCGCTCCCCGTCCAGGAACCCGAACCCCCACGGCGGCAGCCGCAACGTCCACACGCCAGGCGCGGCGTCTGAGCCGGCCTTGACCAGATCGAGACGCACCTCGACGGACTCGGCCGACGGGTTGAAGAACGCCGCGTTCGATCGCACCCCAGCCGGCCCCGGCCGGTAGCTCAGCGTGAGCGTGCCCCTGGTTACGGCTTGGGCGCCGGTCACGGGCGGCGCGAACGCGGGGTCGGCGAGCGTGCGGGGGGCGTTCTCGTCGTACGTCCGCCATAGCGCGGTGAACGGCCGCTCGGCGACGAGGCGCAGCGCCCCGGCGCCGCCGGCGTGGAACACGGTGGCGACCACGTCGCGCACCAGTACGGTGGCGCCCGGGGGCACGATTCGCGTCGCGGGGAGAACGGCACCGCCGAGGTCGAGCCGTTGCGACCAGCGCAGCGCGATCTCGATCGGCAAGCGGGAGTCCGGGTTGTGGAGCAGCAGGTCGGTGACCCAGTCGCTCCGCATCCGGCCGGGCGCGTGGGCGGCCGACGGCACGAGCAGCTCGTGCTCACCCGCATTGCGCGTCAACCACGCCGCGTCGCCGTTTCCCACCGGGAAGAGCTCCAGCTCCGGCACCCGCGCCGTCGCTCCACCCGGCACCTCGATGCGCAGCGCCCCGAGGACACCGGGTTCGAGCGGCACGAACGCCTCGCCGCCGGGTGGCAGCGCGACCGGGGCCGACCCTGCGGCGGCTACCGCGAGCGGCGTCCCACCCGCGCGCACCCGAACGAGTTGCGGCGGGGCCCCGTCCGGCAGTGCGACCGTTCCGTTCCCGGTCAGCTCCCACTCGCCGGCCCCGACGCGAAAACCCGCCGAGAAATTTGCCGAGTCTGCGGCCGGCTGCCTGGTCACCACGCACCGATCGTAGTAGTGGCGGGAGAGCGGCCGCAACGCGGCCACGTCCCAGCTTCGCTCCAGGAGCACCTCTCCGGGAGAGCGCGGTGCTCGGGTCACAAACACGACCGAGCCTCCCGGCTCCTCGCTCGCGTACGCAACCCCCGGATACATCTCCTCGACGTGGAAACCGCGCGGACTGAGGACGTATCCCACGTGCGGCCGGAATACACCGTCGTAGACCACGGTCGTCACCGCGGCGTTCTCGTGCGCTGAAATCCACTCCAGGCACGCCCACGCCGGGGCCGGCGCCCGCGCGCGCAGCACGACGAGCGGTCCGATCCATACCACGGCGGCCAGGCACCACACTGCGGCCAGCGTGGCCGCGCCCCACCGCTGGGCGGCCGGCACGAGCATGAGGAGGCCCGCCGCGAGCAGCGCCAGAAACGGCAGTGCAGGCAGGATGTAGCGGACCGCCTCGCCCGCCCCCATGGCGAAGGGCGCGGCCACCAGGTACGACCCGCCGCACGCGAGTGCAATACCGACCAGCCGCCTGCGGCCACTCCGCCACCACGCCACGGCTCCGGCGATGACGGCGAGCCAGAACAGCGCCGCCAGGACGTGGGTGCCGAACGGGGCGACAAGCCAATAGCGAGCGACGGTCGTGAGCGGGATCCCCGGAAGCCGGGTGCCCGCCTCGTGGTAGGCGGCCCACACGCCAGCGTCCGCAACTGCCTGCCGGAAGCGCCCGGCGCCGGTGACGAGGATTGCGGGGAGCCAGCACGCGACGGACACCGCCAAACCCACAGCGAGGGCGAGCGCCAGCGCCCCCCAGCGGCGCCGGCGGGCCGCCGCAACGATCGCCACCACACCCAGAACCGCAAGCGCGAGAATGAGCTGGGGGCGGACGGCCACTGCGGCCGCGGATGCGGCGGCCGCTAGCGGTAGCGTTCGGGGCGCATCCAGCGCGGCGACCAGCGCGATCACTGCCAGCACGGTGCACGCAGTGCCCGGGATGTCGGAGAGGCCAACGTTGGCGTGGAAGACGAACGTCGGGACCGTGGCCAGCATTGCCGCCGCGGTGGCGGCGGCCGCTCGCCCGGCGCCGAGGCGGCGGGCCAGCAGCCATACCCCGCCCACCGCGGCGACCGATGCGACCACCGCTACCAACTGGAGCGCCGCGACCGGATCCCCGATGAGCCACCGGACCGCCTTGCCGACGCCGACGAAGAGGGGGTAGCCGGGCGGGTGCGGCGAGTGCAGGGCAACGTCGTAACGGTCGAGCGCTTTGAGGAACAGCACCTCGTCCTGCTCGAACGGGGTGAGCGGGCGCAACAACCACACGACGACGCCGTAGGCGACGAGCGCCACGCCGACCAGACGATCGCCCAGGGAACGCCCTCTCGCCGTCCGCAGCCACCCAGCCGTCACGCTGGAGAGCTTACTCTCCCCACCCCGCATTGCGTTCAAAGCCACGACAGGATTAGAGTGTGACGGTACACGACGTGTTTCCAGGAGGCCGCGGCCTTGAGACAAGATCAGGACCAGAACGTCGCCCCGGGGAGAGAGCCGGAGGAATCTCCTGACTTCTCCCACGCCAGCGTACCCCTCGCCAAGCAGCTCATCACCGCCGGTGAGCTGCGCAAGGCGCGCCTCATGCTCGAGCAGCTCGTCGAGCAAGCGCCCGATGCCGAGGCCCTCCTCACGCTCGCGACGCTCGAGATCGACAACCCGAAGCGCCAGCCCGACGCCCTCGACCACCTCAAGCGCGCGCTCGAACTCACGCCGCAGCACACCGAGGCCTGGCTCCTCCTCGCGAACTACTGGGGGCTCAAGGGGCAAGCCGACAAGCAGAAGCGCTGTCTCAAGAAGATCCTCTCCTACGACAAGGCCAACCGCGACGCGCGCGACGCCATCGAGTTGCTCGTGACGAGGAAGTGAAACCGTCGGGCCCGAAGGCCGGTGCCTCGCCGTGCGCCCGGCCACGCTCATCACGGAGGACGACAATGCCTGAAGAACTTGCCTGGGCCGTCGAGCTACCGGCGGCGGTCACCGTCACCGACGAGTCCGGCACGATCGTCGCGATGAACGCACGTTCGCTGGCGGCGTTCGCGGACGACGGAGGCGCCGCGCTGCTCGGCACCAGCGTCTTTGCGTGCCATCCCGAGCCGGCTCTCACCGCGATCCGGACGCTCTACGAAACCCGGGCGCCGAACCACTACACGATCAGCAAGCGCGGGCAGAAGAAGATCATCCACCAGCTCCCCTGGTATCGCGACGGGCGCTTCGCGGGGTTCGTCGAGATCTCGGTCCCGATCCCCGACACCCTCCCCCACTTCGATCGCGACTGACCCCGCGGAACGACAGAGCACCGGGCACAGAAAGAGGCGTGGTCCGTGGTCCGTGGTCAGAACCGGCTGCGCCGGCCGCAGGCCGCGCAGCCTCCGGGCCCAGGATCACCACACGTTTCCGCGCCGTGGCAGGCAGGGCCTCGGCTTGCGGCGTGTAGCCGCGCCGCCGAGAGTGGGCCAGATGCTAGGAGGACAAGGCGGTCGGACCGGAGCGTAGCCGCAGGCTACGTGAGGATCCGAACCGCCGCAGCCCGACAACGCAGATGGTCCGCTATCGGCGGCGCCCCGGGGCTCAGTGGGTGGTGTCTTCTTGGTGGATCAAGTACCTCTTGATCTTCTGCGTCGTCGTCTTCTCGAACTCCCCCTCCTTGATCTGTACGCGCCGGATCTGCTTGTACAGGGGGAGCCTGCGGTTGAGCGCCCTGATCTCCTTGTTGATCTCGTCCTCGATCCACGCGCGGGTGATCTCGGCCCCGGTCTTCTGCGCGTGCTGGTGGATCGTCTCGGCGTTGGGGACGACCATCACCGAGATCTCCTCGTCCCCTGCCGAGCCCCTGGCGCCGTAGACCACCGATTCGAGCACCAGCGGGATCGCGTTGACCTGGTCCTCGAGTTCCTCGGGGAACACGTTCTTGCCGTTGGCGGCCACGATCACGTTCTTCTTCCGCCCCGAGACGTGCAGGAAGCCGTCCGCGTCGAAGATGCCGTAGTCCCCGGTGTGGAACCATCCGTCCTTCAGGACCTGGCGCGTCGCCTCCTCATTCTTGTAATACCCGAGCATCACCGAGGGCCCGCGCACGACGATCTCGCCGCGGCCCTCGTCGTCGGCATCCTCGATGCGCACCTCGAGGTTCGGCAGCGGCAGGCCCGCGGCGTCGTCGCGGAACTTCCGCAGGCGGTTGAGCGCCACGATCGGCGAGGTCTCGGTGAGCCCGTACCCCTGCAGGAGCGTGAACCCGAAGCCGCGCATCCCCTTCGAGACTTCAGGGTTGGGCGCCGCCCCGCCGACGATCAGGATGCGGATCGCGCCGCCCAATTTGGCGTGGATCGCGGCGAACATCTTCCTGCGCAGGCCCCCGATTCCAACGGCCTCGGTGGCGCTCGCGATGCCCGCCATCGGGTTGACGAGCAGCGAGACGAGCCGCTTCTCGCGCACGCCCGCCTGGATGCGCTTGAACATCTTGTCGTAGAGCAGCGGCACCGCGAGCAGGACGGTCGCGCGCACGCGCTGCAGGTCCTCGACCACGGTCTTGAGCGACCGCGCGAAATGGACCGAGGCGCCGACCGTGAGCGGGCACAGCACGCCGCAGGTGCACTCGTACATGTGGTGGATCGGCAGGACCGAGAGGAAGCGGTCGCTCTCCAGCAGCTCGACCATGGAGAGCATCGCCATCAGGTTGGAGACGACGTTGCGCTGCGAGAGCATGACGCCCTTGGCCCGGCCCATCGAGCCCGAGGTGAAGACGATCACCGCGACCGCGTCGGGGTCGAGACGAGGGAACGGATCTCCCGGTGCCGCCGGCTCGCCCGCGATCATCTGCGCCATCGAGTGGACACGGTGCCCCCGTTCGGGGAGGTCCATGTCCACGAACACCTTGAGTCCCTTGACCGAGGGCGCGAGCGTGAGCACGGTATCGCGCAGCCCCTCCGAGAACACCACGGCCTTCGCGTCCGAGGCGTGGAGGATGGTGACGATCTCGTTTTCCTTGAGGCTCTTGTCGATCGGCACTACGACCATATTGAACGTCGCCGCGGCCAGGTATGCGATCACCCACTGGACCCGGTTCTCCGCGATGACGGCCACGTGATCACGCTCGTCGAGCCCGATCCGGCGCAGGGCGCGCCCGAAGCGCGCCACGGTGTCGGCCAGTTCCTGGAACGTCAGGCGCCCGATCGGGGTTTCGTTGAGGTCCTCGAGCGCCAGCTTGCTGCCATGGCGCTGGGCCGAACCCCGCACCAGGTCCTGCAGCAAGTCCAGATGCGGCACCGGAAACAGCGGATACTCCTCGTTGAGCACCTTCATCGTCGCCTCCAGTGCTTCCTCTCAAAATGGCGGATCAGGCTACCACAGCCACCCCGCCGATCGGCCCCCGACGTGCGGGTGGAGAGTTGAGAGTGAAGAGTTAAGGACAAGTCGGCGCTCCGCCGCAGCGTCTCTAACTCTTCATTTTTCACTCTCAACTCTTCACTGCTTCTCGCCTGCAAAAATAAGGGGGCCCGAAGGCCCCCAAGTGCCGCGACGGAACGGACGCTAGAAGCTGATCTTCACGGCGAGCTGGAGTTGGCGCGGGTTGACCTCGCCGGAGTAACCCTGGAGGAGGCCGAACGTGTTGAGCGCCACCTTGTTCACGGTGTTCGTGTACTTCGTGATGGTGTACTTTCCGGTCGACTGCGTGTAGGTGACCCTGAAACTATCCTGGTTGGCGGCGGTGACGACGTCCATGCTCCTGTTCAGCACGTTGAACACGTCGCCGAGCAACTGCAACTCCACCCCGTAGGGGAGCTTGAAGGTTTTCGAGAGGCGGAGGTCGAGGTCATACACGCTGGGCATGCGGTAGGCGTTGCGCTCCTGAAGACGCGCGTTCTGCCCGGCGAGGAAAGCCGAGAACTGCGGCAGGGTCATGCCGTTGGCCTGTGTGATGTCGATGATCTGACCGCTCCCGTTCACGAAAACCGGGGTGTAATTGGCCGCCGAGCTCGTCTGAGCCTGTCCGGTGAGGCTGTTGGCGGCGCACCCGCTGCAGGTGAAGCTGATCGCATTGGTGTAGGGGAAGCCGCTGTGCCAGAAGGCGATGGCGGACACCTCAAAGCCGTACGGCAAGCGATAAATGAGATCGCCGACGATACGGTGCTTCATGTCGTTGTCGCTCGGGCCTTCGCTCAGGCTGGGGTTGTTCGGGTCGATGAGGAAGGTGGTCGACGTGGAACGCGTGTTCGTCTCGTAGTCGATCGAGTCGGAATGCGTGTAACTGAGGTCCCACGAGAGCCTCGACTCACCGGTGGCGATCTTGTGGAGCTCGATCGTCTGGGCGCGGTACCACGCCTGCTCGTTGCTGGTGAGTGCACGGATGATGCCCATGTCGGGGTACGGACGGGCCGGATTGTTCGAGCTGTTGTAGTCGTAGACCGGCATGTTGCCGAGGCTGTAGCCCGTGGGGACGAGGTTGATGTTCTTCGTGCCCTGGATGTTCTCCAGCTTCGAATAGACCGCGCTGAGCCCCACGCTGTAGGTGTCGCCGAGGCGCTGCTCGAACTGCAGGCTCGTGCGCCATGCGTTCTGCGCCTGATAGTCCGAGCCGATCGTGACGAGGTTGGCCGAGAGCTTCGAGTTGGCCACGAACTGGGTGGGGGACATGATGTTGGGGTAGCTCGGGCAGGGGTTCGCCGGCGTGTTCGTGCAGGTAAACGTGGTGGTCAGCAGCGCGCCGCTGATGCCCTGAATCGGGCCCGCCAGCAGGATGTCCGGCATGTATTCGAAGAACTTGCCGGTGCCGCCGCGAAGAACGGACCTGCCGTCGCCGGACACGTCCCAGGCGAAGCCGAGGCGGGGAGCGTAGTTGTTCTTGTCGTCCTTGATCTGCGTCAGGAACTCCGGGTGCTGCGGAAAGGCGTTGGACGACGGGCGCGGGATCGCCTCGTAGTCGTAACGAAGGCCGAGGTCGAGGGTTAGGCGCGGGCTGACGCGGAAACTGTCGTTGACGTAGCCGCTCCAGAGGTTGGTGTCCCACGCGACGTTGCCGTTCTGCGGACCGTACGCCTGCTGGAAGGTGTTCGGCGTGTTGTTGACGAAATTGAGCAGGCTGCTGAACGAATAGTAACCCATGGCGTACCGCGGGAAGGCGTCGAACAGGTTTCGGTGCAGAAGTTCCACACCTGCCTTGAGGGAGTGGTTGCCCCATATGTACTGCACGGTGTCCTTGAACTGGTCCTTCGTCTCATCGGCCGTACTCGGGGTGGTGTCGTTGAAGCCGAAGTACTGCGTCACACCGAAGTTGATGGAGAACTCGGTGCCGCCGTACTGGGTGGTAACCGGGCGCTGGTCCCGGCCGTGCTGTGCGATGAACTGGTTGAACAGGTTGTCCGTGAGGACCGCGTCGTCTTCGAGGACGGCCTGGTAGAACTTGTCGGTTTCGTTGGTCTGGTTGAGGCCGAACGACGACGTGGACCCGCTGTTGGTGGTGTCGTACCTGGTGATGTTGTCGCGCAGCGACCAGTGGTTGTTCGGGCCGAGGTTGCCGTCAAACTTCACCAGATAGGTTTTGAGTTTGTTGTCCACGTTGTAGTTGAGGCCCGCCTCGTACGGCGCCCCGACGCCAGACTGGATCTTCGACAGCACCGTCTGCTGCTGAGCAGACGTCAAGGCGAGGTACTGCGCGTACGTGCGCATGTCGTTGCCGATGACGGCAGGCTGGCTCTGGGTCATCGAGTCATAGCCGACGAAGAAAAAGACCTTGTCCTTCACGATCGGCCCGCCGACCACGAACCCTGGCTGCTCGACGTCCTTGGCCAAGAAACTATCGGAGACCGGGAGCGGGTACGTGGTTCCTCCGATGTTCGTGTTGAACACGGTCGGGCGAGACGCGGCCCACGATTGTTTCCGGTCGAAGTAGAACACCTCACCGTGGAATTCGTTGGTCCCGCTCTTCGTGATCGCGTTCACCACGGCGCCGACGCCGCGGCCGTATTCCGCGTCGTACACCGTCCGGATGACCTGGAACTCCTGGATGGCCGCCTGCGAGAAGGTGAACGGCGGCCGCGAGCCGCCAGTCTGCTGGCCGTAGAAGTCGTTGTTCGAGCTGGCGCCGTCGATGTTGTAGTCGGTGGACAGCGGGCGCGCGCCGTTCGCGGTGATCGCGTTGACGTCGTACGAGCCGGCGCTGACACCGGGCGTCAGCACGGCCAGGGAGCGGAAGTCCCGGCCGAGGAGCGGGAGGGTGTCGATCTGCTGGCGGGTCACCGACTGAGTCAACCCGGAGCGCTGGGTGTCGATGATCGGCGCGGCGGCGGTGACAGTCATGGTTTCGGTTGCTTGCGGCACGAGCTTCAGGTCGGCCCTCGTGGTGGTACCGAGGAGAACCGTCGCGCGCGGCACTTCGGACTTGCCCAGCCCCTGCAGTTCCGCCAGGAGTTTGTAGTTGCCGGGCGGCAGAAGGGTGAGATCGTACTCGCCATTCTTGCCGGTGAACGTCGTACGAGTCAGGCCGGTGTCGAGATTGGTTGCCGTGACGGTGACGCCGGGAAGGCCGGCGCCGGTGTCGTCACGCACCGTTCCGGCGATCGAGCCGGTCGTGTAGTTGACGGACTGGGCCAGCGCCACACTGGCCAACCCGACAGTAAGGACGGCGGCAAACAGTACCGCCGCCCACCTCCGAAGCTCCATCCTTCTCATGTGCATGCTGACCCTCCTCCAAGTTGTCACCGCGGAGTCTACAAAGAGACCCGGCGAGTTACAAGCCCTTCGAATGGAGACATTCTCTCAACTCCGTGAAGATTGTGCGAAGATCTTGTGCATGTAGAGGATGATCACGTGTTCCGCCCGCGTCGCGGCCGCGGCGGACGCGCAAGGGCGATTCCCGCCGCCTTCAACGCCGAACGCACGGCCGGGTCGCAGAGCGCCGCCGTCTCCGCTTCCCATTCGTACCCCCAGCGAAACTCCGCAGCGAGCGACACGCCATCGAGGCCGGGGTGGCACACCAGCTCGGTCACGCCGTCCACCAGCGGGAGCAGCTCGATGATCTCCGCGACACCGAGGTGCCCGGCGCCCGCGATCCCGATCGTCGCATCGTTCGTCGCCATGCCGCGCGCCCGTGCCAGGCGGCCCGCCCGGCGTCCGCAGCGCGCGAGCGCCCCCACGGCGAGCGAGCGACCCACGTGGACACCGCGCGGCCGGCGGTCCACCGGCGCGCGGACGTACCCGATCCGGTACTCGCCCGCGAGCCGCAGCACCACCTCCAGGATTCCCGGCAGCACGTGGAGGTGCTGGTGGCCATTGAGGTGCACGAGTTCGAGACCTTCGCCGAGGAGCACCTCGATCTGGCGGCGCAGCTCGATCTCGACGTGGGCGAGGCGGACTCGCCCCGTCGCGTAGCGGCGCACGAAGGCGGCAAAGCCGGGCAGGAACGCGCCGTCCGCGGTGACGAGCGAGGCGACCTCCGCCGGCGGCGATAGCGGGGCCGCCTCGACGAGTGTGAGGTGCGCGCCCACCGCGAGCTCCGGCTGCCCGCGCAGCAGCTCGGCGGCGTGATGCAGCTCGCGCCCGACCGCAACGACACTGCAGGCAGTCACGACCCCGCGCTCGTATGCCGCCACGGCGCCGAGCGTCGTCCCCCGGTGGAGGCCGACGTCGTCGGCGGTCACGATCAACACACGGCTCACGCCGTCTACACCCCACCCGGCTCGGCGGCGCCCCGCCGACGACGCGGGTGCCGCATCTCTGGGAAAAGCCGCACGAGCTCGGCGAGCATCGTCAGGATCACCTTCGGCGAGGAGAGCGTCGAGCGGCCGCGGGTGCGCGTGAAGTAGTCGAGGCCCAGCTGCTGGATCACGAAGCCCAGGTTCTTCGCCTTGACGATCAGCTCGGCGTCGATCAGCGAACCCTCCGAGCGCAGCTCGACCGCCTCCAGCACCTCGCGGCGCATCAGCTTGAACGAGAAGTTGATGTCCCGGTGCGGCCAGCCGAACAGCACCCCGATCAGGAAGTTGTAGCAGTAGGAGTAGACCGTCCGCTGCCATCCCTCCATCGTGCGGTCGAGACGGTAGCCGGCGATCACATCGGCGCGGGTCAACTCGAGCGCGCGGATCGCGCGGCCGAGGTCCTCCGGGTCGAACGGCAGGTCGGCGTCCATGTACAGCACCAGGTCCTTGGCCGCCGCCGCGAACCCGGCCTTGAGCGTGCCGCCCAGCTTGCGATTGACGGGGTTGCGGATGAGCTTGACCCGCGAATCCGCCGCGGCGGCGCGCTGCACCAGCGCGGCGGAGCGGTCGGTCGAGGCGTCGTCCACGACGATGATCTCCCACCCGCCGGCGTGCCGCTCGAGCGCGTCGGTCGCCCACGCCAGCGCGTGCTCGATGTTCTCCTCCTCGTTGAACACCGGGATGACGAGCGAAACCGAGGGCCGGGGAAGCACGGGTGCGATCATACAAGCTTGCCTCACCGCCGCACAGGGACCGCAGCCGCCGGACGCGCCCGCGGGGGCCCCCGGTGGGAGCCGCCCGAGGCCACCTTCGTGCCGTCAAGCGGGCATCCTATAATTGCGGCAATGACCACGCCGCTCGTCCGGGCGCTCTCCGAACTCCACGCCACCTACCGCGGGTTCCCGGTGCGGACGCGGGCGCACGTCCTCGGTCGCTTCCTCACCTGCCCGTTCCTTGCGGTGGCCGGCGAACTTCCCGCCGGCGTCCGGGTGCTGGAGATCGGCGCCGGGCACGGCATCTTCGCGCGCCTCGCGGCGGCGGGCGGGGCACGCCACGTCATCGCCGTTGAACCCGACCTGCGCAAGAGCCTCTCGTCGTTCCGCCACCCCGCCATCAGCTTCGTGGCGGGCTTCGACGACGCGGTCGCCGGCCGCTTCGACGTCGTGGCCATGATCGACGTGCTCTACAAGGTCCCGCTCCACGAGTGGGACGCCCTTTTCGCGCGGGTGGCCGAGCGCCTCGTGCCGGGCGGCATGTTCCTCCTGAAGGAAATCGACCCGGAACGCCGGGTGAAGGCTTCATGGAACCGCGCGCAGGAGAGCGTTGCGAGCGCTCTCAACCTCACCCTCGGGCGGTCATTCAGCTACGAGAGCCCTACCCTGGTGCGCCGCCGCCTCGAGCGCGCCGGCTTCGTGGGGTTGGAGGCGCGGCAGCTCGGGCGGTGGTACCCGCACGCTCACGTGCTCTACTCGGCCCGCCGTCCCGCACCTTGAGGCTTGCGTAGCGGCGTTTGCTTGCGGCGCCGGCCTTTCCAACTCGCCGCACTCGACAGACCCTCATCCCCGAGTTCCCGGATGAGGATGCGCAGAGCGGGCGATCCGCCAAACGTTCGTTGGCCGCGCGCCTATACTCTCGGCCCATGGATCCGTCGGTCGCCGTCGCGCTCGTGGTCTACGCGGTGGCGCTGCTGGCGATCGGCCGGGCCAGCCGCGCGACTGGGCGACTCGAGTACCTCCTCGCCGGGCGGCGCCTCACGACGCTGCCCTTCGTCGCGACACTGGTGGCGACCTGGTACGGCGGTGTGCTGGGCGTCGGCGAGTACTCGTACCGCTACGGGATCTCCAACTGGCTGGCGATGGGCGTGCCGTACTACCTGGCGGCGCTGCTGTTCGCGTTCGGCCTCGCCCGGCGCGCCCGCTCGAGCGCGGCGCTCTCGATCCCGGACCAACTCACCGCCACCTACGGTCCCGTTGCCGGACGCGTCGGGGCGCTGCTCGTGCTGTTGCTGGCGATCCCGGCGGCGTACGTGTTGATGCTCGGCGAACTGCTCGGGATCTACCTCGGGATGCCGCTCGTCTGGGCGGTCATCGCCGGCACCGCGTTCACGATCGTCTACGTCGCCTCGGGCGGCTTCCGCTCCGTGGTGAGCACCAACGTGCTCCAGTTCGTGCTCATGTACCTCGCCTTCATCATCGTCCTGCCGGTGGCGCTGCACGCCGCCGGCGGTTTTTCCGGCGTGTGGGCCGCGCTCCCCCCCGCGAGCCGCACCTGGGACGGCGGGCTGGGCGCGCAGGCGGTGCTGGTGTGGTACTTCATCGCGATGCAGACGCTGGTAGAGCCGACGTTCTACCAGCGCTGTTACGCCGCCGAGACCCCGGCCGTCGCCCGCCGCGGCGTGTTGATCTCGGTCGGGTTCTGGGTGCTGTTCGACTTCCTGACCACGTTCACCGGCCTCGCCGCGCGGGCGCTGATGCCGCACCTCGCGGACCCAGTGCTTGCCTATCCCGAGCTGGGCCGCCTGGTCCTCCCGCCGCTCGCCAACGCCCTGTTCGCCGTCGGTCTGTTCGCGACGGTGATGTCCACGGTCCACTCATACCTGTTCCTGGCGGCGGCGACGATCGGCCACGACGTCGCGCCGGAACTCGCCGCCCGCGTGGACGAGCGGCGCTGGACGATGGCGGGCCTGGTGCTCGCGGGCGGCGGCGCCGTCGCACTCGCTCTGGCGCTGCGCAGCGTGATCGCGATCTGGCACGACGTCGGCAGCATCGTGACCTCCGCGCTGCTGCTCCCGCTCGTGCTTTCCCATGCCAGAGAGCGCGCCCGATTCCGCCGGCGCTGGGCGGCGGCGGCAATCGGCGTGACCGCCGTGGTGGCGACGGGGTGGATCCTCGCCCGCTCGGGGGGGCGCTACCCGCTTGGGATCGAGCCGATCTTCCCGGCGCTCGCGGTGTCGGCCGGGATCTGGCTCGCCGACCACGTCCTGCGCCGGGCCCGGTGAGCCGGCACGAATCCGGAGCGCGGCCGAGGGCGGCCGCGCCACCTGCGGGCCGGTGCGGCGTCGCGGACCCAACTCCGTCATCCCTGCGGTTGCTGCAGCGGACTCAGCCGGCCCGCAACTCGGCGAGCTTGGCCCGAACCTTTTCGGCATGCCCGGCCGCCGTGACGTTGGGCCAGTGGAACGCCACCATCCCCTGCGGGTCGACGAGCACGGTGGACCGGATCACCCCCATCGAGGTGCGGCCGTACATGCTCTTCTCCCCCCAGGCGCCATAGGCCTGCATCACGGCGTGATCGGGGTCGGAGAGCAGCCGCAGTTCGAGGCCGTGCTTGGCGATGAACGTCCGGTGGCTCTCCGCGGAGTCGGCGCTGCATCCCAGCACGACCGCGTCGAGCCCCGCAAATGCCGCGATCCCGCCGGTGAACTCGCACGCCTCGGTCGTGCATCCCGGGGTGTCGTCCTTGGGGTAGAAGTACAGCACCACCCAGGTCCCGGCGAAGCCGGATAGCGACACCGCCTGGTCGTCCTGGTCCGGCAACGTGAAACCGGGCGCCTTCGTTCCGACCTCGAGCACGCTCTTCGCCATGGTCGCACCCTCCCGCGTCCAGGCAACACATCGCCGGCGCCCGCGCTTCCCGTCGCGGCGCAGTTGAACGGCTACCGGCGGGCGGGCGCTATTCGACGACCCGGACGCCGTCTACGAAGTACGGCGTCTCCGCGAAGACGCTCGTGGGCACGCCGCGGTGTTCGGTGTAGTGCAGCGCCACTCGCCTGCCGAGCGACGCGGTGATCTCCTGGGCGACATTGGGGTCCCGCACGCTGAAGTTCCAGATCGTGGGGGTGACGCCCGGCACGATCGACATCGCGAGCTCGCCCTCCCAGGTCTTGAACACCCAACCCTTGTGGGAGAACTTCTGCACGATCCCCGCCCGGTCGCCATCGGAGTAACTCCAGTGCAGGGCGAACGCGACGTATCCGGCCGCCAGCAGCGCCACTACTGCCAGCGCCACGACCAGGAACGCCACGGCCCCACCACGCTCATGGTCACGAACCAACCCCGACGCTCGATGCATTCCTTGCATGGTGTTCTCATTCTACTCCGCCCTCGTGCCTCGACCAGGGTGGCCGCTTGCTCCCAGCTCCGCCAGCGCAGTTGCGGTCTCACCGCCGCCAGGCTGTCTCCAAACGATCTTGACTCTCGGTCTGAGCGTGCTAACCTTCCCACAGAGATCCGGTCGAAGACTCAAGCGATGGCGGGGGGGTTGGTGCGACTGAAAGCGTGGGGTGCCGTGGCCGGCGCCGTAGTTCTCGGTTTTGCCGGGTGTGTCCGCGCGCCCGCGGCCCGCTCCGCCGCCGGCTTCAACCTCCTCCTCGTGACCCTCGACACCGTGCGCGCCGACCACGTCGGCGCCTGGGGCTATCGCGCCGGCGAAACCCCGAACCTCGACCGGCTCGCCGCCGAGGGTGTGAGGTTTGCCGAAGCGGAGACGCCGGTCCCGCTCACACTGCCGTCGCACGCCACGATCCTGTCGGGCCTGCTGCCGCCCGAACACGGCCTGCGCAACAACGGCTTCGGCCGCTTCCCCGAGGCGCCCGCGACGCTCGCGACGGACCTCGCCGCCGCCGGCTACCGGACCGGCGCGTTCATCGCCGCGTTCGTGCTCGACCACGGCTACGGCCTCAATCGGGGCTTCGCGACCTACGACGATGACATCCCCCGCGACACCGTGTCCGGGCTGGACGCCCGACGCCCCGGCCGCCTGGTCGTGGACCGGGCGCTCGCCTGGCTCGACGAGGACGCCACCAAGCCGTTCTTCGTGTGGGTGCACCTCTACGACGCCCATGCGCCGTACGCGCCGCCGGAGCCGTTCGCGACGACGTTTGCCGCGAGGCCCTACGACGGCGGGATCGCCGAGGACGACGCGCAGCTCGGCCGTCTGCTCGCCGATCTCGACCGACGTGGACTCGCCGCCAGAACGGTCGTTGCGGTGGTGGGCGATCACGGCGAGGAGCTCGGCGAGCACGGCGAGCTCACCCACGGGTTTCTGCTCTACGAGCCCAGTCTCCACGTCCCGCTGATCGTGCGGGCGCCCGGCGTCATCCCGGCCGGATCGGTGGTGGGGGCTCCCGTGAGCCTCGTGGACCTCGGACCCACGCTTGCGGGACTGCTCGACCGGCCGTTGGCGGCGCCGGCCGGGCACACGCTCGACGGACGCGACCTCTCGGCCGCGCTCCGCCGCCGGCGCGAGCCGAGCGCCGTCGACCTCTACGCCGAGTCGATGTACGGCACCAGTTTCGGGTGGAGTCCGGTCACCGCGATCAGGCGCGCCGACCTCAAGTACATCGCCGCTCCGCGCCCCGAGCTGTACAACCTGGTTCGCGACCCGCACGAGGCCGCCAACCTCGCCGCCAACCGGCCGCGCGAGGCACACCAGCTCGCGGCCGCGTTGACCGGCATGACAACCTCGGCGAGCCAGGCGGCATCGCCGGCCGACACCCTCGACTCGGAGGCGCGGGCCAAGCTGCTCTCGCTCGGCTACCTGGCTGGCGCGTCGCTGACGACGAAGCCGACGCCCGGAAAGGTTGGCAAGGACCCCAAGGACGCGGTCGTGCTCCTGCAGCGGTTCGACGAGGCGCACGCGGCGTTCGTCGCGGGCAAGACCGGCCTGGCGCGCCACGAGTTCGAACAACTGGTAGCGGCCGACCCCGGCAACCCGGTGTTCGTGGGCCAGCTCGCGGAGCTGTACCGCCGTACCGGCGATCTCGGACGCGCCGTGGCGCTCTACCGCCAGGCCGTCGCGATCGCCCCTTCGGACCGCGACGCCCGCTACAACCTCGCGGTCACCCTGCAGGAGGCGGGCCGCGGCGACGAGGCGTTTGCGGCACTGAAGGACGCGATCAAGCTCGACCCGGGAAGGCCCGAGGCGCACAACGCGCTCGGGATCGCCCTTGCCCTGCGCGGCGACCTCGAGGGCGCACGATCCGCGTTCGCGCGCACGGTCGAGCTCGACCCCCACGACGCCAGGGCGCTCAACAACCTGGCGAACGTGTTGCGCGACCTCAAGCGCCCGGACGAGGCGGCCGCGGCGTACCGGCGCGCGATCGCGCTCGCCCCCAGCTACGCGGACCCGCTCAACGGCCTCGGCACCCTCGAGGTGCAGCGCCACCATCCCGTGGAAGCGATCCCGTACTTCCAACGCGCCCTCGCGGCGGCGCCCACGATGCACGAGGCGCGGCTCAACCTCGGCATCGCCGAGGATCTGTCCGGCGACCCGAACGCCGCCGCCGCCGCATACCGGGAGTTCCTCAAAGAGACGGACGGCGACCGCGAGCTCGCGCGACAACGCGAGGCGGCGCGCAGCCTGCTCGCCCGCGTCGAGTCGATGCTTTCACGTTCCCAAGATGCTGACCAGGGGGGGAGGCGAAAGGAGGATTGATCGGGGTGGTGAAACACATCTCCAATTGCTTGTGTGGGCTGTCGCAGCGTGAGTTTGAAAGAGGAAAGGGGGGGTTGATGAGACGTACGGACACACGTATCGTGGTTGGACTCGTGGTGCTGGGGGTCGTCTGCCTGCTGGTGCCGACGTTGGTACGCGCGCAGACGTCCACCGGCGCGATCGCGGGCAACGCCACTGACGGCAAGGCGGCGCTGCCCGGCGTGGCCATGACGGTCAACAACGCCGCAACCGGGTTCACCCGGACTACGGTCACGGACACCGACGGCAACTTCCGTTTCGCCGCGCTGCCCGTCGGGAAGTACTCGGTCAAGGCGGAGCTTTCCGGCTTCGCGACGGTGAAGGTCGAGGGCGTGCAGGTGGATGTCGCGACCACGCGCACCATCGAGGTCACGATGAAGGAGTCCAAGGTGGCCGAGCAGGTCACCGTCACCGCCGAGGCGCCGCTCGTCGAGACGTCGGCGGCGATCGGCACCGTGGTCAGCCAGAACGAGTTGCAGACGCTGCCGCTCAACGGCCGCCAGTTCGCCAACCTCGGCGTGCTGGCGCCCGGGACGATGCTCGGCTACAACACCGACCCGACCAAACCCAACCAGCTCGTGGTCGAGCTTAACGGCGGCAGCGGGCGCAACGTCAACTACGTCATTGATGGCGGCGACAACACCGACGACACCATCGGCGGCGCGTTGCAGAACTTCAACCTGGAGTCGGTGCAGGAGTTCAAGATCCAGACGATGCAGTACAAGGCCGAGTACGGGCGCTCGTCCGGCGGCGTGCTGACCGTGATCACCAAGACCGGCACCAATGAGTTCGCCGGCAGCGCATGGGAGTTCGCCCGCCGCAAGGGCCTCAACTCCGAGACCGAGAGCGAGAAGCTTTCGAACTCGGGGAAGGCGGACTACAGCCGCGACCAGTACGGCGCCTCGTTCGGCGGCCCGATCGTCAAGGACAAGGTCCACTTCTTCGTGACCTACGAGAAGACCAAGATCGCGCAGAGCTACGTCGTCGACCCTGGGACCGGGACGGACGACCCCACCTTGGCCGCCCTCCTGCGGGCCACATACCCGGACCTCGTTGGCAAGGCGGTCCCCATTCCCTCCGGCGACGACCTGGTCACCGCGAAGGTGACCTGGGACGTCAACCCGGAGAGCTACCTCCAGGTGCGCTACGGGTATCAGAAGAACGACACCAAGTACGGCCAGAGCTCGCTCGCCGGGCCGACGAACCTGGGGACCGTCACCAACAAGTACTCCTCGATCCTCGCCGGCTACACCGGTCAGATCTCGTCCGACAAGCTCAACGAGTTCGTCTTTCAGTACACGAAGTTCAACAACGCGATCACGGCCGACTCGCAAGACGCTCTGCTCTACTACCCGAACGGCTTCGCCGTCGGCCAGAACATCAACACGCCGCAGCACACGAATCAGGTGAAGTACCAGTACAAGGACGACTTCAGCTTCTCCAAGACGATCGCGGGCAGGACGCACGATTTCAAGGCCGGCATCGCCTTCATCAACGAGCCGACGCTCGGCGGCGACTTCACCTCGGGCACGACCGGCCAGTACTCGATGGCCGCTGGCCCCGCGGGCGGCCCCCCGTGGGTCGTCACCGACATCACGAAGTACGGCGGGTTCTCCGGCGACTCGACGCCCTCGAAGCAGTACAGCGCCTACTTCCAGGACGACTGGAGGGTGACCCCGAACCTGACGCTCAACCTGGGGCTGCGCTACGACTACTACGACGCCCTCACCCTCGACCAGTCCAGCAACCCGATCTGGCAGATGCTGTCGACACAGACGACCTACAGCTACCCGGAACTTCTCGCCTTCCGGAACGGCGGCGGGCGAGTCCTCAAGAACGACAAGAACGACTGGGCGCCGCGGCTCGGGTTCTCGTGGGACATAAACGGTGACGGCCGGAACATCCTGCGCGGTGGCCTGGGGCGTTTCTACGACTTCCCCTACGCCAATGCCACGGTCCTCTTCCCGGCGATGGCCGTGCAGTCCAACTACGGCGTGATCTACGAGGTCTCCAACCCGACCGGGATCCTGAACCCGGGCGGGTCGTTCTACCAGCCCGGCCAACCGTTGCCGCCATGCCCCAACTGCGGACTGTCGGCCGGCGTCCCCAACGAGGTCGCGTCGCCCAACCTCAAGCCGCCGCACTCCGACCAGGTCTCGCTGGGCTATTCCTGGCAGGTCAACGACTCGGTCGGCTTCACAGCGGATGCGGTGCGGATCTGGTATCGCGACCTGCCGTACCGGTACCACCCCAACCCGGTGGTCGATGCCGCAGGGGACCGGCTCTTTGCGCCGCTGGGGTTCACCAACAACTTCCGCATCTGGACGGGGGACGGTTTCGCCGACTACGAGGGCATGAACCTCGGCATCCACGTGCGCGGCGACAAGTTCGAGCTGCAGGGCTTCTACACCCTGTCGCGCGCGACCGGCAACGTCCTCGGCGGCGCCGACGAGTTCCGTCTCACCCGGGTCGAGTACCAGCCTGACCTCAAGGGGTATCGCGACCAATCGGTCAACCCGTACGACCCGACCTGCGGCGGCGCGTGCGTCGGACCGCTCGATACGGATGCGCGCCACCGCATCACCCTGGCCGGCAGCTACCGCCTTCCGGCGGGGTTCACGGCCTCCGGGGTGTTCCGCTACCACAGCGGCATGCCGTACACGATCTTCGACTCGAGCAACCCCACCCAGCTCACCCTTGCGCCAGGGGTGGCCCACGTCAACAGCGGGACCGGCGCGGGCTTCTCCCAGCTCGACCTGCGCCTGGCCAAGACCGTCGCCTTCGCCAGGGACATCGGCCTCGAGCTCTACGCCGAGATGTTCAACGTCTTCAACGAGAAGAACCCGGCGCTGTACACGGCCAGCGGCCAGCCGGCCGCGTACGCCGGCGACCCGTACCAGGGCGAGCAGCGCCTCCTGCAACTCGGTGCTCGGTTCTACTTCTAGACGGCAGTCGTGGTTGGATGCCTGCGGGGCGCCTTCGGGCGCCCCGCTTGTTGTCTGCCGCGACGCCAGCGATCAGCGCTGGCCAGGGCCCTTGACAAAGGGCGCGGCCGGAACCGGAAACGCCTTGACCACGCTCGAACCGCCTTCCGAGGGGGTGATCCGCGCCGAGCCCCGCTTCTCCACCTCGTCGATGCGGATCACGGCGTGGAGCGGGATGAACACGCGCTTGACGCCGGCGAACTCGGTCTTCAGCCGTTCCTCGGACGAATCGACGATGAGCTGCGAGCGCTCGCCGAAGAGGATCTGCTCGACCTCAATGAAACCGAACATCTCGCCTTGCGAGACGGAGGCCGCGTAGATCTCGAACACCTGTCCCTGATTGGTGAAGATCACCTTGAAGGTCCGAGCCTCGGTCTTGCGGTTCGTCATCGTCATGCGATCCATCCCGACGATACCATTTTTCCGTCACGGCCTCCACGCCAGCGTAAGCCACCCCTCGGTGCGGTTCACAAACGGCGCGTCCAGGATCCGCGCCGCGCCGAGGGTGAGATGGAAGCCGGGCAACTTCACCAGCGGGAGGGGTCCGCTGGCAAGGTCCCACTCGAACCCGGCAAGGCGCAGCCAGTCGCCCCGCGCCGCGCCCTGGTCCCACACGCGGTGGCGCTCGAAAAACAGCGGCACGCCGCCGAGCAGCAGCGTCGCCCGCTCGCCCTCGTGCTCGTCCCCGATCCGCGTGCCGGCGGGCAACGCGGGCACCACGATGCGCCCCGAAAGCTCGCTCGCCGGTAGCAGCGAGCTGTCCACCCCGCCGAGCTGGAGCCGGTCGAGGCTGCTCGTCGCGTCACGCGCGGTTTGGCGCTGGTAGGCCAGCAACACGCCGCTCCCCTTCCGGACGACCCCGACCTCGAACGACCCGCCGTACCGCCGCCACGCGTCGTCTCCGGTGCGGCCCGCGTCGAAGCCCGCTTCGAGGCGGTGCGGGAACCGCCAAAGACCGCGGGAGGGGGTGTCGTCCACCCGCACCGTCACAAAACCGGTGTGCCGGTCCAGCGCCACGGCGCGCACCGGCTCGAGCCTGGCGATGAGGCCGCCGGCGCCGACCCGCACGCCACCCGTGTCCCATCGCCGCTCCCACGAGGCCGAGAGTTCGAAGCCGCGGCGGTCGAAATCGAGGCTCTCGCCGAGGGCCGGCACCCGCAGCGGCTGTTGCGACGGGCGCTCCCGCGTCTGGAAGAGCTGCGCCGAAACCGTCACGGGCCACCCGCGCCACGCCGCCGCCAACGCCCCGCCGCGCGGCCCAGCCGCATCCCCTACACCGGCGATCGCCACGGCGTCGAGCCGCCCCACGACGTCCCCGGCCCGCACACCCACCTCCAACCCCCGCCCCGAGGGTGCCACGCCACCCCCGACGATCGCCGCGAACTCCTGCCGGCCGATCCCGTACGGGCGCCCCGGCCCCACCTTCGTCTCGGCGAGCGGCGCCGGAGCTGCAGGCGGCGCCGGCGCCACGGCCGGGGCCAGCCCGGTCAGCACGGGACTCGGTCCGAGCCCCGGCGCACCGTTCAGCTCGAGGCGGCGCAGGTCGAGGCCGTCGGCCTCGAGCGAGAGGAAGAACACCGCACCGCCGTCCGGCGTCGGCGCGGGCGCGAGCGCCGCCCCGATCGTCCGGGTCAACGGGCTCGGCGCCCCGCCGGCGGCGGGAAACGCCATCAGGTCTATGAATCCGTCCCGTCCGACCGAAGCGAAGACGGTGCGCCCGTCCGCGCTCCACGCCGGGTACGCGGCCGTGGCCCCGTCCGGAGTGAGAAGGACCGTCTCACCGCCGCCGGCGAGCGTCCTGACCACCAACTCCCACGCCCCGCCGCGGTGGCGCACGAAGACGACTCGGGTGCCGTCGGGGCTCACCCGCGGCTGGGCGACCACGTCCGCAACCGACGGCGGCGTGATCTCGGTCACCGTACCCGTCGCAAGCTCGACCCGCACGAGCTGCGAGAACCCGTTTCGGTCCAGCACGGCGATCGCCCAGCGGCCGTCCGCCGCCGGGTCCGCCTCGCGCACGTCGGCAAAGCGCGTGAGGCGCCGCACGCGCCCGCTTTCGGGCTCCCAGCGGAAGAGGTCCGGGTGCATGGGCCCCTCGGCGTCCGTCTCGAAGCGCACGTACACGATCGCCCGGCCGCCGGGCAGCCACCGGGGCGTGAACGGCTCCTCGCCGTCCCTGGTCACGAGCTGGTGCAGCGGCTTGCGAGGCAGCGGTCCCGCCCGCACGGGTGCGACGTCCTCCGGGTCGCGCCGGAGCTGCCTGGCGACCCGCTCGTCCCAGGTCTTCAGCCCCGCCTCGTCAGGACCGGTGGACCACACGACGAGGCGCGATGGCGCCTCGCGGCCGCGCAGGACGATGGCGAGCATCGTCCCGTCGGGCGACACCGCGGGCTCGCCGGTCGTCCACTTCAGGTCCTGCCAGAGCGTTCCTTCCCGCGCCACCGGTTCGAGGTTCCGCTCGGCCTCCATCGCCCGCCAGGTCAGGTCCGCCGTGAAGCGGTCGTATAGGCGTGCGGGCGGTTCGCCGAACACGCCTGCGAACGCCGCGTCGAAGCTGCGGTCGGTGCGGGCGGTCATCCGCGCCCACAGGTGCTTGAGGCTGTCGGGGCCGGTGCGCTCGACGAGCCACTGCAGGTACGCGGAGCCGGCGAGGTACGCCATCGACATCCCCATCCAGCTCTGGGAGTCGCTCGCGAGCTGCGCGTAGGTCGGCAGCATGCCGGCGCGGGCGCGCTGGCGCAGGATGGCCGCCCGCATGTCGCCGTTCGGGCGGCCGGAACCCGTGAGCTTCCCTTCCACCAGCGTCGCGAACCCCTCGTGGACCCAGCGCGGAGCCTTGAGGGTGATCGGCCCCACCGGAAGCAGCGCCTCCACGAGCCGCTGCAGCGGGTTGCGCGAGGGACGCAGCAGGTGCTCAAGGTGCGTGTCCTCGTGCAGCGCGAGCAGCTCGATCCAGTCGTTGTAGGTCC